>NZ_VFMN01000001.1:4273805-4579077 GCF_006715055.1 Lapillicoccus jejuensis
GTACGGCGACCGGTACGGCGCCGACGTGCTCTCCGGCGACTGGAAGACGCCGAGGAACGGGCGCTCCACCGAGGTCGCCGCCGAGCCCGGCCTCGTCGTCGAGGACGTCGAGACCGGCTGGGTCGGCGCCGTCGTCCGCGTGGAGAAGGCCGGCGGGATCCACGTCGTCCACCTCGAGGACCGCCGCGGGCGCACCAAGGGCTTCTCGCTCGGGCCGGGGTTCCTCCTCGACGGGAAGCCGGTCGTCCTCACCCCGCCGGTGGCCGCCGCGCGCGAGCGGCTCGCCGCGGCCCGCCGTACGGAGTCGCGCACGGCGAGCGGGTCGGTCGCCGTCAGCGGGCAGCGGGCGCGGGTCGCCTCGGGCAGCCGGATCTTCGTCGAGGGGAGGCACGACGCCGAGCTGGTCGAGAAGGTGTGGGGCGACGACCTGCGGGTCGAGGGCGTCGTCGTGGAGATGCTCGACGGCGTCGACGACCTGGGCGCGGCCATCCGCGACTTCGGCCCCGGGCCCGGGCGGCGGATGGGCGTCCTCGTCGACCACCTCGTGCCCGGCTCGAAGGAGACCCGGCTCGTGCAGCAGGCGCTCGCGCTGCCGCAGGCCCGCGAGCACGTGCACGTCGTCGGGCACCCGTACGTCGACGTGTGGCAGTCGGTGCGGCCGGAGCGGCTGGGCTGGACGCAGTGGCCGGTCGTCCCGCGGACGATCGAGTGGAAGCACGGGATCTGCGAAGAGCTCGGCTGGCCGCACGCGACGCAGGCCGACGTGGCGCGGGCGTGGAAGCGGATCCTCGGGACGGTGCGGACCTACGCCGACCTCGAGCCGGCGCTGCTCGGTCGCGTCGAGGAGCTCATCGACTTCGTCACCGCCCCCTGAGGGTCGTCCCGGACGCGACCCTGACCGCACCCCGGACCGGGGTGTCGGACGGAACAGCGGCCGTCCGGCCGGCGTCACACTGCTGGCACCGTCCACCGACCCCTCGAACAGGAGCGCCCCATGTCCAGCGTCCCGCCCCCCGTCCCGCCGTACGGCGGCGCCCGACCGGCGATCAGCAGCGAGGAGCGCACGGCGAGCGTCCTCGCCCACCTGTCCGCGCTCATCGCCGCGATCGTCACCGCCGGCTGGCTCAGCTTCGTCGGCCCGCTCGTCATCTGGGCGATCTACAAGGACCGCAGCCCGATGGTCCGCCAGGCCGCCGCCGGCTCGTTCAACTTCAACCTCGGCCTGTGGGTGATGAACGTCGTCGCGTGGATCTGCCTGTTCACGGTGGTCCTCATCCCGCTGGCGATCATCCTCTTCCTCATCGCCAACGTCGGGATGGTCGTCTGGCACCTGCTGGCCGCCTACCGCGCGAGCCAGGGGCGCACGTACTCCTACCCCTTCCAGATCCGCATCCTGCACTGAGGCTTCCTGGAAAGATGCGTTCGGGGATCACACCCCGAGCAGGCGCCGCACCACGGTGTCGGCGAGCAACCGCCCGCGACGGGTGAGCACGACGCGGCGGTCGCGGACCGCGGACGTCCCGTCGACCAGACCGTCGGCGACCAGGCCGGCCACGGCCGGACGGCCGGCCGGTCGCAGGTCGTCGACCGGCAGCCCGTCGGCCAGCCGGACGCCGAGCAGGACCCGCTCGTCGTACCGCTGCTCGTCGGTGAGGACCTCGCGCGCCGCGGCCGGCGAGACGCCGGTGGCCAGCCGCTGGGCCCACCCGGCGGGGTGCTTGACGTTCCACCAGCGCACGCCACCGACGTGCGCGTGCGCGCCGGGACCGACGCCCCACCAGTCGCCCTCGGACCAGTAGCCGAGGTTGTGCCGGCAGCGGTTCGCCGGGGTGCGGGCCCAGTTGCTCACCTCGTACCAGCCCAGGCCGGCGCCGGTCAGCAGCTCGTCGGCGAGCTCGTACTTGGTCGCCTCGTCGTCGTCCTCGGGCGCGGGGACCTCCTCGCGCCTCACCTGCACCGCGAGCCGGGTGCCCTCCTCGACGACGAGCGCGTACGCCGACACGTGGTCCGGCTCGAGCGCGAGCGCGGCCTCGAGGCTGGTGCGCCAGTCGTCGACCGACTCCCCCGGCGTGCCGTAGATGAGGTCGAGGCTGACCTGCAGCCCGGCCTCGCGCGCCCACCCGACCGCGCGCGCGACGCCCTCGGGGTCGTGGGTGCGGTCGAGGGTCCGCAGGACGTGCGGGACGGCGCTCTGCATCCCGAGGCTGACGCGGGTGTACCCGCCGGCGGCGAGCGCCGCCAGACCGTCGCGGCTGACCGAGTCGGGGTTGGCCTCGGTCGTCACCTCCGCGTCGGGCGCCAGACCCCAGCGTTCGCGGATGCCGTCGAGGACGCGGACGAGGTCGCCGGCGGCCAGCATCGTCGGGGTGCCGCCGCCGACGAACACGGTGTCGACGGTCGGGGCCCGGTCGCCGAGGACGCGGGCGGCCAGGTCGAGCTCGGTGAGCGCCGCGTCGGCGTACGTCGTCGTGCCGGTGCCGGGCAGGCTGCCGTCACCGAGCTCGCTCAGCGTGTAGGTGTTGAAGTCGCAGTAGCCGCAGCGCACCGAGCAGAACGGGACGTGGACGTACATCCCGAACGGCGCCGTGCCCAGGTGGGCGAGGGCGGACCCGGGCAGCTCGCCCGTGGGCGGGGCGGGGTCACCGTCGGGCAGGGCGCTGGGCACCGGCCCAGTCTCCCCCAGGGGTGCGGCGTCATCCCGAGTGGGTGAGGACGCCGTACCGGGTCCGGGTGCGCAGGGCCCAGGTCGAGGCGGGCACGACGAGCACCCCGGCGAGCAGGATGATCCCGCCGAGCACGAGCCAGCCCGGACGGCCCCAGCCGATGCACAGCACCGCGACCAGCGGCGGCGCGGCGATCGAGGCCAGTGAGAAGGAGAGCCCGGCGAACCCCTGGTACTGGCCCTGCCGCTCGGCCGGCGCCAGCCCCATCTGGACGCCCCACTGGCCGCCGGAGCCGGTCATCTCGCCGACGACGTGCAGGCCGGCGCCGGCGAGGAGCAGGGCCACGGCGAGCCAGGCGGGCACCCCGCTCGCGAGCGGGATGACCGCGAACCCGGCCACGACCCAGACGCCGGAGCGGGCCATCAGCCGGGCGGCCGCCGGGACGGTGTCCGAGCCGCGCGCGAGGCGGACCTGGAACGCCGCGACGGCGACGGTGTTGACGAGCATCGTCGCGGCGACGACCCAGGTCGGCGCGGAGGTGTGGGTCGAGACCCACAGCGGGACGGCCAGCTCGATGACGAAGAAGTGCATCGAGTAGATGCCGACGAGGAGGGACACGACGGCGTACGGCGTGTCCCGCAGGACGGCGAGCCGCGGCTCGCCGACGGCCCGGGCGGGAGCGGGGGCGAGGTGCGGCAGTCGGCCGAGGACGAGCGCGGTCACGAAGAACGTCAGGGCGTTGACGACGAAGACGGCGAGGAAGGCCCAGCGGGTGTCGACGGCGAGGGCGAGACCGCCGAGGAGGGCGCCGAGCGAGATGCCGACGTTGGTCGTCGAGCGCAGGTACGCCTTGAACGCGACGCCGCGCCCCCCGGTCGCAGCGCGGGCGACGTACCCGTTGCGGACCGCCGAGGCACCGCGGTCCACGAGGGCCTCGAGACCGAGGACCACGACGAGCTGCCACGGGCTGCGGACCAGGGTGAGGCCCAGCGTGGCGACCCCGGTGAGAGCGATGAGGAGGCGCAGCACCTCGCGCGGGCCGCGGACGTCGCCGAGGTGGCCCAACGGGACCTGGGTGACGAGGGCGACCGCCGCTCCGACGCTGAGCGCGAGGGCGACCTGCGTGGCGGTCAGCCCGACGACCCGCGTGAAGTACAGCGCGGTGGTCGTCATGACCGCGCCGTTGCCGAGGGTGTTGACGAGGGTGGCGGCCGCGAGGACCCACAGGACCGGGTCGGTCGGGATGCCTCGGTGGGTCAGGCCGGTCACGGGCGCTCCTTAGATATCTTGACGTCAAGATATCTGACTCGGAGCGGTGATGGCCACCTGTTCCCGTCCGGGTCGGACGGGGCGCCTAGGGTCGGGACGTGACCTCCTCCGCCGCCGCCGAGCCGCCGTCCGCGCCCACCGCCGTCCCGTCGTGGCTCGAGCTCGACGGGGTCGTCAACATGAGGGACCTGGGCGGGCTCCCGGTGGTCGGCGGCGGCACCACCGCGCCGGGACGGCTCATCCGGTCGGACAACCTCCAGGAGCTCGGCCCGGCGGCGGTCCGCCACCTCGTGGACGACCTCGGGGTGACGACGGTCGTCGACCTGCGCACGCACGTCGAGGTGGCCAAGGAGGGCGACGGGCCGCTCGTCGCCGAGCCGGGGGTCGAGATCGTCCACCTGACGCTCTACCGCGAGGACAGCCCCGAGAGCGGGATCCCGGCGGCCGAGCGGGAGCTGCCGTGGAAGAAGGACCGCACCGTCGGGGACGCGGCCGGGGAGCGGGGCGCGTCGGAGGCATCCGCCGCCGCGGACGCGGTGGACGCCGCGGACTCCTCGGGCTCCTCGGACGCGACGGATGCGACGGATGCGACGGATGCGACGGATGCGACGGATGCGACGGATGTGACGGAGCGGCACGACCGGTTCTGGTCGCAGCACTACCTCGGGTACCTCGAGCAGCGTCCCGACCACGTGCTGGCGGCGCTGCGTACGATCGCGGACGCGCCGGGGGCCGTGGTGGTCCACTGCGCGGCCGGCAAGGACCGGACCGGGACCGTCGTCGGCCTCGCGCTGGCGCTGGCCGGCGTCGAGGAGGACGCCGTGGTCGCCGACTACGCCGCGTCCGCCGAGCGGGTCCCGCAGATCCTGGCCCGGCTGACCGGGCGACCGGCGTACGCGACCAACCTCGAGGGCAAGACGGTGGACCAGCAGTCACCGCGGTCGGACACGATGCGGATCCTGCTCGACACCCTCGACCGGGAGTACGGCGGCGTCCGCGGCTGGCTCGCCGCCCAGGGCCTCCCGGCGGACGAGGTCGAGCGGCTGCGCGACGGGCTGCGGACCAAGCTGGGCGTCCACCCGCCGGACTGAGCCCGGCCCTCAGCCTCCCGGGCGTGCGGCCCGCTCGGTCAGCCACGCCTCGAACGTCGTGTCCCCGACGCGCCACCGTCCGCGTGGCAGCAGCGCTCCCTCACGCATCAGGCGACCCGTCCGCCCGGGGAGCGGGAGCGGCACGACGCGCCGGTGCTCCCCGACGGCGCCGACGAGCCTGCGGCTGAGGTCCGGCAGCCGCGCGACGGCCGGGCCGCCGAGGTCAACGAGGCGACCCCGGGGTCCGCGCTCGACCGCGTCCACCAGGACCTTCGCGACATCCGCGGCGGCGACGGTCTGGCTGAGCAGGTCGGGCACCAGACTGGTGCGACCCACCCGGGCCACGTCGAGCATCTGCTCGGCGAACTCGTGGAACTGCGTCGCCCGCAGGATCGACCAGGGCGTCGGCCCGGCCCGTACGGCGGCCTCCTGCGCCACCTTCCCGAGGTAGTAGCCCGACGGCACGTCGTCGATCCCGACGATGGACAGCAGGACGTGGTGGCCGACGCCGGCGGCCTGCTCGGCGGCGAGCAGGTGGCCGGTGACCGAGGTGAAGAAGTCCTCCGCGACGGACCGCCGCTGCGTCGAGACGTTGGTGACGTCGACGACGGCGTCGACGCCGTGCAGCCGCTCGCGCAGGCCGTCGCCGGTGCTGAGGTCGACCCCGAGCGAGCGGGCGAGGGGGACGACCTCGTGGCCGCGGTCGTCGGCGGTGCGCGCGACGAGGCGGCCCACGGTGCCGGTCGCCCCGGCGACCCCGATCCTCACCTCCCCAGTGTGGGTGGCGGGGTCGGGTGCCGACGTGGGATTGGTCGACGACGGTCCGGGCGGCGGCCCGACAGGGACGTTCGTGCGACGGGGGCCTCCCTCTCGGCCCAGCGCAGGGTCTCACACCTATCATCACCGTCAGGCGGCCAGTGCGAGCAGCTCGACGAGGCGACGTTCGACGCGGCTCAGTCGGCGCACGGCTCGCCCCTCCGGCCGACCGGCGCGCAGGTCGTGGACGGCGTGGGCCAGCTGTCGTCGGGTCCGTGACCGCCCAGCCGCTCGGACGAGGTCGCGGCGGTTCGATCTTCTCGACGACCTGGACGTGGCACGTCTGCTCGACGGGCGAGACAGGACCGACGGCGCGGTCGAGCGATAGGTCAGAGCCGTCGGTGTCGTGATGAGCACCTCGTGCAGGGTCGGCGGCGCCAGGGATCCTCCCGCCACGAGGGCGCCCGCCGACGGGTCGCGACCACCCACTCGGCCGTGGTCGCCTCGCTGGCCGGGGTGGAGGGTCTGGGTGTGCCAGCCGGGGGCTTCCTTGGTCTGGTTGCAGCGGGCGCAGAGGCCTTGGCCGTTGGCGGCGGTGGTGGGGCCGCCGTCGGTGTGGGGGGTGACGTGGTCGCCGTGGCGGATGGGGGCGTCGCAGTACGGGGTGCGGCAGGTCTGGTCTCGGGCGATGAGGAAGCGGCGCAGGCCGCCGTCGAAGACGCGGCGTCGGGACTCGAGCGCGACGAGGGCGCCGGTGTCGGGGCACGCCCACAGCCGGCGCAGGAACGTCGCCGCCCGCACCCCGACCTCAGGGTGGGCGTCGGGGGCGCCGCGGACCAGGTGCCGGGCCAGCCACGCCGGGATCGGGCCGTACCCCGGCACGTGGGCCGGCTGGTCGTAGCCCGGGTCGTCGGGGTCGCCCCACAACGCCTCGGCCGAGACGACGAGCTGGACCTCGACCGGCACCGCCGGCGGACCGCCCTGACCTCGTGGCTCCTGCACCTCACCGGCCGTACTGGCCGTACTGGCCGTACTGGCCGTACTGGCCGTACTGGCCGTTGCGGCTGCGGGCTCTTCCGGAGGCGTGGCCTCTCCCGGAGCCGGGGGCTCTCCTGGGCTCGGGGGTTGGGCCGGACTCGGGGGTTGGGCCGGACTCGGGGGTTGAGCCGGGCTCGAAGCCCGGGCCGGGGCCGGGGTCGGGGTCGGGGTGGGGGTGTCGCTGTCCCACCGGGTCGGGTCGGTGACCCACCCGGGCAGGTCCGGCGTCCCGGCCGACTGCCCGGTCACGGCCTGCACCAGCAGGTCCGCCATCAGCTGCCCCGTCCCGCGCCCGTCGCCGGCCGTCTTCGCCGCGGACGCCGCCGCCGACAGCGACGCCTGGCAGGCGATGCCCTGCACCACCGGCAGCAACGCCGTCAGCCACAGCATCCCGTCGGCCGCGGGTCGCGTCGAGACCCGACGCTGCCCGACGGCCTTCTCGTGCCGCTTCACCGCGGCCTGCGGGTCCAACGCGTACCCGCGCGCGATCACCGCCGCCCGGACCTGCCGCTCGCTCCAGCACCGCAGACCTTCCCCGACCTGCTCGTCCACCCGCCGCCGCAGCGCCGGCGTCAACGTGCTGGTCTCCCGCGCCACGATCTCCGCGCCCCACTCCGAGACCTCCCCCGCGTCCAACGCCGCCAACGTCCGAGGCAGGTCCGACGTCCACGCCTTCGCCGCGGCCACGCACGCCGAGGCCCGCGCCGGCGAGATCCGCCGCGCCAACCCGACCTGCCCCACCACCGACGAACGCGCCAACCGCTCCGCCCGCACCCGACGACGCACCAACCCCCGATCACCCGGCTCGTCGCCGTGCCCGAGGGATGTGCCGTCCGCCGCGGCGGACCCGGCGCGCGCGTCGAGCACCGCGCGGGCCGCCGCCTCCTGCGAGACCGCGAACGCCGCCGTCACCCTCGCCTGCGCCCCCGCCGCCACCGACTTCACCGCCTCCAGCAGAGAGATCACCTCGACCCGGACCGCGTCCACCGGCGCCACCACGACCACCGGCGCGATCGAGGAGCCCCATGACGCAGCCGGCTCACCCGCGTCACCCGGTTGCTCGCCCGCAGGCCCCTGCGGCACCGTGAAGTCCCCCTCGGCGACGCGGCGTCCCACCCGACGCAGCTCCTGCGTCAACCACGTCAGGCGTGCGCGGGGCTCCAGCGGGATCGCCTCGAACGCGACGGCCGTGGGATCGAGGCGCAGGTCCTCGAGATCGACGAGGACCTCCCGAGCAGCCGGCACCGACCCGGCCGCCGGCCCTTCGTCACCCGTCGATTCGAACATGCGTCCACGGTAGAGGCCGCCACCGACACGCCCCGGCGACGTCCGCACCGGAGGCCGCCGACCTCACCCCTCGCCGAGCAGGACCGCCCGCCGCTCGCGCGCCCACGCCGAGAGCGGACGGGCGGGGACGCCGGTGATCCGCTCGACGTCGTCCGTGAGCACGTCCACCCCGTCCCGCCCGTGCCGAGCCACCCGTCCGAACTGCTGTCGCAGCCCCTCTGCCTGCCACGACGACATACCGGTCGCGCGCAGGACCCCGGAGAAGACCCGGCTCGGCAGGTGCACGTACCGCACCCGGCGCCCGAGCCCGGCGGACAGCTCGCGGGCGACCCCCCGACCGTCGAGCAGCGCGGGGCCGGTCAGCACGGGCTCCGCCCCGTGGTGCTCGCCACCGCGCAGCACCGTCGTCGCGACCCGTGCGATGTCGGACGTGTCGATCCACCCGATGACGCCGCGCCCCATGGTCTGCGGGAAGAGACCGCGGCGGATCGCCGGCGCGGACGGCTCGAGGTTCGTCATGAACCCCGACGCGTGCAGGATCGTCCACGCCAGCCCGCTCGAGCGCACCAGCGCGTCGATCCGCCAGATCGCTCTCGCCCACGGCAGCGGTGAGTGCTCCGCGGTGTCCCCGCCCGACAGGTGCACGAGCGCCTGGACGCCCGCATCCCGAGCCGCCTGCACCGCCGTCGTCCCGTGCACCTGCTGCTGCGGCGTGGCCGCCGTCACGAGGAACAGCCGGTCGACCCCCTCCAGCGCCGCGGTCGTCGCCGCGCGGTCGCCGAGGTCGGCGATCCGGGCCTCGATCCCGCGGGACTCGAGGTCCCGCGCCTGCTCCGGCCGCCGGACGATGCCCCGTACGGGGACCCCCGCCTCCCGCAGCATCCCGAGGGTCCTGCCCCCCACGTCCCCCGTCACGCCGGTGATGGCCACCGTCCCGTTCATGTCGCCTCCGAGTATCAGTTTTCTGATACTGAAGCCTACGCCTACGATCGTCCGGTGTCCCATCCGCTCCCCCCGACGTCGCAGGACGTCGACGCCATCGCGGCGTGGAGCGTCATCCGCGCCGCCCGGGCGCTGGCCCGACGGCTCGCGGACGAGCTGGCCCCGCACGGACTGACGCCCGTCGAGTTCGGAGTGCTCGTGCAGCTCGCCGCGTCCGGGGACCCGCAGGGGCGAGGCGGGCTCGCGCAGGCCGACCTGGCCCGGGCCGTCGGCGTGCGACCGCAGAGCATGACCGTGATGACCCGGACGCTGGCCGAGCGCGGCCTGGTCGACCTCGGCGAGCGACGAGGACGCGGGCGCCGATCGGCGGTCGTGCTGACCGACGACGGGCGTCGACTGCTCTCCCGCGCCTACCCGGTCGTCCTGGCGAGCAACGACTGGTTCGGGCCCGACCCGGCGACGGCGCCCGCGCTGGTCGTGACGCTACGACCCCTGCTCGGACCGGCCGAGCAGCCGGCGCCGCACGTCCCCTGACCCTCGTGAAGCCCCGGGCGACGACGAGGGCGCCGTACGGGCGCTACTTCTTGGACCCCGGCCCCGACTCGCTGGACAGCGCGGCGATGAACGCCTCCTGGGGGACCTCGACGCGGCCGACCATCTTCATCCGCTTCTTGCCCTCCTTCTGCTTCTCCAGCAGCTTGCGCTTGCGGGTGATGTCACCGCCGTAGCACTTGGCGAGGACGTCCTTGCGGATCGCGCGGATGTTCTCGCGGGCGATGATCCGCGACCCGATCGCGGCCTGGATCGGCACCTCGAACTGCTGGCGCGGGATGAGCTCGCGCAGCTTGCCGGCCATCGAGACGCCGTACGCGTAGGCCTTGTCCTTGTGCACGATGGAGGAGAACGCGTCGACCTGCTCCCCCTGGAGCAGGATGTCGACGCGCACGAGGTCGGAGACCTGGTCGCCGTCGGGCTCGTAGTCGAACGAGGCGTAGCCGCGGGTGCGCGACTTCAGCTGGTCGAAGAAGTCGAAGACGATCTCGGCGAGCGGCAGCGTGTAGCGCATCTCGACGCGCTCCTCGGAGATGTAGTCCATCCCCCGCAGGTTGCCGCGCCGCTGCTGGCACAGCTCCATGATCGCTCCGATGAACTCCGACGGAGCGAGGATGGTCCCGCGCACGACGGGCTCGCGGACCTCGGTGATCTTCCCGTCGGGGTACTCGCTCGGGTTGGTCACCTCGACGTGCTTGTTGCCCTCCATCGTCACGTCGTAGAAGACGCTGGGCAGGGTCGAGATGAGGTCGAGGTCGAACTCGCGCTCGAGCCGCTCGCGAACGATCTCGAGGTGGAGCATTCCCAGGAAGCCGACGCGGAAGCCGAAGCCGAGCGCCACCGAGGTCTCCGGCTCGTAGACCAGCGCGGCGTCGTTGAGCTTGAGCTTGTCGAGGGCCTCGCGCAGCGCCGGGTAGTCGGAGCCGTCGATGGGATAGAGACCGGAGAAGACCATCGGCTTGGGGTCGCGGTAGCCCCCCAGCGCCGCGGCCGCGGGCTTGGCGGCGTTGGTGACGGTGTCGCCGACGCGCGACTGGCGCACGTCCTTCACCCCGGTGATGAGGTAGCCGACCTCGCCGACCCCGAGTCCCTTCCCAGGAACCGGCTCGGGCGAGATGACGCCGATCTCCAGCAGCTCGTGGGTCGCCCGCGTCGACATCATCGCGATCTTCTCGCGCGGGTTGAGGTCGCCGTCGATGACGCGGACGTAGGTGACGACGCCGCGGTAGGTGTCGTAGACCGAGTCGAAGATCATCGCCCGCGCCGGGGCGGACGGGTCACCGACCGGCGCCGGCATCTGCTCGACGATCCGGTCGAGGAGGGCCTCCACCCCGACCCCGGTCTTGCCCGAGACCTGGAGGCAGTCCTCCGGCTCGCAGCCGACCAGCTTGGCCAGCTCCTCGGCGAACTTCTCGGGCTGGGCGGCCGGCAGGTCGATCTTGTTGAGGACCGGGATGATCGCGAGGTCGTTCTCCATCGCCAGGTAGAGGTTCGCGAGGGTCTGCGCCTCGATGCCCTGCGCCGCGTCCACGAGCAGGACCGCGCCCTCGCACGCGGCGAGCGACCGGCTCACCTCGTAGGTGAAGTCGACGTGCCCCGGGGTGTCGATCATGTTGAGGGCGTACGTCGTCCCCTCGGACTCCCACGGCATGCGCACGGCCTGCGACTTGATGGTGATGCCGCGCTCGCGCTCGATGTCCATCCGGTCGAGGTACTGCGCGCGCATGGCGCGGTCGTCGACGACCCCCGTCAGCTGCAGCATCCGGTCGGCCAGCGTCGACTTGCCGTGGTCGATGTGGGCGATGATGCAGAAGTTGCGGATGAGGTCGGGCGGCGTCGCGTGCGGGGTGAGCGCGGTACGGGCTCTGGGTGACACGAGCGGCTGGTCCTCGACTGTCTGGGGGAACGGGTGGGGTCCGGGCGGAATCCCCATCATTTCACGCCCGTACGACGCCCCCGTACGGCGCCGCGCCGCCGCCCACCGCCACGGGCACCCGCAGCGGACCGCGGATCGTCGTCGTGGGCCGGCGCACGACCCTCCCGTCGACCCGCAGGTCCGGCATCCGCACCGCGAGCTCGCGCAGTGCGACGGTCGCCTCGAGCCGGGCCAGCGACGCGCCGACGCAGTAGTGGATGCCGCTGGAGAAGGCCAGGTGCTGCGCGCCCGGGGTGCGGTGGAGGTCGAAGCGGGCCGGGTCGGCGTACACCCGGGGGTCGCGGCCGGTCGCCGCGAGCAGGGTGACGACCCACTGCCCGCGCCGCACCGTGGTGCCGGCGAGCTCGACGTCCTCGTGCGCCACCCGGGCGGTCTCGTGCACCGGCGGGTCCCAGCGCAGGGTCTCCTCGACCGCCGCCGACGCGAGCGACGGGTCCGCCACCAGGGCCCGCCACTGGTCGGGGTCGCGCTGCAGCGCGAGCACCGCCGACCCGATGAGGTTGACCGTCGTCTCGAACCCGGCCACGAGCAGCAGCGTGCACATCGGCAGGATCTCCCCGGCGCTCAGAGCGGCCCCCTCGCCCTCCCCCAGCTCGCAGACGAGCACGGAGACGAGGTCGTCCTGCGGGTCGGTCCGGCGCCGCTCGACGAGCCCGGCGAACTGCGCCTCGAGCGCCGTCGCCGCCCCCATCACCTCGCGCAGGTGGCGCAGCGACGCCACCCCGTCGAGGGCCGAGGCGAGCGCGGCGCCGTACCGCTGCAGGGCGGCCGCGTCGGCGTCGTCGACGCCCATCATCGTGCTGATCACCCCGACGGGCAGCGGCGCGGCGAGGTCGGCGACGAGGTCGAACCGTCCGCGCGCCGCGGCCGCGTCCAGCAGGGCACCGACCCGCGCCTGCACCATCGCCTCGTACGACGCCATCATCCGGGGGCTGAAGGCCGGCGCCGCGAGCCGGCGCAGCCGAGTGTGGTCCGGCGGGTCGAGCTGGAGGAAGGACAGGTCCGCCCCGGACGCGGCGGCCGGCGCGTCGACGGGATCGAGCGGCACGACCCCGAACCGGCGGCTGCGCAGCACCTCGCCCGTCACCGCGTGGCTCGTCGTGACGAGGTTGCCGAGGCGGGTCGGG
This sequence comes from Lapillicoccus jejuensis, assembly GCF_006715055.1. NCBI lineage: Bacteria > Bacillati > Actinomycetota > Actinomycetes > Micrococcales > Intrasporangiaceae > Lapillicoccus > Lapillicoccus jejuensis. Next base: position 4,286,467 of record NZ_VFMN01000001.1, read on the forward strand.
ACGAGGTCGCCGCGCGCCCGCAGCGCCTCGTAGACGGGGTACGGGTCGCGCCGCCCCTCGCGCAGGTGGGCCCGCGCCAGCAGGTCGCCGCGCACCCGGCCGGCCCACCACTGCGCGGCCTGCTCGTGCTGCAGCGACCAGGCGTAGCGACCGAGCTGGGCGGCCTGGTGCAGCGGCCGGGTCAGGGGACGGCTCACGCCCCGACCGTACGACGCCCCGGCGGCACCGTCACCCGGTTACCGTCACCCCGTGCTGACCACCGTCGCCGTGTCCGGCTACCGCTCGCTGCGCGACGTCGTCGTCGGGCTCGGACCGCTCACCGTCGTCACGGGGCCGAACGGCAGCGGCAAGTCGAGCCTGTACCGGGCGCTGCGGCTGCTCGCCGACTGCGGCGCCGGCCGGGTCGTGGGGTCGCTCGCGGCCGAGGGGGGTCTGCCGTCGGCGCTGTGGGCCGGGCCGGAGACGACCGGCGGGGCCCGGCGCGGGCACGGGACGCAGTCCACCGTGCGGAAGGGGCCGCGGGCCGTGCGGCTCGGCGTGGCCGACGACGACGGCTTCGGCTACCTCGTCGACCTCGGGCTCCCGCCGGCCGACGAGCGCTCCGCGTTCGACCTCGACCCGGAGGTCAAGCGGGAGGTCGTCTTCAGCGGGCCGGTGGCCCGCCCGGCGGCCGTGCTCGTCGACCGCGACGGCCCGCTGGTCCGCGCTCGTGGCGACGCCGGCTGGGCGCACCTCACCCAGCGCCTGGGCGCCACCGACAGCATGCTCACCGAGCTCGTCGACCCCGAGCGCGCACCCGAGCTGCTCGCCGTCCGCGGTCAGCTGCGCGGGTGGCGGCTGTACGACGGCTTCCGGGTCGACCGCGACTCCCCCGCCCGCCAGGCGCGGATCGGCACCCGGACGCCGGTCCTCGACCCGGACGGCGGGTCGCTGGCCGCCGCCTGCAGACCATCGCCGAGATCGGCGACGCCGCGGCGCTGGCCGGGACGGTGGCGGACGCCTTCGACGGCGCGCAGGTGAGCGTGGGCTCGGTGGGCGGTCGCTTCGACCTGGCGCTGCGCCAGCCGGGAATGCTGCGCCCGCTCGCCGCGGCGGAGCTGAGCGACGGGACGCTGCGCTACCTGCTGCTCGTCGCGGCCCTGCTCAGCCCGCGGCCGCCGCGCCTCATGGTGCTCAACGAGCCGGAGACGAGCCTGCACCCGGACCTGCTGCCCCCGCTGGGACGGCTCGTGCAGCGGGCCGCGCGGGAGACCCAGGTCGTCGTCGTCTCGCACGCGAGCACCCTGGTCGACGCGCTCGACGCCGGCCGGGGCGCCGTGACCCGGATCGCCCTGGCGAAGGACGCGGAGGGGCAGACCGTGGTCGAGGGCCAGGAGGGGCTCCTGGACCGCCCGGCCTGGCACTGGCCGTCGCGCTGAGCGACCCTCCCGGCGGTCAGACCCTCGCGGCCTGACGCCGCGCGACGAGCACCGACAGCCCGAGCACGCCGAGCCCGAGCACGGCGAGCACCGCACCGATCCGGCTCGGCCACTCGTAGCCGTAGCCGGCGGCGAGGACGAGGCTGCCGAGCCAGGCGCCGAGCGCGTTGGCGATGTTGAGGGTCGAGTGGTTGAGCGCGGCGGCGAGCGACTGCCCGTCGCGGGCGACGTCCATCAGCCGGGTCTGCAGCAGCGGCACGAGGATCGAGGGCAGGAAGCCGAGCAGCACCGAGAACACGACGGCCAGCGCCGGCACGTGCGCGGCCCACCCGAAGAGCGCGAGGGCCACCGCGATGGCGAGCGTCGAGACGGCCATCATCCGCAGGACGCCGTACCGGGCGACGCGACCGGCGACGACCATGCCGAGGACCTGCCCGACGCCGTACAGGCCGAGGACGACGGGCACGAAGCCCTCGGAGAACCCGGCGAGGTGGGTCATCGTCGGGGTGATGTAGGAGTACGTCGCGAACATCCCGCCGAAGCCGACGGTGCCGAACACGAGCGCGAACCAGACCTGCCCGCGGCGCAGCGCCGACAGCTCGGAGCCGACGGAGGCGCCGCTCGGGGCGGGCTGGCGCGGGATCCACAGCGCGATGGCGAGGACGGTCAGCGCGCCGATGATTCCGACGAGCCAGTAGGGCACCGCCCAGCCGACGTCCTGCCCGAGGCGGGTGGTCAGCGGCACGCCGACGACGTTGGCGACCCCGAGCCCGATGAGCATCGAGGCGACCGCGGCGGTGCGCTTCTCCTTCGGCACGAGGCTCGCCGCGACGACCGAGCCGATGCCGAAGTAGGCGCCGTGCGGCAGCCCGGCGAGGAACCGCAGGCCCATGAGGGCGCCGTACGACGTCGCGAACCCGGAGGCGACGTTGAAGACCGCGAACACGCCCATCAGCCCGAGCAGCACGCCCTTGCGGGGCCGCCGCGCGACGAGCACGGTGAGCAGCGGCGCCCCGACCACCACCCCGAGGGCGTACGCCGACACGTAGTGACCGGCCGTGGGGATGTCCACGCCGGTGCCGGCCGCGACCTGCGGCAGCAGGCCCATCGTGACGAACTCGGTGGTCCCGATCGCGAAACCGCCGGTCGCCAGGGCGGCGAGCGCCAGCGGGACGCGCGTGCGGTCCGCACGGGCGGGGGGAGAGGGCGGCGAGGTCGTGACGGGCGTCAGCGTGTCGGTCATGAGGAGTCTCTCGGGTCGGGTGCTGTCGGGGACGGTCCTCGCTGACCGGGGTCGAGCCTAGGGGGCCAACACCGCGGCGCGCGGCGCTGTTCCAGCCCGGGGGACCCACCGGGCTACGGTGGCCCGATGCCCTCCGGTCTCGTCCGCCGCCTGCGCCGCGCGCTGTCCGCGGTCGGCGTGCGCCCGCCGCGGCCGCGCGAGCAGCACGAAGCGCGCCCCCCGGCGCCCGCACCGACCGGTGCACGGAACGGCGCCCGGCCGACCACCGGGACGGGCGGTCCGCCGCCGGCCGGGATGCGGCCGTACCCCGGCGACTACCCCGGCGCCCCGCCGATGCACTGGGCCCCGCGCCCGGACGGCCGGCCGGACCCGGGTGAGGTCGTGTGGACCTGGGTGCCGTTCGAGGAGGACGCCTCGGTCGGCAAGGACCGGCCGGTGCTGCTCGTCGGCCACGACGGCGACTGGCTGCTCGGGGTGATGCTCACGAGCCGCGACCACGACGCCGAGCGCGGCGGCCGCGCGCGCGAGCACGCCGCCGGCCGGGAGTGGGTCGACGTCGGCGCCGGGCCGTGGGACCCGCGCGGCCGGCCGAGCGAGGTCCGCACCGACCGCGTGATCCGGGTCGACCCGGGGGCGGTCCGGCGCGAGGGCGCGGTGCTGCCGCGCGAGGTCTTCGACGTCGTCGCGGCGGCCGTCCGCCGGACCACGTGAGCCCTGCACCACTTCTGCGTAACTTTCTTCCGGCTGACGCCTTCATGACGGAACTCTTGCCATCTCCTGAGAGCCGCCTGGCCAACCGCCCGGCCACCGCGACCTAGCGTCGGCAGCGCGCCGGCGACCGCCGTCGCACCGACCGCTCAGGGGGTCCCCACCCGTGTCGCACCGCTCCGTCCTCGCCGCCGCCCTCGTCGCCGCCACGGCCCTGCTCGCCGCCCACCCGGCCGCCGCCGCACCCGACCCCGGCTGGGCCCCCACCGACGCCCCGGCCGCCACCTCCCCGACGGGCACGGCGTCCCCCACCGCCGCCGCTCGCGCGGCCGGGGTCACCTCCGCCGGCGGCGGCTTCATGGGCTGGTCCCAGAAGGCCGCCCGGCGCACCACCGGCTCCGCCGCCGCCACCTCCACCGCCGCTCCGGCGACGACGACGTCGACCACCCCCGGCATCGACGTCTCGGGCTACCAGGGCAGCTACGACTGGGCGTCGTCCTGGTCGGCGGGCAAGAAGTTCGCCTACGTCAAGGCGACCGAGGGCACGTCGTACACCAACCCCTCCTTCTCGCAGCAGTACTCGGGCTCCTACGACGTCGGCATGTTCCACGGCGCGTACCACTTCGCCCGGCCCGACGTCTCCAGCGGCGCCACCCAGGCCAGCTACTTCGTGGGCCACGGTGGTGGCTGGTCGGCCGACGGGCGCACCCTGCCCGGGGCGCTCGACATCGAGTACAACCCGTACGGCGCCACCTGCTACGGCCTGTCGCAGTCCTCGATGACGTCGTGGATCAACGCCTTCCGGACCCAGTACCACTCGTTGACCGGCGTCTACCCGGTCATCTACTCGACCTACGACTGGTGGAGCACCTGCACCGGCAACACCTCGAGCACGTCGAGCACGAGCCCGTTCTGGATCGCGCGCTACTCCTCGACGCCCGGCACGCTGCCCGCGGGCTACGGCTATTACACGTTCTGGCAGTACAGCGACTCCCCCGTCGACCAGGACTACTTCAACGGGACGACGACGCAGCTGCGGACGCTCTCGCTCGGCTGATCCGCCCGCCGGTACGACGCCGGCGCACAGCGCAGCGGCCCCGTCACCTCCAGGAGGTGACGGGGCCGCTGCGTCGTACGGCGGGGGGCCGACTCAGAGCGTGTTGGCCTTCTTCGCCATGGCCGACTTCTTGTTGGCGGCCTGGTTGGCGTGGATGACGCCCTTCGAGACGGCCTTGTCGAGCTTGGTCGACGCGGTCCTGAGCGCCTCGCGGGCGGCGTCGGCGTCGCCGGAGTCGGCGGCCTCACGGAACTTGCGCACCCAGGTGCGGAGCTCGCTCTTGACCGCCTTGTTGCGCTCGGTGCGCTTCTCGTTGGTCTTGATCCGCTTCAGCTGCGACTTGATGTTTGCCACGAAATGGGTTCCTTGGTCTGGTGCATGGCACCGAGCGGTGCCGGGTCGATGGTTGCCGTTAGAGGGCGGCAGACGCGGTCGGGACCGGGCGTGGGGACGACCCTGCGTGACCGCGCTGGGTGGTGCTGACGTGCGCGCACGACCGATGCGCGCGCGACACGCCAGGGTAGCAGCGGCGCGGACCCCTCCCCAAACCCGGCTGGAGGGCTCAGCGGCCCCGCCGGGCGGAGGTGATGGCGAGGACCGCGCGCTCGACCGCGTAGACCGGGTCGCGCCCCCCACCCTTGACCTCGAGGTCGGCGGCGGCCACGGCCTGGATGGCGCGGCCGAGACCGGTGCCGTCCCAGCCGGCGAGGGCGGTGCGCGCGCGCTTGACCTGCCAGTCGGCCATCCCGACCTCGCGGGCCACCTGGGCCGGGCTCCCCCGGCCGGCGGCGCCGACCTTGACCAGCTGGCGCAGCTGGAGCGCGAGGACGGCGACGATCGGGACCGGGTCGACCCCGGTGGAGATGGCGTGCCTCAGCAGCCGCAGCGCCTCGGCCGGGTCACCGGCGACGGCGGCCTCCGCCACCTTGAAGCCGGTCGTCTCGACCTTGCCGCCGTGGTAGCGCTCGACGACGGTCTCGTCGATCGTGCCCTCGGTGTCGGCGACGAGCTGCGCGCAGGCGGCGGCCAGCTCCCGCAGGTCCTTGCCGACCGCCTGGACGAGGGCCCCGACCGCCTCGGGCGTCGCGCGCCTCCCGAGTCGGCGGAACTCGTGCTGGGCGAAACCGGACTTCTCGTGGTCCTTGACCGCCGGGCACTCCAGCACGCGCGCGCCCTGCTTGCGCAGGGTGTCGAGCACCTTCTTGCCGCGCTGGCCGTTGCGGTGCCGGGCGAGCAGGGTGACGTCGTCGGCCGGGGCGGCGAGGTAGGCCAGCAGGTCGGTCTGCAGGTCGTCGCCGAGCTCCTCGAGCCCCTCGACGACGACCGCCTTGCTCCCCCCGAACAACGACGGGCTGGTCTGCAGCAGCAGCTCCCCGCCGGTGTACGTCGACGCCGACAGCCGCACGACCTCGAGGTCGGGCTGCGTCGACCGCAGCTCCTCCAGGGTCGAGGTCAGCGCCCGCTCGCCCAGCAGGTCCTCGGGACCGGTGACGAGGACGAGCGGCGGGACGGGCACGGCGCCAGCGTACGGCGCCCCACCGACGTGGGACCCCTCAGAACCCGAGGGTCGCCTCGCCGAGCCGCAGCCCCAGCTGCTCGAGCCGGGCCGCGACGACGTCGGGCTCGAGCTCGAGGTGCTCGGCCAGCTCGTCGAGGTCGACGCCGGAGTCGGCGGCCTCGCGCAGCTCCTCGTCGGCCTCGGCGGTCCAGGCGTGGCCGCCCGTGACCGCCGTCCGCGACGACGCCGCGACCGGCGGTGGGCCGGCCACCGGCTTCGGCGCCGCGGCCGCGACGACGGCGGCCGCCGCCTCCGCGCCGAGCGTCCCGGTCAGCCCGCGCAGGGCGGGCTCGGCGACGGGCAGGACCGGCGCCGCCGTCTCGTCGAGGCGGCGCAGCGCCGACAGGACGAGCTCGCGGTCGGTCGTCGGCCAGAACGGCGGCAGCGAGCGCTGGAGGAAGCCGGCGTACCGGGCCGTCATCATCCGCGAGTCGAGGAAGGCGACGACGCCGCGGTCGTCGCCGCGCCGGACCAGCCGGCCGGCGCCCTGCGCGAGCCGCAGCGCGGCGTGGGTGGCGCTGACGGCCATGAACCCGTTGCCGCCCATCCGGGCTACCGCCTCGGCCCGCGCCGAGGCGAGGGGGTCGTCGGGGCGCGGGAAGGGGATCCGGTCGATGACGACCAGCTGGCAGGAGGAGCCGGGCACGTCGACCCCCTGCCACAGCGACAGCGTCCCGAAGAGGCAGGTCGAGGCGGTGCGGGCGAAGTCGCGCACGAGGGTGGAGATCTGGTCCTCGCCCTGGCAGAGCACCTCGATGTCGGTCCCGTCGGCCTTGAGCCGGGCCCGCAGCTCCTCGGCGGCGTTCTGCGCGGCGCGCATCGACGAGAACAGGCCGAGGGTGCGCCCGCCGGCCGCGCGGACGAGGGCCTCGAGCTCGTCGAGCGCCTGGCCCGACGTGCCGTCGCGACCGGGCGGCGGGAGGTGCTTGGCGACGTAGGCGATCGCCTGCCGGGGGTAGTCGAAGGGGCTGCCGACGTCGAGCCCCTGCCACGACGGCGCCCCGTCCCCTCGCAGGCCGATGGTCCCGGCGACGGCGTCGAAGGTGCCGCCGAGCTCGAGGGTGGCCGAGGTGAGCACGACGGTGCGGTCCTCGAAGACCCGGTCGCGCACGAGCATGGCCACGCTCATCGGCGCGACCCGCAGCGTCGTCGTGCCGCGGCGCTGGTCGCGACCGACCCACACGACGTCGAGCTCGCGCTGCTCGAGGATGCGCGCGGCGTTCTCGTTGACCTCGTCGACCGCGGCGCGGGCGACCTGGCGGGCGCCGTCGGCCTCGGCGCCGGGCTGCGGCTTGAGGTCGCTCTGGACGCGGCGGGTCGTGTCGCGCACCCGTTCCAGCGCGAGGACCAGCGCGTCGGGCAGCCCGGTGAGCCGCCCCTCGTCGAGCCCGGCGACGACGTCCTCGAGGAGCACGGCCGCGTCCTCGACGTCGGAGGCGTGGTCGCTGAGCCGCCCGGCGCGGCGGCCGGCGGCGGTGACCATCCCCGAGCTCAGCTCGTCGGTGATCGTCGCGGTGACGCGGTCGACGAGCTCGTGGGCCTCGTCGACGACGAGGACGTCGTGCTCGGGCAGCATCTGACGACCCTCGAAGGCGTCGATGGCCATGAACGAGTGGTTGGTGACGATGACGTCGACGTCCTTGGCCGCCTCGCGGGAGCGCTCGACGAAGCACTCGGCGACGGCGGGGCACGTGCTGCCCAGGCACTCGTGCGCGCTGACCGAGACCTGCCGCCAGGCCCGCTCGCTCACGCCCGGCACGAGCTCGTCCCGGTCGCCGGACTGCGTGACGTCGGCCCACTCGCGCAGGCGGACGACCTCCTGCTCGAGGCGGGAGAGTCGCGCGTCGACCTGGCCCAGGCTCATCAGGGACTCGTCCTCGTCGGGGAAGCCGCCCTCGAGCTTGTGCGCGCACAGGTAGTTGCGCCGGCCCTTGACCAGCGCGTACGTCGGCCGCCGTCCCAGCACCGGGGCCAGCGCGTCGGCGATCCGCGGCAGGTCGCGGTCGACGATCTGGGACTGCAGCGCGAGCGTGGCCGTCGCGACGACGGCCGGCTGCCCCGCCTTGACCGCGTGCCGGACCGCGGGCACGAGGTAGGCGAGCGACTTGCCCGTGCCCGTGCCGGCCTGGACGAGCAGGTGCTCGCCGGTCTCGACGGCGCGGTCGACGGCCTGCGCCATCCGCGTCTGCCCGGGCCGGTCGGCGCCACCGATGCCGCCGACCGCCGCGTGCAGGAGGTCGTCGAGCGAGGCGGTCACGGCCGACAGCGTACGGCGCCCCGCCGACGTCGCCGTCCGGTCGTCCCCAGGCGCGCGACGCCGTACGGCGCCCCGGGTCGCCCCGTCAGGTCAGGCCGTCGCCGCCGAGCGGACCGCCGTCCGGGACCCGGGCCATGAGGACGTCGTCGCGGGTCTCGCCGTCCCGCAGCAGGATCCCGGCGGGGACGCGGCCGACCTCGACCCACCCCAGGCCGGCGTAGAACCCGCCCAGCCCGAGCCCGCTGCGGTAGTCGAGCAGCCACAGCCGCGAGCGGGGCGCCCAGCGGCGGGCCAGGCCGTGCAGGCCGCGGACCAGCTGCCGCCCGGTCCCCTGGCGGCGCCGGTCGGGGTCGGTCATGACCCGCCACAGCGTGAGGCGGTGGGTGTAGCCGCGGGTGGTCTCGCGGTGCCAGAACCCGAGACCGGCCAGGCGGCCGTCGCCCAGCCGGAGCAGACCGAGCACACCGTGACGGTCCGCGAGGACGGCGAGATGGGCGTCGAGGGCCGCCGCGACGGCGTCGCGCGGGGCGTCGGGCAGGGAGCCGACGGCGCCGCCCGCGCGGTTGACCCGCAGCCACAGGTCGAGGACCTCCTCGCGCGGGACCTGCTCGGGGTCGGTGACGGCCGCCAGCCGCGGTCCGGCCCACACGAGCGACGGGGGGTCGTCCGGGCGGTCCTGCGGGTGCGCCTGTTCCCCGACGAGGACCAGACCGGCGCGGCGGGCCGTCGCGACCGAGGCGGTGTTGTGCGGCGCCATCCGGGCGACCACGCGGTGCTCGGGCAGGTCCTCGACGGCGGCCTCGACCACGGCCCGTGCCAGCTCGCGCCCGAGTCCCTCGCCCAGCCGGTGGTGGGCGAGGCGGTAGTACAGGTTGAGCTCGTGCGGGTCGTCGCCGGGCCACGACCGCACCCCGCCCCAGCCGACGACCTGTCCCGAGGCCCGGTCCTCGACGGCGACGTACCCGTAGCCGTGCTCGGCCCAGTGCTCGAGGTCCGCCTCGAGGCGCTCCCGGCAGCGGGCCTCGTCGGGCATGGCGTGCGGGGCGTGGGCGTAGGTGCGCGGGTCGGTGTGCAGGGCGACGTACGCCGGCAGGTCGTCGGGACGCGGGCGGCGCAGCCGCAGCCGCGCCGTGTCCTGCTCGACGGCGGACCGGCGCTGGATCGTCACGGCGACGAGCCTGCCACGCCGGGCGGGCTCGCCGCCCCGGGGTCTCAGGCGGCCCGGGCCTGCCGGCGCCAGGTCGTCGTCAGCTGCACCCCGGCGAGGGAGAAGAGCTGGCTGACGGGGCAGCGCCGGTCGGTCTCGGTCCGCAGCCGCTCCAGCTGCTCGTCGGTGGCGTCGGTGACGACGTCGGCGGTGACCCGCACGTTCTGGAACGTCGTCTCGCCCTCGCGGTAGGTGCCCGTCGTCATCGTCGTCGGGTTGAAGTCGGCCTCGACGCGGAAGGTCACCTGGTCGAGGGTGACGCCGAGCTCCTTCGCCACGATCGAGGAGGTGACCTGGTTGCACGAGGACAACGAGGCCAGTGCGAAGGACAGCGGGCTCGGGTGCGCGTCCTGGCCGCCGAAGGCCTCGTAGGCGTCGGTCTCGATGGTGTAGTCGCCGCCGTCGACCTCGACGGTCTGGGCGACGCCGCGTCCGCGGCCGGTGACGGCGAAGGGGATGAGGGGCATGGGGGTCCTCCTGGACGGGTGACGGGGGTGGCGGGGTGACGCGATGAGCGGGGTCGGTCGGGCGAGGTCGTGCTCAGCCCGGACAGACCGCGGTCGCCACCCGCAGGAGGTCGACGTGCAGGCGCCGCGTGAGGGCCGCCGAGGTCGTCATGGGACGAGGGGAACACGGGCCCACGGCCCCCCACCAGCGATGTCGGCCCGCTGTTCGGCATGTGGACGGGTGGTCCCGCTCACTCGTCGGGAACCCGCCGTCCCGCGCTGCAGACGAGGTGCGCGACGAGCGCCGTCCAGCCGGTCTGGTGCGACGCGCCGAGCCCGGCGCCGGTGTCGCCGTGGAAGTACTCGCTGAACACCGGGTGCGCCGACCAGAGCGCCCCGCGGCCGTGGTCGCGCGGGTCCCCCGGCCGCCGGCCGTCCGGGCCCGGGCGGAAGAGCGCGACGAGCCGCTCCTCGAGCTCGTCGGCGACCTGACCCAGCTCGACCGACCGGCCCGACCCGGTCGGCAGCTCGACCCGCACGTCGCGGCCCGCCCCCTCGGCGTAGGTCCGCAGCGCGTCGACGAGCAGGACGTTGACCGGGAACCAGACCGGCCCGCGCCAGTTGCTGTTGCCGCCGAAGAGCCCGGTGTCGGACACCCCCGGCGTGTAGCGCACCGTGGTCGTCGCCCCGGCGACGTCGAGGGTGACGCCGTCGCGGTGCGCGGCCGACAGCGAGCGGATCCCGTGCGGCGAGAGGAACTCGCCCTCGTCGAGCAGGCGGGCCAGCAGCCGCGGGAGCCGGTCCGGGTCGACGACGGCCAGGGTCGTCCCCCCTCCGTGCGGGCTGATCAGGCTCTCGCACTCGGTCGGGCGGTGCTGCCGCAGCCAGCGCAGGGTGCCGGTGACGTCGGGCAGCTCCTCGGTGACCCAGTCGGGCAGGACGGCGACGGCGAGCAGCGGCAGCAGCCCGACGAGGGTCCGCAGCCGCACCGGCTCGACCTGCTGCTGCGGGCCGACGAGGACGTCGTAGAAGAAGCCGTCGTCCTCGTCCCACAGCCGGATCCCCATGCTGCCGAACGCGTCCATGGCGCGGGCGATGGCCATGAACCGCTCGAGGAAGGTCGTGGCGAGGTCGTCGTACGCGTCGTCGGTGCGGGCCACCTCGAGCGCGATCCGCATGAGCGAGAGGCACATCGCCGCCATCCACGCGGTGGCGTCGGACTGCTCGAGCCGCCACCCGGCGGGGACGCCCTTGGACCGGTCGAAGGGCCCGATGTTGTCCATACCCAGGAAACCACCCTCGAAGAGGTCGCTGCCCTCGGCGTCCTTGCGGTTGACCCACCAGCTGACGTTGAGCAGCAGCTTGGCGAGGACCTTCTTGAGGAAGCCGGTGTCCCGGGCTCCGTCGAGCAGGTAGACCTGCCAGGCCGCCCAGGCGTGCACCGGTGGGTTGACGTCGGAGAACGCCCACTCGTAGGCCGGCAGCTGCCCGTCGGGGTGCTGCGCCCACTCGCGGGTGAGCAGCAGCAGCTGGTCCTTGGCGAAGGCCGGGTCGACGTGCGCGAGGGCGACGGCGTGGAAGGCCAGGTCCCAGGTGGCGAACCACGGGTACTCCCACTCGTCGGGCATCGAGATGACGTCGGCCAGGGCGAGGTGCCGCCAGGACGTGTTGCGCCCCAACGGCTCCCGCGCCCGACGGGACGCGGGTGGCGGCGGGCCGGCCGGGTCGCCCTCGAGCCACTCGGCGACGTCGTACCGGTAGTGCTGCCGACCCCAGAGCAGCCCGGCGAGGGCGCGCCGCGCCGTGAGCCGGTCGTCCTCGCGGACACCGGTCGGGACCACTCGGTCGTAGAAGGCGTCGGCCTCCGCCTCGCGGTCGGCCAGCACCCGCCCGTACGACGCCCCGAACGGCCGCGGAGGGCGCGGACCGGCGACGAGCCGCAGCCGCACGGTGACGCTCTCGCCCGGCCCGACCGCGTCGAAGGCCCAGTGCAGCCCCGCCTTGGTGCCGACGCCGTCGGTGGCGAGCGCCGAGTCGTCGCCGCGGACGACGGCGCGGTCGACGGCGTCCTTGGGGTGGGCCGGGCCGGACGGGGCGCCGTACAGGCCGACGGTGTCGGTCTCGCTGTCGCACAGCAGGACCCGCGGGTGCCCCTCGGCGAGGAGCGTGTAGCGGCCGAGGAAGCCGTGCCGGACGTCGAGGGCGGTGACGTCGCCCTCGTCGAGGTCCGACGTGGTGCCCGGGTCGAGCAGCGTCAGCGACGGGCGCCGGTCGTCGCGGCCCCACGACCAGGTGTTGCGGAAGGTCAGCTGCGGCACGAGGTGGACCGGCACCGGCTCGGGGCCGTGGTTGGTCGCCGTCACCGTGACGAGGACGTCGTCCGGGGCCGCCTTGGCGTGGGTGACGACGACGTCGACGAACCGGTCGTCGTCGAGGACGCCGGTGTCGGCGAGCTCGTACTCGTCCTCGTCGCGGCCGCGCGCCGCGTTGCTGCGGCGCAGGTCGTCGTACGGGAAGGCGGCGGACGGGTAGCGGTAGAGCCAGCGGCCCCAGCTGTGGGTGGGGGTCGCGTCCAGCGGCCACCAGTGCTCCTTGACGTCCTCGCCGTGGTTGCCCTCGGGGTTGGTCAGGCCGAAGAGCCGCTCCTTGAGCCGGTCGTCGCGCCCGTTCCACAGGCCGAGGGTGAGGTGGAGGAAGCCGTAGCGGTCGCTGAGGCCGGCGAGGCCGTCCTCGCCCCAGCGGTAGGCCCGCCGGTGGGCGTGGTCGAAGGGGAAGTGCGCCCAGGCGTCGCCGTCGGCGGAGTAGTCCTCCCGGACCGTCCCCCACTGCCGCCCGGCCGTGTAGGGGCCCCACAACCGCCAGGCGTCCCCGGCGTCGGGCGACTCGGCGAGGCGGACGTGCTCCGGCGTCGGCGTGCTCGGCGTGCTCACGGGAGGCAGCCTGGCAGGGGCGGCTGGGTGGCGCCTCAGTACCCGGTGGTGCGCAGCGCGCGGCCCTCGATCTCGCGCAGCGCCGCGTCGGCGACCTCGGGGCTGGCCAGGCCGCGGCGGCGTCGCTCGACGACGTAGTCGCGCTCGGCCCCGGCGGCCCGCCGGAGCCAGCGGGCGAGCAGGTCCGCGGTCTCGTGGTCGGGGTCCTCGCCGTCGGCGCCCCGGCGGAGCTGCTCGAGGGCCTGCTGCGAGGCGATGAGGCCCTCGTAGCGCTCGACGACGGCGGTCCGCACGACGTCGGGCGGGGCGTCCTGACCCTGCTCCATCTGCCGGCGGACCAGCCGCAGCGCCTGCTCCGCCGCTCGCCGGCGCAGCTTGGCCAGCTCGGCGACCTCGTCGAGGCTCGAGCCCGAGACCCGCAGCCAGGTGACGAGCGGCTGGAGCGTGAGGCCCTGGACGAGCAGGGTGACCAGGACGCAGGACAGCGCGATGACGAGCAGCTCGTCGCGGCCGGCCAGGTCCTCCCCCGAGGTCGTCATGAGCGGGACGGACAGCGCGGCGGCGACGGTGACGACCCCGCGCATCCCCGCCCAGGAGACGACGGCCGACTCGCGCCAGCCCGTGGGGATGGGCTCGTCTCGGCGCTTGGCCCGCACCCGGAAGACCGCGGCGAACGGGAAGACCCACAGCGGTCGTAGGACGACGAGGACGACGACGACCACCGCGGCGTGCAGCAGGGTGATCGAGTCGAGCCGCGTCTCCCGACCCACCTTGACCAGCTCGTAGCCGACGAGGGCGAAGACGAGACTGGTGACGAGGAAGTCGGCGTACTCCCACACCGACCGGCCGAGCAGCCAGCCCTCGGAGGTCGTCGACGGGTGGCTGAAGGTCGTGAGGAAGAGCCCGAGCGAGAGGACGGCGAGGACGCCGGACCCGCGCAGGTGCTCGGCCCCGAGGTAGGCCAGGTAGGGCACGAGGACGGTCACCGTCGTCTCGGCGGCGCCGTCGTCGACGAGGCGCAGCACCCGCGTGGTCAGCCAGCCGAGCGCGAGCCCGAGGGGCACGCCGATCCCGATGGACAGGGCCGCCTCCTCGAGCGTGCCACCCCAGGAGAACCCCCCGGTGACCGCGGCGGCCAGCGCCACCTTGAACGCGACGAGCGCGGTGGCGTCGTTGAACAGCCCCTCGCCCTCGAGGATCGTCACCAGCCGGTGCGGCAGGTGCAGCCCGCGCGCGACGGCCGTCGCCGCCACCGGGTCGGGCGGGGAGACGATCGCCCCGAGGACCCAGGAGGCCTCCCACGGCAGGCCGAGGACGTGGGCCGTGACGGCGACGACGACGATCGTCGCGAGGGTCAGCCCGACGGCCATGAGCAGGACCGGTCGGGCGTGGGCGCGGAACTCCCGGACGGTCGTGCGCTGGGTCGCGGCGAAGAGCAGCGGCGGCAGCACGAGCGGCAGGACGAGCGACGGCTCGATCTCGAGGCGGGGCGTCCCCGGCACGAGGGCCACAAGCAGCCCGAAGAGGGTGAGCAGGACCGGCTGCGGGACGCGCAGCCGGTCCGACAGAGGCGTGAGGGCGACGACCCCGGCGACGAGGAGGGCGGCCAGGGCGGCGGTGTCCACCTAGGGCGCGGTCGCGGGCGTCGCGGCCGGCGCGACGACGTACGGCTCGAGCTCGGCGCGCAGCACCGGCGAGACCTTGGCCCGCACGTGGGTGCCGTCGTCCTCGTGGGCGACGGACAGGACGTCGGCCTCGGCGTGGACCCGGCTGACCAGGTCACCGCGGTCGTAGGGGACGACGGCGCAGACCTCGATGTCGGGCCGGGGGAGCTCGTCGGCGACGAGCGCGAGCAGCCGGTCGATGCCCTCGCCCGTGCGGGCGGACACGACGACGCAGTGCTTCTCGTGCCGGGCGATCCGGTCGAGGACCTCGGGGTCGGCCGCGTCGGCCTTGTTGACGACGACGACCTCCTTGACGTCGGCGGCGCCGACGTCGGACAGGACGCCCCGCACGGCGGAGATCTGGCCCTCCGGGTCGGGGTGGCTGCCGTCGACGACGTGCAGCAGCAGGTCGGCGTCGCCGACCTCCTCCAGCGTCGAGCGGAAGGCCTCGACGAGCTGGGTCGGCAGGGCCCGGACGAAGCCGACGGTGTCGGCCAGCGTGAAGGGGCGGCCGTCCTCCGTCTCCGCGCGGCGCACCGTCGGGTCCAGGGTCGCGAAGAGGGCGTTCTCGACGAGGACGCCGGCGCCGGTGAGCCGGTTAAGCAGCGACGACTTGCCCGCGTTGGTGTAGCCGGCGATGGCGACGCTCGGCACGGCGTTGGCCCTGCGGCCGTGGCGCTTGGTGTCGCGCACCGTCTTCATCGACGCGATCTCGCGCTTGAGCTTGGCGATCCGGGTGTTGATCCGTCGCCGGTCCAGCTCGATCTTCGTCTCACCGGGACCGCGCGAGCCCATGCCCTGGCCCCCGGCCGCCTGACCACCGGCCTGCCGGCTCATCGACTCGCCCCAGCCGCGCAGGCGCGGGAGGAGGTACTGCAGCTGGGCCAGCTCGACCTGCGCCTTGCCCTCCTTGCTCTGCGCGTGCTGGGCGAAGATGTCGAGGATGAGCGCGGTGCGGTCGATGACCTTGACCTTGACGACGTCCTCGAGCGCGCGCCGCTGACCGGGGGTCAGCTCGCCGTCGCAGACGACGGTGTCGGCGCCCTCGGCGACGACGATGTCCCGCAGCTCCTGCGCCTTGCCCTTGCCGAGGAAGGTCGCCGCGTCCGGGCGCTGACGGCGCTGGATGACGCCGTCGAGCACGGTCGACCCGGCCGTCTCGGCGAGCGCGGACAGCTCGCGGATCGAGTTCTCCGCGTCCTGCAGGGTGCCCTCGGTCCACACGCCGGCGAGGACCACCCGCTCCAGCCGCAGCTGGCGGTACTCGACCTCGGTGACGTCCTCGAGCTCGGTGGACAGACCCGCGACGCGCCGCAGGGCGGCGCGCTCCTCGCGGTCGAACTGGTCACCGTCGAACTGGTGGCCGGGCGCGGTCTCCGGGTCCGGCAGGTAGCCGGCCTCGAAGCGGTCCGCCTCGGCGCTGATGGCGGCGGCCTTGTCGGCCAGGACAGTGCTGCGTTTCGTCATATCTCCTCAAGGGTCGCACGGGGCAACGCGGGGCGGTACGCCATTTATGCCACCCGCCACCCTCCCCCTACCCTCACGGACGTGAGCGAGCACTACTTCACCGCCGATCCCGGCAGCGCCGGCCCGCGCCGCGAGCTGCGGCTGACCCTCGGCGGTCACGAGGTCCTCCTGCACACGGCGGGGGGCACCTTCTCGCCCGAGCGGCTCGACGCGGGGACGTCGGTGCTGCTGCGCGAGGCGGCCGCTCCCCCGGCCACCGGCACGTTCCTCGACCTCGGCTGCGGGTGGGGCCCCATCGCGCTCGACCTGGCGCTGCGCTCGCCCGGGGCGACCGTCTGGGCGGTCGACGTCAACGAGCGGGCGCGCGCCCTCACCGCCGAGAACGCCGCCGCCGCCGGGGTCGGCGACCGTGTGCGGGTGTCCGCGCCCGAGGACGTGCCGGTCGACGTGGCGTTCGACCGGCTGTGGTCCAACCCGCCGATCCGGGTCGGCAAGGCCGTCCTGCACGGGATGCTCGAGCAGTGGCTCCCCCGCCTCGCCCCGGACGGCGAGGCGTGGCTCGTCGTCCAGAAGCACCTCGGTTCGGACTCGCTGCAGCGCTGGGTCGAGGAGCACGACGGCGTCCTCGCTCCGTTCGGCTGCGAGCGCGCGGCCACCGGGCGCGGCTACCGCGTGCTCAAGGTGGCGCGCAGATGACAACCGCCTCCCCAGACCGCCCGTACGACGACCCCCGGTACGACGACCTCGCGGCCGCCACCGTGGCGGCGCGCGGCGTCGTCGCGGAGCGCTTCCCGGACGCGCGGACGGCCTGGCTCGGCGGGTCGGTGGCCCGCGGGGAGGCGACCGCGGCCAGCGACCTCGACGTCACGGTCCTGCTCGACGGTCCGCCGGCGCCGTTCCGGGACACGGTGCGGTGGCACGGGTGGCTCGTCGAGCTCTTCGTCCACACCGACGCCTCGCTCGACCACTACCGGCGCGCCGACCTGCAGGACCGGCGACAGCCGACGATGTCGCGTCTCGTGGGCGAGAGCGTCGTGCTGGTCGACCGCGACGGGTCGGGGGCCCGGCGGCGCGCCGAGTGCCTCGCCGAGATCGGGGCCGGTCCGTCACCGCTCTCCGACGACGACCTGCGCCTGGCCCGCTACCGGGTGACGGCGTGGGTCGACGACCTGCGCTCGGCCGCGCCGGCGCTGCGGACCGCCGCCGCGACGACGGCGTACGGCGAGCTGCTCGGCCTGCTCCTCGACGTCCACCGGCGCTGGCGCGGACAGGGCAAGGGGCTGGCCCGCGAGGTGCTCGCCCTCGACGCGGCGCAGGGCACCCGGTGGCTCGAGCGTGCCGACGCGGGGCTCGCCGCCGCTCTCGCCGGCGACCCGGGGCCCCTCGCCGGCCTCGCCGACGAGGTGCTCGACCTCGCCGGCGGGCCGCTGCGCGAGGGCCTGCGGCTCGCCGGCGAGGAGGGCTGACCCGAAGGGGTCGGTGCCGTCAGTGCCCGTGACCCTCGTGGGTCGAGCAGTGGTCGCCGCCGTGACCGGGCGGCGGGGGGACGTCGAGCGCGGGGTTGCGGTCGAAGAACCCGAACGGCTTGAGCTCGAAGCGGACCGCGTCGCTCGGCATGACCGGCCAGTCCTCGGGGCGGGTGACGTGGTGGATGCCGAAGACGTACCAGAGCACGACGTCGGTGTCCTGGGTCGGCCGGCCGGCCCGCACCCACTCGGGCAGACCGTGGTCCCGGGTGCTCTGGACGACGAACTCCCCGCTGGGCCACCGCTGCTCGGGGTCGT
Organism: Lapillicoccus jejuensis; assembly: GCF_006715055.1. NCBI lineage: Bacteria > Bacillati > Actinomycetota > Actinomycetes > Micrococcales > Intrasporangiaceae > Lapillicoccus > Lapillicoccus jejuensis. Next base: position 4,304,206 of record NZ_VFMN01000001.1, read on the forward strand.
TGGGCGTCACCCACACCGGGTGGGCGATGACCCCGGCGCGCTCGAGGACCGGTGACCCGGGAGCGAACATCGGCGGGATCGCCCCGCCCGGGACGAGCTTGTAGGACGGGTGCGTGCCGAGGCCGTTCGTGGTCCGCTCGTTGACGACCTTCCAGGTGCGCTGGGTCTCCCAGGACAGGTCGTCGTACCCCTCCGTCGTGATCGGCTCGGTGGCCTGCACGAGACCGAGACCGTCGGGGTTGCCCGGGCCGGTGGGCGCGATCCGCGTCTCGGAGCGCACGACGGTGTTCTCCCGGCCGTCGACGTCGAGGTCGAGGCGGGCGACGAGGAAGTGCTGGTGGAACGGCGCGTAGGTGCGCTCGTCGACGAGGGTGCCGTGCGGGTGCTCCTGGCCCTCGGCGAAGGCCGTGACGACCATGATCCCGGTCGCGCGGACCTCGCACTCGATGGTGCCGTCGAGGTAGAGGCGCCAGTAGACGAGGTACTCGTAGTTGGCCACGGTGACGTGGAACGAGATGACGAACCGCCGCGACCGGCGCACCTCGGCGGCGCCACCGTGGTCGACGTGCTTCCACAGCACCGCGTCGTCCTCCTCGTGCAGGCAGATCGCGTTGCGGATGGTGTACGGCGCCCCGTGGCTGTCGTGCAGGGTCGCGTCGAGGTAGCGGATCTCGCCGAGGCAGTCGCAGCCCAGCTCGAGCGAGGTCGTCATGAACCCCAGCCCCCACTCGCCGATGTCGAAGGCGGTGCGGCGGGCGTGGTCGACCGACGGGTCGCGGTAGGGCACGACCATCTCGGCGAAGGACATCCGGCCCGCGACCGAGCGGACCCGGTCGCCGTCACGGTAGGTGAGCCGGTGCAGGACCAGGCCCTCGCGGCCGGTGAAGCCGATGCGGACCGACCAGTTCTGCCAGGTGAGCAGGTTCCCCTCGACGGTGAAGCCGGGCCCCTCGGGCTGGGTGACGTCGAGCGGGGCGATCGGGGGCCGGGTCGAGGCCTCGCGCAGCTCGGCGGGCAGGAGCGAGGGGACGTATTCCCCCATCACCGACGGGCGCGGGACCGACGCCGCGGCCGGGTCGTCCTCGATCTCGAGCAGCTCCATCGTCCCGAGGTCGATGAGGCAGTGGAAGCCGCCGACCGGGCCGGCGTACGGGTTGGCTCCCGGGGCCTTGCGCACCCACGTGTCGCTCGAGCCGACCCGACGGCCCGCCCAGCGCTCCGGCACGAGCGGCCCGGAGAAGCACCAGGTGTCCATGAAGACGAGGTCGAGGTCGGTGACGCCGCGGGCGGCGAGCGCCGCGACGACGTCGGGGTGGGCGCGCAGGACCGCGTCGGCCTCGGTCCACTCGTCGACGGTGACGTTGGGCTGGACGCCCGGCACGGCCTCCCACGACTCGAGGACCGGCTCGCCGCCGGTCCCGTCCCCGCCGTCGAGCCGGACGACGGCGACGTGCGCGAGGACGGCGGCCCGGTCGTAGGCGACGACCCGCAGCCGCCGCGGCGGGACGGGCCCGCCCTGCTCGGCGGTGTCGACGTCGGCCTTGGCCGGCTCGACCAGCTCCATCGCGGTCAGGCGCCAGCCGTCGCCGACGCCCTTCTCGCGGGCCAGCAGCGCGGTGGCCGCGGTCAGCTCGTCCGCGGTCGGCGGGTCGAGGGGGTGGGCGCAGGTCGTGGGCGTGGTCATGGCAGGGTCACCGTCCCGTCGGCGAGGAGGACCGCCGGGCCGGACAGCTCGACGTGGTCGCCCGGCAGGGCGATGACGGTGAGGCGTCCTCCGGGGACGTCCACCGTCCAGCGGTCGGCCCCGCTGTCGTCACCGGGGACGTCGTCGACGATCCCCTCCCACCAGCGGACGGCGAGGGCGGCGGCGGCGGCACCGGTGCCGCAGGAGCGCGTCTCCCCGACCCCTCGCTCGTGGACGCGCAGGGCGATGTGGCCCGGGCCGACGGCGCGGACGAGCTCGACGTTGGTGCCGTGCGGCGGCTCCGGCTCGACCCGCGGGGCGCGCGTGAGGTCGAGGTCGGCGAGGTCGAGCTCCGGCGGCAGCACGACGACGGTGTGCGGGTTGCCGAGGTCGAGCGTGAGGCCCGGCAGCGTCGGGCCGCCGTACGGCGTGACGAGCGCGTCACCGCCGCGGGCCCTGGCCGTCGCGGGGTCGACGACCCGCCACGGGCCGAGGTCGACGGCCCAACCCCCGTCGACGGCGCGGACGGACTTCGTGCCGGCGCGGGTCGCGATGGCGAACTCGGCCTCGGTCTCCATCCCCTCCCGGCGCAGGTACTCGGCGAAGACGCGGGTGCCGTTGCCGCACATCTCCGCCGGCGAGCCGTCGGCGTTGCGGTAGTCCATGAACCACGAGGCCTCGTCGGCCTGCGCACGGACCTCCGGCTCGTGGGCGTGCAGCGTCGGCACGACCCGGATCACTCCGTCGCCGCCGAGACCCGCCCGGCGGTCGGCGAGGGCGGACACGTGCTGCGGGGCCAGGTCGAGGGAGCCGTCCGGGTCGGGCACGAGGACGAAGTCGTTCTCCGTGCCGTGGCCCTTGGTGAAGGGCAGCGAGGTCGGGGTCACGGGGTCAGTCTGGCAGCCCGTGCCGACGCCCCGGAGGGGGATCGGCGGGTGCTTGACGCGGGACGCGGGCGGGTGTGCGATGTGCTCCTCGGGCGACGTCCGGCGTCGCCTCGGCACGGGGGTCCGGTCATGGTGTTCTGGGTGGTCGTCGGGGTGGCCGTGGTGCTGCTGCTGGGGTGGGCGCTGTGGCGCGACCACCGTCGACCGGGGATGTCGGTCCGCGGGACCGCGCGCAGCACCCAGCACGAGGCGATGATCGAGGTCGAGGAGCACCGGTTCCGCAAGAACAGCGGCACCTGGGGGCCCTGACCCCCTCAGCCGTCGGCCGCCTCGACCAGCGCCAGCGCGCGGTCGAGCAGGTCCGGCGACCCGGCCGGCAGCCAGTGGAGGCGCGGGTCCGGGCCGAACCACGACTCCTGCCGGCGGACCAACCGGCGGGTGCCGGCGGCGGTCTGCTCGCGCGCCTCGCGCTCGGTGAGGTCGCCGTCGAGCTGGGCCAGGGCCTGCTGGTAGCCGATCGCCTTGGCCGCCGTCCGGCCCTCGCGCAGCCCGAGCGGGAGCAGCCGCTCGACCTCGGCGAGCAGGCCCTGCTCCCACATCCGGTCGACGCGGCGCTCGATGCGCGCGTCGAGCTCGGCGCGGTCGGCGCGCAGCCCGAGGATCACCGTCGGGACGGCGAGCTCGCGCGTCGGCAGGGTCGCCGAGAACGGGCGCCCGGTCAGCTCGACGACCTCGAGCGCGCGGACGATCCGGCGGCCGTTGCGCGGCTCGATGGCCGCGGCCGCGGCCGGGTCCACCCGCGCCAGCCGGGCTCGGAGCACGTCGACGCCCTGCTCGGCGAGCTCGGCCTCGAGCCGGGCGCGGACGGCCGGGTCGGTCGGCGGGATGTCGAGGCGGTCCAGCGCCGCGCGTACGTAGAGCCCCGACCCCCCGACGAGCAGGGGGCGACGGCCCCGGGCGGCGATCGCCGCGAGGTCGGCGCGGGCCTCCCGCTGGTACGCCGCCACGCTCGCCTCGTCGCGCACGTCGAGGACGTCGAGCTGGTGGTGCGGGACCCCGCGGCGCTCGTCCGGCGTCAGCTTGGCCGTGCCGATGTCCATGCCCCGGTACAGCTGCAGGGCGTCGGCGGAGACGACCTCACCACCGAGCCTCAGCGCCAGCTCCACCCCGAGGTCCGACTTGCCGGTCGCCGTCGCGCCGACGACGGCGACGACGGGTCCCGTGGCGGGGGTCACTGCTCGTCGTCGTGCGCGTGCTCGAGGTCGTCGTCGACGTCGTCGTGGCCGAACGGGTCGCGGTCGACCCCGGGCAGCCAGGTGCTCCCGGGCTTCCCCCAGCCGTTCTTCTTCACGGCCTTGCGGGCCTTCTTCGACCAGCGCTCGTCGAGCCGGTCGACGTACAGCTTGCCGTTGAGGTGGTCGAACTCGTGCTGCATGCAGCGGGCGAACCAGCCGGTGGCGACGAAGTCGAGCGGCGCGCCGGCGGCGTCGTACCCCTGCACCCGCACGCGCAGCGGCCGCTTGAGCGGGAACGACTCCCCCGGCACCGAGAGGCAGCCCTCGGAGTCGTGGTCGACGTCGGGGCGCTCCGTGGGCACCTTGTCCGGCGTGAGGATCGGGTTGACGACGACGCCGCGGCGCGGGACGCCGTCCTCGTTGTCGAGCTCGTAGGTGAAGACGCGCAGCCCGACACCGACCTGCGGGGCGGCGAGGCCCACGCCGTGCGCGGCGTCCATCGTCTCGTAGAGGTCGGTGACGAGCGCGGACAGCTCGTCGTCGAAGGCCTCGACGCGGGCGGCGGGGCGGTGGAGCACCGGCTCGCCGGTGATGACGATGGGACGCACGGCCATGGGCCTTAGTCAACCAGCCCGCGCGTCGGGGTGAGGCCCCCGCCCCGACGGGGTACGGCGCCCCGCATGAGCGACGAGAACCAGTGGCACGCCCACGGCAACGACGCCCCGTCCCGCGGGCCCGAGCGGGTCGACGACGGCATGGCCGAGCCCGACACGACGCAGGACGACACGATCGTCGGCCCGGACGGCGAGGTGGTCGACCCCGACGTCACCGACGGCGGTCAGACGGGGCAGGACTCCGGCTCGATGGCCTGAGGCCCGGCCTGGGGGCGAGGACCGACCGACGGCATCCCCAGCGACACGGCCGGCTTGCGTGCCCCGCTGTCCTGCAGCGCCGCCCACGCGTCGCCACCGCGGGTGCGGCGGACCTCGTAGGTGCCGCCCTGCAGCCCCGAGTCGGCGACCAGGTGGTGCGGGGCGCCGTACGTGACGTCGACGAGGACCACGTCACCGGGGCGCGGCTCGGGGGCGCCGTCGGGGACGGAGAAGTGCACGAGCCGGTTGTCGCGGGCCCGGCCGGACAGGCGGCGGGTCTCGGCGTCCTTGCGACCCTCCCCGGTGGCGACGAGCACCTCGACGGTGCGGCCCTCGAGGGCCCGGTTGCCGGCCCAGGCGATCTCCTCCTGGACGGCGAGCAGCCGGTCGTAGCGCTCCTGGACGACCGGCTTCGGCACCTGGTCCTCCATCGTCGCGGCGGGGGTGCCGGCCCGGATCGAGTACTGGAAGGTGAAGGCGCCGGAGAAGCGGGAGGCGCGGACGACGTCGAGGGTGGCCTCGAAGTCCTCCTCGGTCTCGCCCGGGAATCCGACGATGAGGTCGGTCGTGATCGCGGCGTCGGGCATCGCGGCGCGGACGCGGTCGATGATGCCGAGGAAGCGGTCGCTGCGGTAGGAGCGACGCATCGCCCTGAGGACGCGGTCGGAGCCGGACTGCAGCGGCATGTGCAGGCTGGGCATGACGTTGGGGGTCTGGGCCATCGCCTCGATGACGTCGTCGGTGAACGCGGCGGGGTGCGGGCTGGTGAAGCGCACCCGCTCGAGACCCTCGATGTCGCCGCAGGCGCGCAGCAGCTTGCCGAAGGCGAGCCGGTCGCCGAACTCGACGCCGTACGAGTTGACGTTCTGCCCGAGCAGGGTCACCTCGACGACACCCTGCGCGACGAGCGCCTCGATCTCGGCGAGGATCTCGCCGGGGCGGCGGTCGACCTCCTTACCGCGCAGGCTCGGGACGATGCAGAAGGTGCAGGTGTTGTTGCAGCCCACCGAGATCGACACCCACGCGGCGTAGGCGCTGTCGCGCCGGGTCGGCAGGGTGCTCGGGAAGACCTCGAGGCTCTCCTTGATCTCGACCGCGGCCTCGCGGTTGTGACGGGCGCGCTCGAGCAGGGCCGGCAGCGAGCCGATGTTGTGGGTGCCGAAGACGACGTCGACCCACGGCGCCTTCTGCACGATCGTGCCCTGGTCCTTCTGGGCGAGGCAGCCGCCGACGGCGATCTGCATGTCCGGGTTCCTCAGCTTGGCCGGGCGCAGGTGGCCGAGGTTCCCGTAGAGCTTGTTGTCGGCGTTCTCGCGGACGGCGCAGGTGTTGAAGACGACGACGTCGGCGACCTCGGGGGCGTCGGCGCCGAGGGCGTGCACGTCGGTGTAGCCGGCCGCCTCGAGCAGCCCGGCGAGGCGCTCGGAGTCGTGGACGTTCATCTGGCAGCCGTGCGTGCGCACGTCGTACGTCTTCGTCGGGACCTGCGTCGGGACCTGCGTCGGGGCCTGCGTCGGGGCCTGCGTCACCTGCGATGTCACCGTGGAAGTGTAGGTCGCCCCCGCAGGGTCACCCGCCCGTGAGCCGGGCGACCACCGCGTCGACGCGCCGGGCGCGGGTCTCGAGGCGCTTGGCCTCGGTGACGGCGCGGACGTGCTCCTTCCGGGCCGACGGGCTCAGGGCGTCGAAGGCCCGGCGGGCGCCGGCCGCCTCCAGCGCGGCGGCGAGGTCGTCCGGGACCTCGACCTCACGCGGCGCGTCGTCGAGGACGACGTCGACGGTCACCGCGTCACCCGCGGCGACCCCGGCCGCGGCGCGGTGCTCCGCGCTGAGCGGGACGAGGCAGCGGCCGCCCATGACGCCGACCGTCGTGCGGTAGGTGTGGCCGCCGATCGTCACGGCGACCTTCGGGCGGCGGCCGCCGCCGAGGGCCTCGACGACCTCGTCGGACAGGGGCAGGCCGGTGGCGGTCTTCCCGCCGAGCTCGACGACGGTCTCAAGGCGCATGGCGTGATCGTGCCACGAGGGCGAGGGCGACACGCCGAGACACGCGGCCCCACATGTGGGTCCCACCACTGACGATCACCCCCACATATGGTGCTCGCGTTGCTGGTCCCGCGCGGCAGCCCGTCGCGCGGGGGCAAGAGGGAACCCGGTGGAAGTCCGGGACTGTCCCCGCAGCGGTGAGTGGGAACGACCGCCGTCATCAGCACTGGACCCCCAGGGGTCTGGGAAGCGACGGCCAGTAGGCGCGGGCCCCGGGAGACCGGGACCGGCGGGCCCACGAGTCCGAAGACCTGCCAGCGCCCCACGCCCGCCCGGGCGTGGGTGGTCCGTGGTCGCGTGGGACGACCCCCGGACGGTGGGAGTGCCCACCCCGCTGGTCGCGGGGCGCCGTACGCCCGCCGGCCGTCCTCCCGCGCGCCCGCCGGACCTCCTGGTCCGCGAGTCTCGCGAGGAGAAGAGATGACGCTCGCCCCGTCCCCCACCCGTCACACGATGACCGTCCGCAAGCGCAACGGCGACAGCGAACCGGTCGACGTGACGAAGATCGTCCGCGCCGTCGACCGCGTCAGCGGCGACCTGCCGGACGTCGACCCCATGCGGGTCGCCACCCGCACCATCAGCGGCCTGTACGACGGCGCCACCACCGCCGAGCTCGACCGGCTCTCCATCCAGACCGCCGCCGAGCTCATCGGCGAGGAGCCCGAGTACTCGCGGCTCGCCGCGCGGCTGCTCGCCGGGTACGTCGAGAAGGAGGTGCGCGGGCAGGGCGTCGCGTCGTTCAGCCAGTCCGTCGCCCTCGGGCACGCCGAGGGGCTCGTCGGCGACGAGACGGCCGCCTTCGTCAAGGACAACGCCCGCAAGCTCGACTTCGCCGTCGACGAGGACGCCGACCGGCGCTTCGAGTACTTCGGGCTGCGCACCGTCTACGACCGCTACCTGCTGCGCCACCCGCGCAGCCGGCTCGTCGTCGAGACCCCGCAGTACTTCCTGCTGCGCGTCGCCTGCGGGCTCGCGCAGTCGCCGGCCGAGGCGATCGGGTTCTACCGGCTGATGTCGTCGCTGGCCTACCTGCCCTCGAGCCCGACGCTGTTCAACTCGGGGACCCGGCACACCCAGATGTCGTCCTGCTACCTCGTCGACTCCCCGCGCGACGAGCTCGAGTCGATCTACGGGCGCTACGCGCAGGTCGCGAAGCTGTCGAAGTTCGCCGGCGGCATCGGGATCGCGTTCTCCCGCGTGCGGTCCCGGGGCGCGCTGATCCGCGGGACGAACGGGCAGTCCAACGGGATCGTGCCGTTCCTGCGGACCCTCGACGCGTCGGTCGCGGCGGTCAACCAGGGCGGACGGCGCAAGGGCGCGGCGTGCGTCTACCTCGAGCCGTGGCACCCCGACGTCGAGGAGTTCCTCGAGCTCCGGGACAACACCGGCGAGGACGCCCGGCGCACCCACAACCTCAACCTCGCCCACTGGGTGCCGGACGAGTTCATGCGCCGCGTCGAGGACGACACCGAGTGGTCGCTGGTCGACCCCGACGTCGCGCCGGACCTGCCGGACCTGTGGGGTGAGGCGTTCGACCGTCGCTACCGCGAGCTGGAGGCGAGCGGGCAGGTCGTGCGGACGGTCAGGGCGCGCGACCTCTACGGGCGGATGATGCGCACCCTGGCGCAGACCGGCAACGGCTGGATGACGTTCAAGGACACCTCGAACCGGCTGTGCAACCAGACGAGCGACCCCGTGGCGGGCCGTCCCTCCGGGCCGGTCGTGCACCTGTCGAACCTGTGCACCGAGATCATCGAGGTCAGCGCGGACGACGAGACCGCCGTGTGCAACCTCGGGTCGGTCAACCTCGCCCAGCACCTGGCGACCGGTGCCGACGGGAGGCCGGGCGTCGACTGGGAGCGGCTGCGCTCGACGGTGCGCACGGCCGTGCCGCTGCTCGACCGGGTCATCGACATCAACTACTACCCGAGCGAGGAGTCGGCGCGGTCCAACCCGCGCTGGCGACCGGTGGGCCTGGGGATCATGGGGCTGCAGGACGTCTTCTTCGCGCTGCGGCTGCCGTTCGACTCCGACGAGGCGCGCGAGCTGTCGACGCGGATCCAGGAGGAGGTCCACCTCACCGCCCTCGAGGTCTCGGCCGACCTCGCCCGCCGGTACGGCGCCCACCCGGCCTTCGCCGACACCCGCGCCGCCCGCGGTGACCTGCAGCCCGACCTGTGGGGCGTCGCCCCGACGCAGACGCAGCGGTGGGCGGCGTTGCGGGAGAACGTCGCCGAGGTGGGGCTGCGCAACTCGCTGCTCGTCGCCATCGCCCCGACCGCGACCATCGCGAGCATCGCCGGCTGCTACGAGTGCATCGAGCCGCAGGTGAGCAACCTGTTCAAGCGCGAGACCCTCTCGGGCGAGTTCCTCCAGGTCAACACGGCCCTCGTCCGCGAGCTCAAGGCGCGCGGGCTGTGGACCGAGGCCGTCCGCGAGGCGGTCAAGCGCGCCGAGGGCTCGGTGCAGGGCATCGAGGCGATCCCCGCCGACGTGCGCGACCTCTACCGGACCGCGTGGGAGCTGCCGCAGAAGGCGCTCATCGACCTCGCCGCCGCCCGGGCGCCGTACGTCGACCAGAGCCAGTCGCTCAACCTCTTCGTCGCCGGGCCGACGATCGGCAAGCTCAGCTCGATGTACCGCTACGCCTGGCGGGCCGGGCTGAAGACGACGTACTACCTGCGCTCGCGACCGGCGACGCGCATCCAGCAGGCGACCGTGTCGGTCACCGCCGCTGTGCCGCAGACGGATCCGCTACCGGCGGTCGACGTCGTCGCCTGCTCGCTGGAGAACCCCGAGTCGTGCGAGGCGTGCCAGTGACCGCCACCCGCTCCACGACCGACCTGACGACCGCTGCCACCGAAGGACCGCACATGCTGCTCGACCCCGGGATGGACCTCACCCTGCGCCCGATGCGCTACCCGCACTTCTACGACCGCTTCCGCGACGCCATCAAGAACACGTGGACCGTCGAGGAGGTCGACCTGCACTCCGACCTCAAGGACCTGCAGCGTCTCTCCCCCGCGGAGCGGCACCTCGTGTCGCGGCTCGTCGCGTTCTTCGCGACCGGCGACACGATCGTGTCGAACAACCTCGTGCTCAACCTCTACCAGCACGTCAACAGCCCGGAGGGGCGGCTGTACCTGTCCCGCCAGCTCTTCGAGGAGGCGGTGCACGTGCAGTTCTACCTGACCCTGCTCGACACCTACGTCCCCGACGAGCAGGAGCGGCACGAGGCCTTCGCCGCCGTGGAGAACATCCCGTCGATCAAGCACAAGGCGGAGTTCTGCTTCCGGTGGATCGACTCGGTCTTCGAGCTGCGCAGCCTCACGACGCGGGAGGACCGACGGGCCTTCCTGCTCAACCTCATCTGCTTCGCCGCCGTCATCGAGGGGCTGTTCTTCTACGGCGCCTTCGCCTACGTCTACTTCCTCCGGTCGCGGGGGCTGCTCAACGGGCTGGCGTCCGGCACGAACTGGGTGTTCCGCGACGAGTCGATGCACATGGCCTTCGCCTTCGACGTCGTCGACGTGGTCCGCGCGGAGGAGCCGGACCTCTTCGACGACGACCTCACGGCACGGATCCGGCAGATGCTCGTCGAGGGCGTCGACGCCGAGGCGCAGTTCGCGGACGACCTGCTCGGGCAGGGCGTCGCCGGGCTGTCGACCGCGGACATGCGCTCCTACCTCGAGCACGTCGCCGACCGCCGGATGCAGCGGCTCGGTCTCCCGCCGATCTTCGGCTCGGCGAACCCCCTCGCCTTCATGGAGCTGCAGGACGTCCAGGAGCTGTCGAACTTCTTCGAGCGCCGCGTCTCGGCCTACCAGGTCGGCGTGACCGGGGCGGTCGACCTCGACGAGGACTTCTGACCCGGTCCGCGGGGGCGCTCTAGTCGCGCTGGTGCTCCGGGGCGTCGTTGACGGCGTCCCGGACCACCGCGTAGACCACCGACGGGGGGTAGCCCTTGCGGGCGAGCATCCCCGAGAGCCGGCGCGCCTGGACCTGCGGGTCCAGGCCGCCGAGCGTCCGCAGCCGCTTGGCGACGAGAGCCTCGGCGCGGGCCCGCTCCGACTCGGCGTCGACCGAGCCGACGGCGGCGTCGATCTCCTCGTCGCCGACGCCCTTGTCGCGCAGCTCGCGGACGAGGGCGCGCTTGGCCAGACCCTTGCTCGCCGTCCGGGTCCGCACCAGCGACTGCGCGAACTCGGCGTCGTCGACGAGACCCACGGCGGTCATCCGGTCGAGGACCCGGGCGGCGACGTCGTCGTCGCAACCCCGGGTCCGCAGCTTCTCCTCCAGCTGGTGGCGGCTGCGCGGACCCATCGTCAGCTGCCTCAGCACGATCCGGCGCGCGACCGACTCGGGGTCCGCGTCGGCGTCCTGCACGGCGGGGTCGTCCGGCGGCGGCGCGACCCGGCGGCGGCCCGCGCCGTCCGCGTGGCGGGCCGTTGCCTCCGTCCGGCCCGCCGTGCCCTCCGCGGCCGCCAGAGCGCTGGCGGCCGCGGCGAGACGGTCGGTATGGGTGGTGTCGTCCACCACGCTCAGAAGTCGACCGGGACGTCGACCGCCGGCTTGTCGACCTGCGGCCCGACGCCGAGCTTCTCCTTGATCTTCTTCTCGATCTCGTCGGCGAGGTCCGGGTTGTCCTTGAGGAACGTCCGGGCGTTCTCCTTGCCCTGGCCGAGCTGGTCGCCCTCGTAGGTGTACCAGGCGCCGGCCTTGCGCACGAAGCCGTGCTCGACGCCCATGTCGATCAGGCCACCCTCGCGGGAGATGCCCTGGCCGTAGAGGATGTCGAACTCGGCCTGCTTGAACGGCGGCGAGACCTTGTTCTTGACGACCTTGACGCGGGTGCGGTTGCCGACCGCCTCGGAGCCGTCCTTGAGGGTCTCGATGCGGCGCACGTCGAGACGGACCGACGCGTAGAACTTCAGCGCCTTGCCACCGGTCGTCGTCTCCGGCGAGCCGAACATCACGCCGATCTTCTCGCGCAGCTGGTTGATGAAGATCGCCGTCGTGCCGGTGTTGTTGAGCGCACCGGTGATCTTGCGCAGCGCCTGCGACATGAGGCGCGCCTGCAGACCGACGTGGCTGTCACCCATCTCGCCCTCGATCTCGGCCCGCGGCACGAGCGCCGCGACGGAGTCGATGACGATGATGTCGATGGCCCCGGAGCGGATGAGCATGTCGGCGATCTCGAGCGCCTGCTCACCCGTGTCCGGCTGCGAGACGAGCAGCGAGTCGGTGTCGACGCCGAGCTTCTTCGCGTACTCCGGGTCGAGCGCGTGCTCCGCGTCGATGAACGCGGCGATGCCGCCGGCCTTCTGCGCGTTGGCGACCGCGTGCAGGGCCACCGTCGTCTTGCCGCTGGACTCCGGGCCGTAGATCTCGACGACGCGACCGCGCGGGAGCCCGCCGATCCCCAGCGCCACGTCGAGCGTGATCGCCCCGGTGGGGATCACCTCGATCGGCGGCCTGACGTCGTCACCGAGGCGCATGACCGCGCCCTTGCCGTGCTGCTTCTCGATCTGTCCGAGAACCGTCGCGATCGCCTGGTCGCGGTCGGGGGTCTTGACGACCATGTGCCCACCATCTCTCTGTCGTGCCTCGTCGTGTGCCGTCCACCTGCGACCCGCAGGACGCCGGCCGTGCTGCCGGTCGGACGTGCTCTCGGGTCGGACGTTAGAGCCCGGCACCGACACCGTCCGAGGCCGATCAGCAGGCCTGTGGATCGCGGGTGTCGGGCCGACCCCATGTGGACAACCTAGCCGAACACGTGTTCGAGGTCGTGGACGACGCGCCCGGCGCGTCGCGGGCGGCCACGGGCCGCCCGCCGAGCCTGCCGACGGGTCAGCGGCGGCGCGGCGGCGTGGGGTCCTTGCCGAACCGCCGCTCCGGCGGCACGTCCATCGCGTCGCACAGCGCTTCCCACACCTCGCGGGCGGGGACCCCGGCGGCGAGCGCCTCGTCGGCCGTCCGGTCGCCGAGGGCGAGCAGGGTGTGGTCGCGGGCGAGCGTCCGCGAGTAGGCGGGCCCGAACTCGTCGTCCATGAGGGACCAGAAGACGCTCAGCCGCACCCGACGAGTCTCGCACGCACCCGGGGGGGCATCGGCACGGGTCACGGGTGGTCGACGGTGTGGACGAAGCCCGGCGGGCTGGCGGCCCCCGTCCCTATGCTGTGCGCGGCGCCGGACCGGTGCCGCGTCCACGCCGTCAGGCATCCACAGGGGGTCATCGCACCATGTCGTCATCCGTCCCGCCGCCTCCGGACGGCTCCGAGCCGTCCCAGCCCGGGCCGCAGCAGCCCGAGCAGCCTCAGCTGCCCCAGCAGGCCGCGCACGGCGCCCCGTACGGGCCGGAGGGCGCGCCGCCGAGGCGCCGGCGCCGCGGCCTGGTCGTGGCGCTCGTCGTCGCCGCGGTCGTCCTCGTCGTGGGGGGCGCGGCGGGTGCGGCCGCCTTCCTCAAGCTGGCGCCGAGGGGCGCGCAGCCCGACACCGTGCTGCCGGCCGACACGATCGCCATGGTCCGCCTCGACCTCGACCCGTCCGCCGGCCAGAAGGTCGCCGCGGCCCGCTTCCTCACCAAGCTGCCGGACGTCGCCAAGACCGGGGACGACGTCGACCTCAAGCAGTCGCTGTGGAAGGCGGTCGCCTCCTCCGACGAGGGCCTGGCCAAGCTGGACTACCGGAAGGACGTCGAGCCCTGGCTCGGCGACCGCGCCGCGGTCGCCGTGCTGCCCGGCGGGAGCGCCGACAAGCCGCACGTCGTCATCGCGCTCGAGACCACCGACCAGGCCAAGGCCAAGGCGGGCATCGCCGAGGTCGCGGCCGCCGGCGGGGCGAAGGAGCCCCTCGACGTCACGGCCCGCGACGACTACGCGCTCGTCACGGCGAAGGACGTCACCGCCGACCTCACCGCGGGACTGGCCAAGGGCACCCTCGCCTCCAGCTCGACCTACACCGCCGACCTCGCCGCCCTCGGCGACACCGGCGTGGCGTCGATGTGGGTCGACACCCCGGCGGCGCTCAAGAGCCTGGGCTCCGCGCTGCCGACGGGAGCGGTGCCGGCGTCCGCCCTGAGCAAGAGCGGGCGCGTGGCCGCCAGCCTGCGCTTCGACGCCGACTACGTCGAGCTCGCCGGGGTGACCCGCGGCGGCGCGGCCCCCACCTCGACGACCGGCGCGGGGGCCGGCAAGGGCCTGACGACGCTGCCCGCCGACACCATGGCGGCCGTGCAGCTGTCGGGTCTCGGCGAGGCCGTCAAGGCCAACTGGTCCGCGGCCTCCGCCCAGCTCCCCGCCGAGCAGCTCGACGCCGTGCAGCAGCAGCTCGGGGTCAGCCTGCCCGACGACCTCGCCGTCCTCCTCGGCTCGCGGCTGACCCTCGCCATGCCCAAGCAGGACCTGCAGTCGCTGGGTGGCTCCGACGTGCCGACGATCGGCCTGGAGAGCGTCACCACCGACCCGGCCCGGGCCGAGACGGTCGTCACGAAGGTCACCGAGCTGTCCGGGGTCGACAACCTGGTCTCGCACCAGGTGAGCGGCGACACGCTGTACCTCGCGACGACGCCGGACTACCTCAAGGCCCTCACCGGCACCGGCACGCTCGGCAGCAGCACCCGCTTCACCACGGCGGTGCCGGACGCGCAGAAGGCCACCGCGTCGGCGTACGTCGACCTCGAGGCGCTGCGCCCGATCCTCACCCAGGACGCGTCCGCGGACGCCAAGCCGCTGCTGCAGTCGCTGACCGCGGCGGGCTTCAGCGCGACGATCGGGACCGACGGCTCCGGGTCGTTCTCCTTCCGCGTCCTCGGCGGTTGAGCCCGGCGACGGCGACCACCGACGGGTGTCGGTGGTCGCCGTCGTGGTCGCCGTCGGTGGTCGCTGTCGGTGGTCGCTGTCGGTGGTCGCTGGCAGGCTCGGGGGTCTGATGAGCACCGACGTCCTCGACCGCTTCTCCCCCGCCACCGCCGCGTGGTTCCGGGGCTCGTTCTCGGCGCCCACCCCGGCGCAGGCCGGGGCCTGGGAGGCGGTCAGCTCGGGGCGCCACGCGCTCGTCGTCGCCCCGACCGGGTCGGGCAAGACGCTGTCGGCCTTCCTGTGGGCCCTGGACCGCCTCGCGTCGACGCCCGTGCCGGAGGAGCCGAAGTCCCGGTGCCGGGTGCTGTACGTCTCGCCGCTCAAGGCGCTCGCCGTCGACGTCGAGCGCAACCTGCGCAGCCCCCTCGTCGGCATCGGCCACGCGGCCGAGCGGCTCGGTGAGCCCATGTCGCCGGTCCAGGTGGGGGTCCGCTCCGGTGACACCCCGGCCGCGGAGCGCCGCCTCTTCCAGCGCACCCCGCCGGACATCCTCATCACCACCCCGGAGTCCCTGTTCCTCCTGCTCACCTCCAGCGCTCGAGAGTCGTTGCTCGGGGTCGAGACGGTCATCCTCGACGAGGTGCACGCGGTCGCGGGCACCAAGCGCGGCGCGCACCTGGCCCTCAGCCTCGAGCGCCTCGACGCCCTGCTGCCGAAGCCCGCGCAGCGGATCGGCCTGTCGGCGACGGTGCGTCCCGTCGAGGAGGTCGCCCGCTTCCTCGCCGGCGGCCGACCGGTCGACGTCGTGCAGCCGACGTCGACCAAGGAGTGGGACCTGCAGGTCGTCGTCCCGCTCGCCGACATGTCCGCGCTCGGCGAGGTCGTCGAGGAGGACCTGTCCGGCCCGGCGGCCGGTGCGCAGCGCCGGGCGTCGATCTGGCCGCACGTCGAGGAGCGCATCGTCGACCTCGTCTCGCAGCACCGCTCGACCCTCGTCTTCGCCAACTCGCGCCGGTTGGCGGAGCGGCTGACCTCCCGGCTCAACGAGATCTGGGACGACCGGCTCACGGCGGCGGCCGAGGCCGCCGCGGACCCGGGCGACGGCGCCGACCCGCCGGAGGCCGTCGCGCCGACCAGGCCGGCGTCACGGGCGACACCGGCCCAGGTCATGGCCCAGGCGGGGTTGTCGACCGGGGCACCCCCGCTGCTGGCGCGTGCCCACCACGGTTCGGTGAGCAAGGAGCAGCGCGCCGAGATCGAGAACGCCCTCAAGGCCGGGCAGCTGCCGGCCGTCGTCGCGACGAGCAGCCTCGAGCTGGGCATCGACATGGGCGCCGTCGACCTCGTCATCCAGGTGGAGTCGCCGCCCAGCGTGGCCAGCGGGCTGCAGCGCGTCGGCCGCGCCGGCCACCAGGTCGGGGCCGTGTCGCGCGGCGTCGTCTTCCCCAAGTTCCGCGGGGACCTGGTCCAGACCGCCGTGGTCGTGGAGCGGATGCGCGAGGGCGCCATCGAGTCGCTGTCCGTGCCGGCCAACCCGCTCGACGTCCTCGCCCAGCAGGTCGTGGCGATGTGCGCCCTCGACGACTGGCCCGTCGACGACCTCGTCCGCCTCGTCCAGGGCGCGGCGCCGTACGCCACGCTCCCCCGCTCGGCCCTCGAGGCCGTCCTCGACATGCTCTCCGGCCGCTACCCCTCCGACGAGTTCGCCGAGCTGCGGCCGCGCCTGGTCTGGGACCGGGTCACCGGTGTGCTCAGCGGCCGCCGCGGTGCCCAGCGCCTCGCCGTCACCTCCGGCGGCACCATCCCCGACCGCGGGCTGTACGGCGTCTTCCTCGCCGGCGCCGAGGGCACCGGCCGCCGCGTCGGCGAGCTCGACGAGGAGATGGTCTACGAGTCGCGGGTCGGTGACGTCTTCACCCTCGGCACGTCGAGCTGGCGGATCGAGGACATCACCCACGACCGCGTGCTGGTCTCGCCCGCCCCGGGACTGCCGGGCAAGCTGCCGTTCTGGAAGGGCGATTCGCTGGGACGCCCGACCGAGCTCGGCGCCGCCGTCGGGCGCTTCGTGCGCGAGGTCGGCGGTATGGCGCCGGAGCGGGCGCGCGAGCGGGTCGCGGCCTCCGGCCTCGACGAGTGGGCCACCGACAACCTGCTGGCCTACCTGCACGAGCAGAAGGAGGCCACCCGCCACCTCCCGAGCGACAAGACGATCGTCGTGGAGCGGTTCCGCGACGAGCTGGGCGACTGGCGGATCGCCGTCCACTCGCCGTACGGCGCCCCCGTCCACGCGCCCTGGGCGCTGTGCGTGTCCGCCCGCATGCGCGAGCGGTTCGGCGTCGACGTGCAGGCGATCCACGGCGACGACGGGATCGTCTTCCGGTTGCCCGACCTCGAGTTCGACGAGCTGACCAGCGAGGGCGGCGGCGGCACGGTCGGCAGCGAGCTGATGTCGCTCATCATGCTCGAGCCCGACGAGGTCCACGACCTGGTCACCGAGCAGATCGGCGGCTCGGCCCTCTTCGCCTCCCGGTTCCGCGAGTGCGCGTCGCGCGCCCTGCTGCTGCCGCGCCGTCGTCCCGGCCAGCGCCAGGCGCTGTGGCAGCAGCGGCAGCGCTCGGCGCAGCTGCTCGAGGTGGCCAGCCAGTACCCCAGCTTCCCCATCGTCCTGGAGGCGGTGCGCGAGTGCGTCCAGGACGTGTTCGACGTCCCCGGCCTCGTCGACCTCATGCGCCGGATCGGCTCGCGCGAGGTCGCGACCGTCGACGTCGAGACCTCGGTCCCGTCGCCGTTCGCCCGGTCGCTGACCTTCGGGTACGTCGCCCAGTTCATCTACGAGGGCGACTCGCCGCTGGCCGAGCGCCGCGCCGCCGCGCTCTCGCTCGACCCCACGCTGCTCGCCGAGCTCCTCGGCCGCGGTGACGGGCTCTCGCTGCGCGACCTGCTCGACCCCGAGGCCGTCGCGCGCACCGAGGCCGAGCTGCAGCGTCTCGACGAGAACCGGCGCTGCCGCGACGCGGAGGACGTCGTCGACCTGCTGCGCGCCCTCGGCCCGCTGCCGCACGAGGACGTCGTCGCCCGCACCGCCGAGGGCACGACCACCCGGGACGTCGGCGCCTGGCTGGTCGACCTCGAGGGCAGCCGCCAGGTCATCCGCGTCCGGGTCGCCGGCGAGGAGCGCTGGGCCGCGGTCGAGGACGCCTCCCGGCTGCGCGACGCGCTCGGCGCGTCGTTGCCGACCGGGGTGCCCGACGTCTTCCTCGAGCCGGTGACCGACCCGCTCGGGGACCTGGTCTCCCGGTACGCGCGCACCCACGGCCCGTTCGCGGCCGCCGACCTCGCCCGCTGGCTCGGGCTCGGACCGGCCGTGGTCACCGACGCGCTGCGCCGGCTCGTCGGCAGCGGCCGGCTCGTCGAGGGGGCGCTGCGCCCGGACCCGACCGGCGCGGGCGGCGGGGGCACCGACTTCTGCGACGCCGGCGTCCTGCGCACCATCCGCCGCCGCTCGCTCGCCGCGCTGCGGGCCGAGGTCGAACCGGTCACCGGGCGCGACCTGGCCCGGTTCCTGCCCGCCTGGCAGGGCGTCGGCGGTCAGCTGCGCGGCCTCGAGGGCCTGGTCCGCGCCGTCGAGCAGCTCGGCGGGGCCGTGCTGCCGGCGAGCGCGCTGGAGACCCTCGTCCTGCCGGGACGCGTCGCCGGCTACACCCCCGGGATGCTCGACGAGCTGATGTCGAGCGGCGACGTGCTGTGGCGCGGGCACGGGTCGCTCCCCGGTGACGACGGCTGGGTCTCGCTGCACGTCACGGACCTCGCCCCGCTGACCCTGCCGCCCCCGGACGAGTCGGCCGAGCTCGGCGACCTCCCGCTCGCCGTCCTCGACGCCCTCGCCTCGGGCGGGGCGTACTTCTTCCGGTCCCTCGCCGACGTCGTCGGCAGCACGGACGACGAGGCCCTCACGCAGGCGCTGTGGGACCTCGTGTGGGCGGGCCGGCTCACCAACGACACCCTCGCGCCGCTGCGGGCCCTGCTCGGCGGTGGCCGGACCGCTCACAAGAAGCGTGCGGTCGGCCCGCGGCGCGGGCGCTACACCCCGCGCCCCGGGGCGCTCGGCATGCGCAGCGGTCTGGCCCGGCCGAGCCTGCCGGTGCGCACCGGCCCCCCGTCCGCGGCCGGCCGCTGGTCGTTGCTGCCCGGCAGCGTCGCCGACCCGACGCAGGTCGCCTACGCGACGGCCGAGGTGCTCCTCGACCGGTACGGCGTCGTCACCCGTGGCAGCGTGATGGCCGAGGAGGTCCCGGGCGGGTTCGCCGGGGTCTACCGGGTGCTCGCCGCGGCCGAGGAGTCCGGTCGCGTGCGCCGGGGGTACTTCGTCGAGGGCCTCGGGGCCGCGCAGTTCGGCACCACCGGCGCCGTCGACCGCCTCCGCGCGCAGAGCCGACCCGTCGAGGACGAGCGGGCGCGCGAGGACGCCCCCGCCGTCGTCCTCGCCGCCTGCGACCCGGCCAACCCGTACGGAGCCGCGCTGCCCTGGCCCGACCGCGACCACCCCGCCCCCGACGGCACGCCGACGGCCGCGAGCGCTGCCGACGGTGCGGAGCCGACGCCCACCGGTCGCAAGGCACCCCGGGGGCACCAGCCGGGACGCAAGGCCGGCGCTCTCGTCGTCCTCGTCGACGGCGACCTCGTCCTGTACGTCGAGCGCGGCGGACGCACCCTGCTCACCTGGACCGACGAGCCGTCCGCGCTGCAGCGCGGCGCGGACGCGCTGGCCCTCGCCGTCCGCGAGGGCGCGCTGGGCCGGCTCACGGTCGAGAAGACCGACGGCGAGCAGGTGCTCGGCTCGGGGCACCCCCTGGCGGACGCCCTGTCCCGCGCCGGGTTCCACGCGACGCCGCGCGGTCTGCGGCTGCGGCGGTGACCCGTGCCCGAGGGTGACACCGTCTACCGCACCGCGCACCGGCTCGACCAGGCGCTGGGGCGCGACGTCCTCACCACCGTCGACCTGCGCTGGCCCGACCTCAGCACCCTCGACCTGGCCGGCCGGTCGACGCTCGAGGTCGTGCCGCGGGGGAAGAACATCCTGCACCGGATCGAGGGCGATGTGACGATCCACTCGCACCTGCGGATGGAGGGGCAGTGGCGCGTCGAGCACCCGCAGGACGTCGGCCCTCGCCGGCTGGCCGACCAGCAGCTGCGCGCCGTCGTCGGCACGGAGCGGTGGACCGCGCTCGGGCTGCGGCTGGGCGACCTGCACGTCGTCGCGACCTCGCAGGAGCACACCCTCGTCGGCCACCTCGGCCCCGACGTCCTCGGCTCGGACTGGGATCCCGACGAGGCCGTCCGGCGGTTGCTGGCCAGCCCGACGACGATCGGGGCCGCGCTGCTCGACCAGTCGAACCTCGCCGGGGTCGGCACGATGTACGCCGCCGAGACCCTCTTCCTCGAGCGGGTCCCGCCGTGGACCCCCGCCGCCGAGCTGGGCCGCGAGCGGGTCGCCGGCGTGGTCGAGCGAGCGCACCGCCTCCTCGACCGCGGCAAGGAGGGCGCCGTCCAGGTGACGACCGGTCGCGAGGCGCGCGGCGAGTGGCACTTCGTCCACGCCCGGTCCGGACGGCCCTGCCTGCGCTGCGGCACGACGGTGCGGGTGGCGATGATCGGCGACCCGCCCCGCGAGCGCACGATGTTCTACTGCCCCCACTGCCAGGGTGGGATCGGCCCCACCGACGACGGGTCGCCGCAGCGACCGCTCGGCTCGCAGGGCCGCGGCGGCCCGCGCCGCACCTACCGACCCCGACGCTGAGCAGGGGCTCGCTCAGGCGACGGCGTCCTCGTGGAGCCGCTCGATCCCGAGACCCGGGACGTCGGGGAGGGTGATGACCGGGCCGTCGTACGTGATGCCGCCGTCGTACGGCGACGCGGCGGCCCACCAGGCGGCGTCGAGGTCGTTGGTCCCCGAGGTGGGGACGGCCGCGACGAGCGAGGCGGCGGCGCCGAGCCCGACGTGGGTCTCCATCATCGAGCCGACCATCGTGCCGAGCCCGTGCTCGGCCGCTCGCCGCAGCAGGGCGGCCGCGGCGGCCAGCGACCCCGTCTTGGCCAGCTTGACGTTGATCGCGTCGGCCGCGCCCAGCCGCAGGATGCGCTCGAGGTCGTAGGCGGTGAAGAGCGCCTCGTCGGCCATGACCGGCAGCCCCACCCGTGCCCGCACCCAGGCCAGCCCCTCGACGTCCTCCCCCGGCACCGGCTGCTCGACGAGCTCGACGCCGAGGTCGGCCGCCTCGAGGGCGCGGACCACGTCGACGGCGTCCTCGGGGGTCCAGCCCTGGTTGGCGTCGAGCCGCAGGACGGGGTCGGGACCGACGGCCTCGCGGACGGCGCGGACCCGGGCGACGTCGGTCGCGGCGTCGGTGCCGACCTTGAGCTTCAGGGTGCCGAAGCCGTCGGCGACCCGCGCCACCGCGGCGGCGGCCAGCGCGTCGGCGTCGCCCGCGGAGAGGGTGACGTCCGTCGTCACCGTGCGCGGCGGGTGGGCGGCCGGGTCGCCGTACGTCGTCCGCAGCAGCTCGGCGAGCCGGACCCCCGACCGGCGGGCGGCGAGGTCGTGCAGGGCGACGTCGACCGCGGCCTTGGCACCCGCGTTCCGCGCCACGGCGCGCGGCAGCCGGGCGGTCGTGGCGGACCAGTCGTCGGTGTCGGTGCCGACGACGAGGGGGGCCAGCATCTGCTCGACGCACGCTGTGGCCGAGGCGAGCGACTCACCGGTCACCTGCCACACCTGCGGGGCCTCGCCGTACCCGACGACGCCGTCGGTGTCGCGCACCCGCACGAGGACGGTGTCGACGGTCTCCGTACGCCGCAGGGCCGTGACGAAGGGGGTGTGCAGCCGGGCCCGGACGCGCGTGCAGGAGACGTCGACGATCCGGGACACGGGGCGGGCGGACCTCAGGCGGCGGAGGCGACGGCCGGCGTGCGCGGGCCGACCGGCAGCGGGGTGGGCGCGGTCAGCGCCTCGGTCTCGGCGATCCGGGTGGAGACCTCGCCGAGGACGACCGACAGGGGCGTGCCGAGGGCCTGGCAGATCGAGGCCAGCAGCTCGGAGGAGGCCTCCTTCTCGCCGCGCTCGACCTCGCTGAGGTACCCGAGGGAGACCGCCGCGGAGGCCGACACGTCGCGCAGGGTCCGACCCTGGTCGCGCCGCCGCTCGCGCAGCACGTCGCCGAGCTCCCGTCGTAGCAGGATCATGCGCGGGCCCTCCTTCGTCGGAACCGGGCGGGTGGAGCGGAGCGATGTGCCCTCCACCATATCCCGTCGCTCGGCGGGCGCAGCGGGTATGGGAGAAATCGGGCGGCGGGTCACGGACCGGGGGGTGCTCGTCATGGCACCCGGGTCAACGCACCACGGCGGCGCACGCTTCCCTCACCCCTGCTGCTGCGCCACCCAGCTCGCGTGTAGGCCCGTGTACACACCACCGAGCCCGACGAGCTCGGTGTGCGGTCCGCGCTCGACGACCCGCCCCTTGTCGACGACGATCACCTCGTCGGCGGCCTGCGCGGTCGACAGCCGGTGGGCGATGGCGATGGAGGTGCGGCCCCGGGTGAGGCTGTCCAGCGCCCGCTGGATCCGCACCTCGGTGCTGGGGTCGACCGCCGAGGTGGCCTCGTCGAGCACGAGCAGGTCGGGGTCGGCGAGGTAGGCCCGTGCGAGCGCGACGAGCTGTCGCTCCCCCGCCGACAGCGACTCGCCCCGCTGGCCCACCTGGGTGTCGAGGCCCTCGGGCAGCGACTCGAGCCAGCCGTCGAGCCCCAGCTCCGTGATGGTCAGCAGGACGTCGTCGCGGGACGCACCCGGGGTGCCGAAGACGATGTTCTCCAGCAGCGACGCGTCGAAGAGGAAACCCTCCTGCGGGACCAGGACGACCCGCTGCCGCAGCGAGGAGAACCGCACCTGCCGCAGGTCGACGCCGTCGACGAGCACCCGGCCCGCCGTCGGGTCCATGAGCCGGGTGAGCAGCTTGGCGAAGGTGGACTTGCCCGAGCCGGTCTCGCCGACGATGGCCACCCGGGTGCGCGGCTCGATCCGCAGGGTGACGTCGTGCAGCACGAGGTCCCCGCCGGGGTAGGCGAACGAGACGCCGTCGAACTCGGCGGTGATCGGCCCGCGCAGCAGGTCCGCCCCGGCGTCCCCCGGGTCGGACACGTCGGCGTGCGTGTCGATGATGCCGATGACGCGTCGCCACCCGGCGACGGCGTTCTGCATCTCGTTGAGGATCTCGGTCGCCTGCTGCACCGGCGAGGTGAAGAGGTTGACCAGGAAGAGGAACGCCAGCAGCTCGCCGAGGCTGAGCCGGCCGTCCACGGCGAGCAGGGTCCCCACGACGAGGACGACGGCCGTCGTCAGCCCGGACACGAGCTGGCCCGAGCTGAAGGCGATGACGGCACGGGCCTGCGCCCCGATCGCCGTACGGCGGTGGGCGTCGATCGCCCGGTCGATGCGCTCCGCGGTGCGGTCCTCCACGGCGTAGGCGCGGATCGTCGAGGCGCCGACGATGGCCTCCGAGATCGCGCCGAGCATGTCGCCTACCCGCTCGCGCACGGCGGTG
This sequence comes from Lapillicoccus jejuensis, assembly GCF_006715055.1. Taxonomy (NCBI): domain Bacteria; kingdom Bacillati; phylum Actinomycetota; class Actinomycetes; order Micrococcales; family Intrasporangiaceae; genus Lapillicoccus; species Lapillicoccus jejuensis. The sequence goes on from NZ_VFMN01000001.1 coordinate 4,327,325, forward strand.
TACGCGCGGCCGACGACGCCCTGGAAGACGCGGATGATGACGAACAGCGGGATGTAGCAGGCCCATACGACGGCCGTGAGCAGCGGGCTGTAGAAGAGCATGAGCACCGTGGCCAGCGTCAGCTGCGCGACGTTGACCATGAGCATGAGCCCGCCGAACTGGACGAAGTTCGAGATGGTGTCGACGTCGGAGGTGACGCGGGACACCAGCGACCCTCGCCGCTCGGTGTTCTGCGTGAGCATCGACAGGTCGTGGATGTGCCGGAACGCCCGGATGCGCAGGGACGCCAACCCGTTCTCCGACGCGGTGAAGAGCCGGACGTTGACGAAGTAGCTGCTCACGGCGGTCACCGCGACGCCCACGACCGCGACGAGCACCCAGCGCAGGACGATGCCGGTGTCCGGGCCGCCGGCCCCGAGGATGCCCTCGTCCGTCGAGCGCTGGACGACGAAGGGGATGAGGACGCGCCCCAGGGTCGACAGCAGCGCGAGGCCGAGGGTGATCCCGAAGCCGCGCCGCAGCTCCGGCGAGAGCTCGATCCCCCGGCGCAGGGTGGCCATCGTCCCGAGCTCGTGGCCGCGCTCGATGGTGCGCGCCCCCGGGCGGTCCGGCGACACCGGGCTCTGCACGGTCGTGCTCATGCCTGCACCTTCTCCTCGTCGGCCGCGACCGCGGCGCGCTCCGCGGCCTCGCGCGCGTACGCCGTGACGAGCCGTTCGTAGCCGGGGCACCGCTCGCGCAGCTGGGCGTGGGTGCCGTGGTCGACGACGCGCCCCTCCTCGAGGTAGACGACCTCGTCGGCGAGGGTGATGGTCGCCATCCGGTAGGCGACGACGAGGACGGTCGTGCCGGCGGCCGAGTCACGCAGCGCGGCGAGGATGGCCTGCTCGACGCTGGGGTCGACCGCCGAGGTCGCGTCGTCGAGGACGAGCAGCCGCGGGCGGCGGACGACGGCCCGGGCGAGCGCGATCCGCTGGCGCTGGCCCCCGGAGAAGCTCGTGCCGCGCTCCCCCACCCGGGTGTCGAGGCCCCCCGGCAGGGCCCGGACGAACTCCTCGCCCTGCGCGACCCGCAGCGCCGCCCAGACCTCCTCGTCGGTGCGGTCGGCGCCGAGGGTGATGTTGCCGCGGACGGTGTCGTCGAAGACGAAGGTCTCCTGCGACACCAGCGCCGCCGCCTCGGCGAGGCCGCCACGGCGCACCGTGCGCAGGTCGACGTCGTCGACGAGGACCTCGCCGGTGTCGGGGTCGACGAGCCGCAGCAGCAGCGTGGTCAGCGTCGACTTGCCCGAGCCGGTGGGGCCGACGACCGCGACGGTGCCGCCGGGCGGCAGGTCGAGCGTGACCCGGTCGACGGCGAGGAAGCGCTCGCGCTGCCGCTCCCCACCGTCCTGCGCCGACTCGTCGTACGCATAGCTGACGTCGCGGACGGACAGGTGGGCGGCACTGGTCGCCGGCAGCGCGGCGGCGCCGTACGTCATCTCGCCGCGCGCCTGGAGGACCGCGTCGACCCGCTCCCAGCCGACGACCGATCGCGGGATCTCGGCGAGGACCCAGCCGAGCGCGCGGACCGGGAAGGCGAGCAGCGAGAAGAGGTAGGCGATCTGGACGACCTCGGCGGCGGTGAGGTGCCCGGTCTGGACGCGCCACACCCCCACGAGGATGACGGCGAGCGTGCCGAGCTGCGGGATGGCCTCGATGGCCGGGTCGAAGGTGCCGCGGGTGCGCCCCACGAGGATGTTGGCGTCGCGCAGCTCGTGGGTGACCCGCCGGAAGCGCTCGGCCTCCTGGTCCTCGCGGCCGAGGCTCTTGACGACGAGGGCCGCCTCGAAGCTCTCGTGGGCGACCTCGGAGACCTCCGCGCGCAGCTGCTGGGCGCGGGTGGCGCGCGGCGACATGCGCCGCTGGAAGGCGAGGTTGGCCAGCAGCAGCACCGGGAAGACGGTCAGCCCGACGACGGCGAGCCAGACGTCGACGACGAGCATCTGGACGGCGGCGAAGACGAGCATGACGACGACGCCGATGGCCATCGGCAGCGGGTTGAAGACGTTCCACGTCGACTCGACGTCGGCGTTCGCGTTGGACAGCAGCTGGCCCGAGGGGTGGCGGTGGTGCCACGAGAGCGGGAGCCGCAGGTACTGCCGGGTGACCTTGCGGCGGTAGATCGCGCCGAGGTTAAAGAAGGCGACCCCGGCGGCGACGCGCCGCACGATGACGCCGGCGACGTTGAGCAGGACGACGGCGACGACGGCCCCCGCGACGTGCCACAGCTGGCCGGCCGTCACGGACCGGGACTGGACGGCCGGGGTGATCGGGTCCTCGACGACGCGGCCGATGACCCAGGCGGTGGCGCCGGTCATGACGCCGTACACCGCGCTGCCGACCACCGAGACGGTGAACCAGCCGCGCTGGTCCCGGATGCCCCGGCGCAGGACGCTCACCCCCTTGCGCAGCGAGCTGGCGGTGGGGTGCGGGACGAGCGAGGACACGACCGTCACCTTCTCACGGCGCACCGACAGCCCGCGGTCAGGATTACCTCGCGGGGTCCACTACCGGCACCCAGTAGCGGCGCAGCCCGCCGCGGACGTCCTCGAGCACGCCACCGTTGGCCTCGATGGTGCCGATGGAGCCGGCGTTGTCGTCGTCGCAGGTGACCAGCAGCCGGCCCATCCCGCGCTCGGCGGCGAGCCGGCGCATCGCGGCGAGCGCGGCGGTGGCGACGCCGCGACGGCGGGCGGAGGGGCGCACGCCGTACCCGATGTGACCGCCCTGCTCGCGCAGGATGTCGTTGAGCTCGTGGCGCAGGTGGATGGTGCCGACGAGCCGGCCGTCCTGCTCGACCCAGCGCAGCGTCGACGCCACCCAGGCGGGCGGGACGTCCTCGCCGCGCTCGTGGGCGAGGGCGCCGCGGACCCACGCGTCGAAGGCCTCGGGGACGGCGAGGTCCTCGACGCTCAGCCCGAAGAAGGCGCCGCCGTCGACGTGCTCCTCCCCGTCGGCGGCGAACTCGCGCACCATCTCCAGCCACTCGGCGTGACGGCGGGTGGTGGGGGCGACGAGGGTCACGGGGGTCGGGTGAGGGCGCTGCTCGGGCACCGGCCCACCCTAGGGAACGACGAAGGCGACGACGGAGGCCCTTTGACAGGATGACGAGGTGAGGACCCGATGACCCGCTACGCCCGCGCCGAGCGCCACCTGTTCGCCAACACCCTCGTCGCCTCCGGACCGGACGCGCCCACCCTCGACGACCCATGGCGCACTCGCGACCTCGCCGCCCACATCGTCCTGCGCGACAGCCGACCCGACCTCGTGCTGGGGATGTTCGTCCCCGCGCTGTCCGGCCGCCTCGACCGGGCGATGCGCGAGACCGCCGACGGGGACTGGACGGCGCTCGTACGGCGCGTCCGCAGCGGCCCGCCCGGGTGGTTCCCGACGCAGCTGGCCGCGGTCGACGAGCGGATGAACCTCGGCGAGATGTTCCTGCACCACGAGGACGTCCTGCGCGCCGTGCCGGGATTCGAGCGCCGCGAGCTCGGTGCCCCGCTCGAGGGGGCGCTGTGGGGCCAGCTCGGGACGATGGCCACGCTGTTCCTGCGCAAGGCCCCGACCGGCGTCGTCCTCGTCTCCCCCGGCCACGGCCGGCTCGCGGCCAAGGGACCGACGGGCCCCGGCACCGTCGTCGTCACCGGGACACCGGGCGAGCTGACCCTCTACGTCTCGGGACGTCAGCGGGTCGCCTCGGTCGAGACCGAGGGCCCGGACGACGCGGTCGGCGCGCTCGACACGGCGTCGTTGGGCGGCTGAGCCCCGGGCGACCTCTCAGCGGACCTCGAGGCCGTCGGCGCGCAGCGCGCCCTTGACGTCGCCGATCGTCAGCTCGCCGAAGTGGAAGACGCTGGCGGCGAGCACGGCGTCGGCGCCGGCGCGCACGGCCGGCGCGAAGTGCTCGAGCGCCCCCGCACCGCCGGAGGCGACGACGGGCACGGACACCGCGGCGCGGACCCGCTCGATGAGCGGCAGGTCGAAGCCGTCGCGGGTCCCGTCGGCGTCCATCGAGTTGAGCAGGATCTCGCCCGCGCCCAGCTCGGCGGCCCGGGCGCACCACTCCACGGCGTCGAGGTCGACCGGGGTGCGGCCGCCGTGCGTCGTCATGACGAAGTCGTCGGTGGGGCGCCCGTCGTCGCCGCGGCGGCGGCGCACGTCCGCGGACAGGACGAGGACCTGGGCCCCGAACCGGTCGGCGACCTCGGCGATGAGCTCGGGCCGGGCGATGGCGGCGGTGTTGACGCCGACCTTGTCGGCGCCGACCCTTAGGAGCCGGTCGACGTCGTCGACGGTCCGCACTCCCCCGCCGACGGTGAGCGGGATGAAGACCTGCTCGGCGGTGCGGGTGACGACGTCGTACGTCGTCGCGCGGTCGCCGCTGCTCGCGGTGACGTCGAGGAAGGTCAGCTCGTCGGCCCCCTGCTCCCCGTAGAGCCGGGCGAGCTCGACGGGGTCGCCCGCGTCGCGCAGGTTCTCGAAGTTGACGCCCTTGACGACCCGACCGGCGTCGACGTCGAGGCAGGGGATGACCCGGATGGCGACGCTCACGGCGGCCAGCCTACGGCGGCCCTCTACCCTCGCCCCCATGACGTCCACCCCCACCGACGACCGCGCCGTCGACGTCGTGGTCGGCCTCGCAGGGCGGGCGACGCCGCGGTGCGGGGACGTCCTCGTCGTCGCCGTCGACGGCCCGAGCGGAGCCGGCAAGACGAGGCTGGCGCGGGCGGTCGGCCGGCGTCTCGGCGCGCGGGTGGTGCACATGGACGACGTCTACCCGGGCTGGGACGGGCTGGCGGACGCCGTCCCGCTCGTCGTGGAGGGACTGCTCGAGCCGCTCGCCCGGGGCGAGGACGCGGCCTACCGGCGGTGGGACTGGGTCCACGACCGGTGGGCGACCCGGCGGCGCGACGTGCGGTGGGTGCCGCGGCTGGTCCTCGAGGGCGTCGGGTCGAGCGTCGGGGCGGCGGGCGCGTTCGCCGCGCTGCGGGTCTGGGTCGAGGCCCCCCGGGCCGTCCGCTTCGAGCGCGGGATCGCCCGCGACGGCGAGGCGTACCGCCCGCACTGGGAGCGCTGGGCGCGTCAGGAGGCGGCCCTGTTCGCCGGCGACGGCACCCGCTCGCGGGCCGACGTGGTGGTCGACACCACGGGCGCCCACCGCGTGCCGCGCTGACATCGGCGAGGATCGTGGGGTGGCCTTCGCCTACGACAACCTCAGCCACCGCCCGTCCGGCCCGTTCCTGCGCGCCGCCTCGGCGGTGCTCCCGGGCGTGCGCGCCGTGCAGGACCAGGTGGCGCCGTACGCCGCGTGGTGGCGCGAGCACAACGCGCGCGCGGCCTCGGGCGACGGGCCGCTGTGGGTGGCGATCGGGGACTCGATGACCCAGGGCATCGGCGCGAGCGCCCCCGATCGCGGCTGGGCCGGGCAGCTGAGCGCCGAGCTGTCCCGCGACGGGTGGCCCCACCGGCTGGTCAACCTCGCCGTGACGGGGGCGCGTGTGCAGGACGTCCTCGACCGGCAGCTGCCCGCCCTCGACGGCCTGAGGGCCGAGCAGGACGTCGCCCTCGTCACCGTGATGGTCGGCTCGAACGACCTCGTCCGGCGCGAGTACCGCGAGGGGCTCGTCGCCCGGTTCGAGGCGCTGCTCCCGCGGCTGCCCCGGGGCGCGGTCGTCGCGACCCTGCCCAACCCGCGGCGCGAGGTCGCGGTCGTCGACGCGATGCTGCGCGAGCGCGCCGCCACCGGCGACGTCGTCCTCGCCGACCTGCGCAGCGAGGGCCCGCACTCCTGGCGCGGCCGGCTGGCGCCGGACTTCTTCCACCCCAACGACCTCGGGTACGGCGAGATGGCGCAGGTCGTCCGTCGCGCCGTGGACGCCACCGGGGTGACGAGGACCGTGTCGTGAGCAGCCGTGTCGTGAGAAGCCGCTTCCACGGACGGATCGCGGGGGTGGGGACGACCAGCGGCACCCGCCTCGTCGTCGGCCACTGGCGGCGCACGCCGCTCGGGCCGTTCAGCGACGTCATGCTCGAGTCGGCCGCCGGTCACCGGGTGCTGCTGGCCCCCTCGGACGCCGTGGTCGGGGTGGTCGAGGCGACGTACGTCTTCGACGAGGTGCGCCGCGAGCCGGTCGAGGTCGACACCGGCCCGGGACCGGACGGGGAGCGGTGGCGGGTGACGAGCCCGTCGCTCGAGCTGACGTTCGACGTCGGCGGTCGGGCCGCCCTGGGCGTGCTGCTGCGCCTCGTCCCGGAGGCGCTCGCGACGAGCCCGCGGTGGGCCGAGGTCGTCGACCCGGTCGCGCGGGTGGTCCTGCGCGGGGTGCGCACCCGCGGCGTCGCCCGCCCCGGCCGCCGCGAGTGGTACGGCGCCACCGACCTGCACCGGGTGCGCTCGGCCTACGGGCGCTTCGACGGGCAGGACCTCGGCGCGCTCGCTCCCGTGGACCCGCCGTGCCGGTTCGGCTTCTCCTCGACCCCGCGCACCCCGTCGGTGACGAGCGTCGTCACGACGATCGAGGAGGGCTAGGCCGCGCGCACCGGCCCCGCCCGGACCGTGTCGAGCATCTGCGAGGGGGTCGCGGGCGGCAGGAACTCGAGCCACCACGTGGCCCCGCCGTCCCGCGCCGCCTCGACCGCCGCCCGCTCGGCGGTGAGGGAGGTCAGCCGACGGCGGCCGCCGACCGCGACGTCGAGGCCGTCCGACGACCCGCGGTGCTCGGCGACGGCCGCGACGAGCTGTGCCGTCTCCGTGCTCGTGAAGTCGCTCCACGCGCGGGTGTCGGTGACCTTGTACGGCACCACCCCGTCCGCGCGCGCGCCCCGTCGGGCGACCGCCTTCGCCTCGGCGCTGCCGCCGACCCACACCCGGACGCGGTGCGCCGTGGGACGGAACACCACCGGGCCGTCGGTCGGCCCGTCCACGGGCTGTCCGTGCAGGAGGGCCAGCAGCAGGTCGAGGCGTCGGTCCATCTCCCTACCTCTGGCGCGCCTGGTGTCCTGGACACCGACCTGGGTCCCCCGGTCGGCCGGGTCGCCCACCCCGACCCCGAGGACGACCCGACCGGGGGCCAGCGCGTCGAGGGTGACGGCCTCGCGCGCCAGCTTGACCGGGTCCCGCGCGAGCAGGCCGGAGACGGTCGTCCCCAGCACCACCCGGGTGGTTCGGCCGGCTGCCGCGGCGAGGACCACCCACGGGTCGAAGGTGGGCGGGTCGTCACCCCGGTAGTAGACGAGGTAGTCCTCGAGGAAGACCCCGTCCCACCCCGACCGCTCCGCCGCGACCGCGAGGTCGAGGAGCAGGTCGACCGTGAGGTGGTCCCCGCCGCAGGGCAGCTCCAGTCCGTACCGCACGGAGCGACGCTACGCGCGGGCCTCGCCGAGCGCCTGGACGAGGGCGGCGAGCCGGCCGGCCTCGTCGCGCGACGAGGGCCCGTCGGCGCGCTGGACCGCCATGACGGCGACCTGCTCGGTGTCGTCGAGCTCGAGGGTCACCCACGGGGCACCGTCGTCGAACTGCACCCGCAGCACCTGCGCCCACTCCAGGCGCCGGGTGGTGACGAGGTTGCGCACGACGAGCCCACCGCGGTCGGGGACGGCCGAGATGGTGGCGTAGCGGTAGCAGGCGAAGGCGATGGCCACCCCGAGGACGACGATGAGCGTCGAGTCGGTCGGGGTGCTCCCGGGCAGGAAGACCGCGAGGCCGCCGAAGATCACGAGCGAGACGACGGCGAGCGTCGTCGCGACGACCCGCCCGCGCCGGGACCGGAAGGGCCGGAAGGGGTCCTGGTCCGGTCTCGGCGTCGCGCTGTCGCTCACGGCCGGCTCAGATCCGGCAGGCGGCGATGTCGGTGACGAGGATGGCGCGCGCGCCCAGCTCGTAGAGCTCGTCCATGACCCGGTTGACGCCGCGGCGCGGGACCATCGCGCGGACCGCGCTCCACGACGGGTCGGCGAGTGGCGAGACCGTCGGCGACTCGAGCCCGGGCGTGACCGCACACGCCTTCTCGACGAGCTCGGCCGGGCAGTCGTAGTCGACCATGACGTAGGAGCGCGCGGTGATGACGCCGGTGAGCCGCCGGTGCAGGACGCCGAAGCCGGGTGTCGCGCCCGCCCCGTCCTCCTCGCCCGACCGTCCGGCGCGGCCGATGAGGACGGCCTCGCTGCGCAGGATGGGGTCACCGAAGACCTCGAGCCCCTGGCTGCGCAGGGTCGCGCCGGTCTCGACGACGTCGGCGATGACGTCGGCGACCCCGAGGGTGATGGCGGTCTCGACGGCCCCGTCGAGCCGGACGACGTCGGCGGCGACGCCGGCCTTCTCGAGGTCCGCGCGCACGAGACCGGGGTAGCTCGTCGCGACCCGCTGCCCGGCGATGTCGGCGACCGACGTGGCCGCGCCGGCGCGGGCGGCGTACCGGAAGGTCGAGGCGCCGAAACCGAGCGGCATGACCTCGACGGCCGGGCTCCCGGAGTCCAGCAGCAGGTCGCGGCCGGTGATGCCGGCGTCGACCGTGCCGGTGCCGACGTAGACCGCGATGTCGCGCGGGCGCAGGTAGAAGAACTCGACGTCGTTGTCGCTGTCGGTGACGACGAGCTCCTTGCTGTCGCGGCGGGTGCGGTACCCGGCCTCGCGCAGCATCTCGACGGCCGACTCGGACAGCGAGCCCTTGTTGGGGACGGCGATCCGCAGGGGGGCGCCGGTCAGGCTGGTGCTCATGGGGGCTCCTGCTCGTGGGGCTCGGAGGCGGGGCTCAGAGGTGGGCGTAGACGTCGTCGAGGGTCAGACCGCTCGCGATCATCAGCACCTGCAGGTGGTAGAGCAGCTGGCTGACCTCCTCGGCGGTCCGCTCGGCGCCCTCGTGCTCGGCGGCCATCCACACCTCGGCGGCCTCCTCGACGATCTTCTTGCCGATCGCGTGCACCCCGGCGTCGAGCTCGGCCACGGTGCCCGACCCCTCCGGCCGCGTCACGGCCTTGTCGCTCAGCTCGGCGAACAGCGCGTCGAAGGACTTCACGGTCGACCAGCCTACGGCGCGCGCTCAGGCGCCCCGGGCCGGGTCCAGCAGCTGGGCCAGGTGCAGCGCCGGACGGCGGCGCAGGTCGGCGACCTGGGTGCGGCACGAGAACCCGTCGGCGAGGACGACGGCGTCGGGCGCGTCGTCGAGCGCGGGCAGCAGCTGCTGCTCGGCGACGGCGACCGACACCTCGTAGTGGCCCTGCTCGACGCCGAAGTTGCCGGCGAGACCGCAGCAGCCCGACAGCCGCCGTACGGCGGCGCCGGTGCGGCGCAGCAGCGCCTCGTCCGCCGCCCAGCCGAGGACGGCGTGGTGGTGGCAGTGCGGCTGCGCGACGACGCTCGTGCCGGACAGGTCCGGCGCCTGCCAACCGTCGGTCTGCGCGAGCAGCTCGGCGAGGGTGCGGGTCGCGCCCGCGACGAGACGGGCGTCGTCCTCGAGCTCGGTGCCGGCGAACAGCTCGAGGGCGTCCGAGCGCAGCACGGCCGTGCACGACGGCTCGATCCCGACGACCGGCATCCCCTGGCGGACGGCCTGCGCGAGCGTGCGCACCGTGCGGCCGAGGATCCGGCGACCGGCGTCGAGCTGGCCGGTGGTGATCCAGGTCAGGCCGCAGCACAGCCCCTCGCCGGACGACGCCGCCGGACGCGGCGCCCACCCGGCGGCCTCGAGGACGCGGACGGTGGCTTCGGCGACCTGCGGGTCGAAGGCGTCGGAGAAGCTGTCGGCGAAGAGGACGACCGGCCGGCCGCCGACGCCGCCCGGCTGCCAGGTCGCGTGGAAGGGCCGCTCCGCGAAGGCCGGCACGGAGCGCCGGTGGTCGACACCCGCCGCCGAGATCGCGGCACGACCCAGGCCCGGCGCGCGCAGGGCCCCGTTGGCGACCTTCGCCAGCCCGGGCACGCGCCCGACGAGCCGCGCCCACCGCGGCAGCCACCCCAGCGCGTAGTGCGAGCGCGGCCGCAGCCGGCGCCGGTAGGTCTGGTGCAGCACCTCGGACTTGTACGTCGCCATGTCGATGCCGGTCGGGCAGTCGGACGCGCAGCCCTTGCACGACAGGCACAGGTCGAGCGCGGCGTGCACCCCCGGGTCGGACCACGGCAGGTGCCCGGCGACGACGTCCTGCAGCACGCGGGCGCGCCCGCGCGTGGAGTCCTTCTCCTCGCGGGTCGCGAGGTAGGACGGGCACATCACGCCGTGCGCCGCGGAGTTGTCGGCGCGGCACTTGCCGACGCCGGTGCACCGGTGGAGCGCCTGCGCGAGGTCGCCGCCGTCGTGCGGGTAGGCGAAGCCCAGCGCACGGGATCCGTTGCGGCGCAACGGTGTCACCCCGTCGAGGCGCAGGTCGGCGTCGACCGCCGCCGGGTCGACGAGCACCCCGGGGTTGAGCAGGTGCGTCGGGTCGAAGGCGCGCTTGACCGCGCCGAACATCGCGATCGCCTCGGGCGAGTACATCCGCGGCAGCAGCTCGCTGCGGGCCCGGCCGTCGCCGTGCTCGCCGGACAGCGAGCCGCCGTACCGGCCGACGAGGTCGGCGGCGTCGGTGAGGAACGCGCGCAGCGCCGCCCGCCCGTCGGGCCGCCCCAGCGGGTAGTCGAGCCGCACGTGCAGGCACCCGTCGCCGAAGTGCCCGTACGGCGCCGAGGTGAGACCGTGCTGCGCGGTGAGGGCGTCGAAGTCGGCGAGGTACTCCCCCAGCCGCTCCGGCGGGACGGCCGCGTCCTCCCAGCCCGGCCAGGCCGGCTCGCCCGACGGCGCCCGGCCGGCGAGCCCCGCGCCGTCCTCGCGGATCCGCCACAGCCGCAGCTGGGTCGGCACGTCCTCGACGACGAGGGCCTCGACGCCGAGGTCGTCGGCGGCCAGCCGCCACGCGCGGTCGAGGACGTCGGCGCGGTCCTCCCCCGACAGCTCGACGAACAGCCACGCCTCCCCGCGGGGCAGCGGCGGGACGGCGCCGGGACCGCGCCGCGAGACGAGGACGTCGACGAGCCGGCGGTCCAGCCCCTCGCACGAGCTCGGGCCGTGGGCGACGACGGCGGGGGCGGCCGCGCCGGCGGCGACGATCGACTCGAAGCCCAGCGCGACGACGGCCCGGTGCGGCAGGTCGGTGACGAGGCGGACGGTCACCTCGGTGAGGACGCCGAGCGTGCCCTCCGACCCGACGAGGGCCTTGGTGAGGTCGAAGCGCTCGGGGAGCAGGTGGTGCGCCGCGTAGCCGGAGACCTGACGACCGAACCGCCCGAGCTCGGTGCGGGCGACGGCGAGGTACGGCGTCATCGCCTCCCGTGCCGCGGCGACGGTCGCCTCCGCCCCGCGCGTCCACGCGGTGCCGGCGGCGTCGTACCCGGTCCGCAGGACGTCGCCGGCGGCGGTGAGCAGCCGCAGGCCCACGACGTTGTCGTCGGTGCGGCCGTAGGCGAGCGACCGGGCGCCGCAGGCGTTGTTGCCGACCATGCCGCCGATGGTGCAGCGCGGGTGGGTCGAGGGGTCGGGCCCGAAGCGCAGCCCCGCGGCCATCGCCCGCTGCTGGAGGACGGCGTGGACGGTGCCGGGCTGGACGGTCGCCGTCCTCGCGTCCGCGTCGAGGTCGAGCACCCGGCCGAGGTGGCGCGAGAAGTCGACGACGATCCCCGGTCCGACGGCGTTGCCGGCGACCGAGGTGCCGGCACCGCGGGAGGTGACCGGGACGCCCGTCGCGCGCGCGACCTCGAGCACCGCCGCGACCTCCGCCTCGTCGCGGGGCCGGACGACCGCCCGCGGCGGGACGCGGTAGAGCGAGGCGTCGGTCGCGTACATCGCCCGGGTGGCGCTGTCGTCGTGCACCTCGAGCCCGTGCCCGCGCAGCGTCGCCGTCAGGTCGGTGAGGTCGAGGGCCAGGTCGGTCACGAGTAACATGTTACCCGTGACGGACACCGGCGGCGCCCTCGGACTGGTCCTCCCCGACGACGCCGCCTCGCTCGCCGACGCGGTCGTCGGCGCCGTGCGCGACGGGGTCTCCCGCGGGGTCCTCGACCCCGGGGAGACCTACTCGGTCTACCGGCTCGCCGACGAGCTCGGCGTCTCCCGCAGCCCCGTCCGCGAGGCGCTGCTGCGCCTCGCCGAGGCCGGCCTGGTCACCATCGCGCGCAACCGCGGCTTCACGGTCGTGCGCCCCTCCCCCCACGACGTCGAGGAGATCTTCGAGATCCGCCGGGCCCTGGAGCCCGCGGCGGCGCGCCGGGTCGCCGAGGCCGGGGACGCGACGGCCCGGGCTGCGGTGGCGGCGGCGTACGACGCCCTGGACGCGGCGGCCGGGCGCGGTGACGAGCCCGCCTTCTGGCGCGCGGACCGGGCGCTGCACGACGCCGTCCTGCGCGGGGCCGGCAACGCGCGAGCCGCCGCGGTCGTGGAGCAGCTGCGGGCGACGACGGTCCTGCTCGGGCCGCCGACGACGGCGACCGGGCGCACGCTGCGCGAGGTCGCCGACGAGCACGCGCCGGTCGCGACGGCGGTGGCCGCCGGGGACGGCGCGGCCGCCGAGGCGGCCATGCGCGCGCACCTCGAGCGCACCGCAGCCCTGCTCGTCGCCGCCGCGGGCGGGCCGGTCAGTGCCGGGCGACGTCGCGCAGGGTGACGGCGGTCGCGACGGCGGCGGTGGCCGCCTCGTGGCCCTTGTCCTCGCTCGAACCCGGCAGGCCCGCCCGGTCCAGGGCCTGCTCGTCGGTGTCGCAGGTGAGCACGCCGAAGCCGACCGGCACCCCGGTGCGCACCGACACCTCGGTGAGGCCGAGCGTCGCGCTCTGGCAGACGTAGTCGAAGTGCGGGGTGCCGCCGCGGACGACGACCCCCAGGGCGACGAGGGCGTCGTACGACGGCGCGAGCCGCGCGCAGGCGACCGACAGCTCGAAGGTGCCGGGGACGCGCACGACGTGCACGTCCGCCACCCCGGCGTCGGCGAGGCCCCGGCGGGCGCCGTCGAGCAGCCCGTCCATCACCGTCGTGTGCCACGACGCCGCGACGACGGCGACCCGCAGGCCGCGGCCGTCGACGGCCAGCTGCGGCGCGCCGGCGCCGCTCACGCCCCGCGCTCCTGGATGAGCAGCGTGTGTCCCATGCGGTCCCTCTTCGTCCGGAGGTAGGTCTCGTTGTCGCGGGTCGGCGTCGTCACGTGGTGCTCGGTGACGACGTCGAGCCCGAGGTCGGTGAGGGCGCGGACCTTGTCGGGGTTGTTGGTCAGCAGGCGGACCCGCTCGACCCCGAGATCGGTGAGGATCGCGGCGCCGGGCGCGTAGTCGCGGGCGTCGACCGGCAGACCGAGGACGGTCTGCGCGTCGACCGTGTCGGCGCCGGCGTCCTGCTCGGCGTAGGCGCGCAGCTTGTCGACGAGCCCGACCCCACGACCCTCGTGCCCGCGCAGGTAGACGACGGCGCCGCCGTCGCGGGCGACCCGGGCCAGGGCCCGCTGCAGCTGCGGGCCGCAGTCGCAGCGCAGCGACCCGAAGGCGTCGCCGGTGAGGCACTCCGAGTGCATCCGGACGACGACCCGACCGTCGCCGCTCCCGCCGGGGTCGACGGGTGCGAGCCCGAGCGGGCTGACGAGGGCGACGTGCTCGTCGCCCGTGAGGCGGTCGCGGTAGCCGACGGCGCGGAAGTCGCCGTGCGCCGTCGGGACGTGGGTGTCGGCGAGGCGCTCGACCCGGTCGTGGCGCTGCCGGTGGGCGACGAGCTCGGCGACGGTGAGGACGGGCAGGTCGTGCTCGGCCCCGAGGGCGAGCACGGCGTCGCGGCGCATCATCGAGCCGTCGTCGTGGACGAGCTCGCCGATGACGCCGACGGGCTCGAGCCCGGCGAGGCGGCACAGGTCGACGGTCGCCTCGGTGTGGCCGGGGCGGGTCAGCACCCCGCCGTCGCGGGCGCGCAGCGGGAGGAGGTGGCCGGGACGGACGAGGTCGTCGGGGCCGGTGGTGGGGTCGGCGAGCACCTGCGCCGTACGGGCACGGTCGTGCGCGCTGATGCCGGTGGTCACGCCGGTCGCCGCGTCGACGCTGACGGTGTACGCCGTCCGCAGCGGGTCGGTGCTCTCGGTCACCATGAGCGGCAGGCCGAGTCGGTCGGCGCGCTCGGCGGTCATCGGTGCGCAGAGGTAGCCCGAGGTGTGCCGCACCGTCCACCCGACCCATTCCTGGGACAGGTTCTGCGCGGCGAGGACGACGTCGCCCTCGGCCTCGCGGTCCTCGTCGTCGAGCACGAGGACCGGCCGGCCGGCACGCAGCGCGGCGAGGGCCACCTCGACGGACCCGCTGCTCCCGGTGTCACCGGTGCTCACGCCGTCACCGCCCGCTCGGGCTCGCGGGTCGGCGCCTCGGTGCGCTGGACCCGCAACCAGACCGTGAAGCCCCACAGGACGAAGGCGGCGTAGACGACGTACAGCACGGCCGAGGGGTAGAAGCCGGAGTGGAGCAGCAGCGGGACCCCGACGAGGTCGACCCCGATCCAGGCCAGCCAGAAGTCGGTCCAGCCGCGGGCCATCGCGTAGGTCGCGACGATCGAGCCGACGAAGATCCACGCGTCGCAGACGAAGTACCACCGGGGCGCGGGGAACCCGGCCCCGAGGGCGGCGAAGACCTGCTGGCAGACGGCGACCCCGACGACCCAGAAGACGACGTACCCGACCCGCTCGCGGGCCGTCGCCCACCGCGGGGTGAGGACCGGCGCGTCGTCGCCCTGGTGGTTGAGCCGGCGCACCTGGTTCCACCTCCACCAGCCGTAGACGCTGGTGACGATGAAGAAGACCTGTCGGGCGGCCTGGCCGAAGAGCGTCTCGTGCTGGGGGTTGTTGAACGCGACCCCGAAGAAGACGGTGAAGAGCAGCGCGTTGCCGACGATCCCGATCGGCCACGCCCACACCCGGCGGCGCATGCCGCCGAGCGCGGAGGCGAAGCCGAAGAGGTTGCCGATGATCTCGCGCCAGAGGATCGGCGCGCCGGCGATGACGAGCTGGGCGTCGAAGAGGCGTTCGAGGACGTTCACGGGCGGACCTCCGGGGCGGACGTGCTGGTGGTGGGACGGTCGGCGAGCAGCCGCTCGACGTACTTGGCGAGGACGTCGACCTCGAGGTTGACCAGGTCGCCGACGCCCTTGTGCCCCAGGGTGGTGAGGCCGAGCGTCGTGGGGATGAGGGAGACCTCGAACGACGTCGCGTGCAGGGCGGACACGGTGAGCGAGACGCCGTCGACGGTGATCGAGCCCTTCTCGACGACGTACCGCGCGAGGTCGGCGGGCAGCGACACCTCGACGACCTCCCAGCGGTCTCCCGGCTGCCGCCGCTCGATGCGCCCGACGCCGTCGACGTGGCCCTGCACGACGTGCCCCCCGAAGCGGCCGTCGGCGGCCATCGCCCGCTCGAGGTTGACCCGGTCGCCCGCCGCGAGCACCCCGAGGCTGGAGCGCCGCAGCGTCTCGGCCATCACGTCGACGGCGAACGACTTCGCGTCGTGGTCCGTGACGGTGAGGCAGACGCCGTTGACGCTGATCGAGGCGCCGTGGGCGGCGTCGGAGACCACGAGCGGGCCGCGGACCCGCAGCCGGGCCGAGTCGGGGCCGGGCTCGAGGGCGAGCACCTCCCCCAGCTCCTCGACGATGCCGGTGAACATCAGACGATCTCCTTCTGCGGCGTGGTGGCGCGGGGGCGGGCGGTGACCCGGACGTCGACGCCGACGACGGTGACGTCCGTCGGCTCGAGCCGCAACGCGTCCGTGATGGTGGTGATTCCGAGGTCGCCGACGGCGGACGGGCCGGCGCCGAGCAGGACGGGGGCGACGTAGGCGACGACCTCGTCGACGAGCCCGGCGGCGAGGAACGCGGCGGCCAGCGTCGGACCGCCCTCGAGCAGGACGTGGCGGATCCCCTTGCCGTGCAACGTCTCGAGCACCGCGGCCGGGTCGTGGCCGCGGACCACGAGGGTCGGGGCCGCCGCGTCGAGCACGGCGGCGCGCGACGGCAGGTCCCGGTCGCCGACGACCACCCGCAGCGGCTGACGGTCGCGCAGCGACCCGTCCGGCCACCGGGTGGTCAGGGACGGGTCGTCGGCCAGCGCCGTCCCGGTCCCGACGACGACCGCGTCGCAGCGTGCGCGCAGGTCGTGCACGTCCGCGCGGGCGGCCGCCCCGGTGACCCAGCGGCTGGTCCGGTCGGCGGCCGCGGAGCGCCCGTCGAGGCTGGCCGCGACCTTCCAGGTGACGACGGGGCGCCCGAGCCGCACGGACCGGGTCCACACCGCGTTGAGCGCCTCGGCCTCGTCGGCGAGGACCCCCGAGTCCACCGGCACGCCCGCGGCCCGCAGCAGGTCCGCACCGCCGGCCGCGACGGGGTCGGGGTCGGACTGCGCGTGCACGACGCGGGCCACCCCGGCGTCGAGCAGGGCCTGCGCGCAGGGACCGGTGCGCCCGGTGTGCGCGCACGGCTCGAGGCTCACGTACGCCGTCCCGCCACGGACGTCCGCGCCCCGCGCGGCGGCGTCGGCGAGGGCGACGACCTCCGCGTGCGCCGTCCCGGCACCGGCGTGGAAGCCGCGGCCGACGACGGCCCCGGCCGCGTCGAGCAGCACGCAGCCGACGCGCGGGTTGGGGTCGGGCAAGGGCCCTCGGGCGGCGAGCTCCAGGGCCTCGCGCAGGTACCGCTCGTCCTGCTGCTGGTCGTGCTGGTCCTCGTCCACCACCCTGCTCACCTCCCTCGTGCTCGACCGGTCTGGGTCGGCTCCGGGAGGGCGGACGGTGGGCTCGCGAGGCGCCGTACGGACGGTCTCCTCGTGGGCCGGCACGCTCGCCGGGAGGACCCACACGGGTGGGCCCCCACGCGCCGCCTACCATCCGGACTCTCACCGTCGGTCCCGGAGTTCCACCGGGTCCACCGGCCGCTGGCGGCGGTCGGGTCGCGGACTGTCACCGCCGGTTCGGAATTGCACCGACCCCGGAGCGCGTCACCCGTCAGGATGCCACACCCGCGCCCGCTCGACGTCCCCGTCCCGCCGTGAGGCCGGCCACCCGCGCCCGGCGCGGCGTGACCGCTCAGGCGTGCCGGTGCCGGGTGGCGAGCTCACGCAGCCGCCCGACCGCGGCGCCGGCGTCGTCGGCGCCGTAGACCGCGGACCCGGCGACGAACACGTCGGCCCCCGCCTCGGCGCACCGCTCGATCGTCTCGGCGGAGACGCCGCCGTCGACCTGCACCCAGACCTCGCCGCCGTGGCGGCGGACCGACTGGCGGACCGCGGTGACCTTGGCCAGCTGGTCGGCCATGAACGACTGCCCGCCGAAGCCGGGCTCGACGGTCATGACGAGGACCATGTCGAGGTCGGGCAGCAGGTCCTCGTACGGCGCCCACGCCGTGCCGGGCTTGAGCGCCATCCCGGACCGGGCGCCGGCGGCGCGCAGCGCACGGGCCAGGGCGCGCGGGTCGCGGGCGGCCTCGACGTGGAAGGTGACCGACCCGGCGCCGGCCTCGGCGTAGGCCGGGGCCCAGCGGTCCGGGTCCTCGATCATCAGGTGGCAGTCGAGCGGGACGGGCGTCACCGCGAGCAGCGCCTCGACCACCGGCAGCCCGAGGGTGAGGTTGGGCACGAAGTGGTTGTCCATGACGTCGACGTGGGCCCAGTCGGCGTCCTCGATCCGGCGCAGCTCGGCCTCGAGGTTGGCGAAGTCCGCGGACAGGATGCTCGGCGAGATCTGCACCCGACGAGCCTAGGCCCCGCCCGCGGACCTCGCCCCTGACCTGCCGCCCTACATCCGGGTGGCGCCGACCTTGATGGCGTCGCGGATCCGGTTGTAGGTCCCGCACCGGCAGACGTTGCGGATGCCGTCGAGGTCGGCGTCGGTGATCTCGCGTCCCTCGGCGTGCACCTTGTTGACCAGCGCCACGGCGGCCATGATCTGGCCGGGCTGGCAGTAGCCGCACTGCGCCACGTCCCGCTCGATCCAGGCCTGCTGCATCGGGTGCAGCGGGGCGTCGACGGTGTCGGCGAGGCCCTCGATGGTCGTGATCTCGTCGGTCGGGGCGATGTCCTTGACCTGCACCGAGCAGGGGTTGAACGCCTTGCCGTTGATGTGCGACGTGCACGCCTTGCAGACGTTGATGCCGCAGCCGTACTTCGGGCCGGTGACGCCGAGGACGTCGCGCAGGACCCAGAGCAGGCGCACCGAGTCCTCGACGTCGACGGTGACCTTCTGCCCGTTGAGCATGAAGCTGTGCTGTGCCATGTCGGCTCCTTCAGGCGGTGGTCAGTAGGTGTAGGAGAGGCCGTCGGTCGGCGCCGGCGGCACGGGGGGCACGAACGTCTTCGGGGTGAACGAGAGCGTGCCGTGGTTGACCGGGAAGCGAGTGGGGACGGTGCCGGTGGCGCGCGCGTAGGCGCAGGCCGTGGCCGCGACGGTGGCCGGGACGCCGGCCTCCCCCGCCCCGCCGGGGACGTCGCCGTTGCTCGGCATGACGATGCACTGGAAGTCGAGCGGGGTGTTCCACTGCCGCGTGTAGAAGTAGTTGTCCCAGCTGCCCTCGAGGAAGTGTCCGTCCTGCAGGTGGTTGCTGCTGGTCAGCACGAGCGCGATGCCGTCGTTGACCCCGCCCATCATCTGCGCCTCGAGCCCGGTCGGGTTGACGACGAGGCCCGCGTCGACGGCGATGACCGCCTTGGTCACCCGCGGACCCGTGACGCCGTCGCGGATCGGCCGGCCCACCGTCGCCGGTCGGCAGTCGATCTCGACGAGGACGGCCGTGCAGCCCTTGTACTCCTTGTGGATCGCGATGCCCTGCGCGGTGCCGGCCGGCATCCTTCGGCCCCACCCGCCGACCTGGGCGACCTTCTGCAGGACGGCCCGGGTGCGGGCGTCCTTGAGGAAGGCGAGCCGGAAGGCCAGCGGGTCCTGCCCGGTCAGCTTGGCCAGCTGGTCGACGACGAGCTCGTTCGCCGCGGCGACGTCGGGCGAGTAGATGTTGCGCATGCTGCCGGTGTTGAACGGCAGGTCGACCTCGTTGAGCAGCTGGGTCACGACGCCGAAGTTGTAGGGCAGCTCCTGCGTGAGGGTGAAGATGCTCTGCGAGAGCGACAGCCCACCGAGGTTCGCCGGCAGCTCGGCGGCCATCGCCGTCAGCCGCTCCCCCAGCCCGTGCCCGAAGTCGGTCTTGACGCTCGTGTGCCGTTGCTCGAAGGTCAGCACCTGGCCGGCGAGGACGGTGGCGCGGATCCGCGAGGTGGCCATCGGGTGCGTGCGGCCCTCCCGGGGCTCGTCGCAGCGGTGCCACATGAGCTTGACCGGCTTGCCCATGGCCTTGGAGATCTTCGCCGCCTCGAGGGCGCCGTCGCCGAACAGCTTGTGCCCGAACGACCCTCCGCCCGTGACGACGTTGACCGTGACGGCGGTCTGCGGCAGCCCGAGGGCGTCGGCGATCTTGGCCTGGGCGACGATCGGCGCCTTCAGCCCCGCCCAGACCGTCGCGCGGTCCGAGCGGACGTCGGCGATCGCACAGTTGGGCTCGAGCGCCGCGCTGCTGCGGAACATGAACTCGAAGCGCAGGTCGAGCTGCTTGGCCAGCACCGGCACCGACGGCACCGCCATCGGCAGCTCCGCCTTCTTCAGGGTGGCCAGGACCGTGTCGTCGGACTGCCCCTCGACCGTGCCGGGGTTCCAGTCGCACCGCAGCGCCCGGACCGCCTCGATGCACTGCCCGAACGTCGCGGCGCGGACGGCGACCCCGGTGTCGACCATGACGACGTCGGTGACGCCCGGCATGGCCCTGACCTTGGCCAGGTTGCGGATCCGGCGGGGCGACCCGTTGAGCGTCGGCGGCCGGCACACCATGGTCGGCAGCGCGTCCGGCACCGACAGGTCCGTCGTGAAGTGCTTGCGCCCCGTGACGATGTCCATCGCGTCGACGCGGTTCTGCGGGCGGCCGACGACGGTGAAGGTGGAGCGGTCCTTGAGGACGACGGACACCGACGTGGTGGTCGCGCTCGCGGCCTTGACGGACAGGGCGCCGTACGTCGCCGTGCGGCCGCCCGGCGCGGTGACGACACCGTCCTTGGCCACGAGGGACGAGACCGCCGCGCCGAGCTCGATCGCGGCGGCGCGCAGCAAGGCACCGCGGGCGATGGCGGCCGCGACCCGGATCGGGGTGAACATCGAGTTCATCGTGTTCGAGCCGCCGGTCAGCTGGTTGAAGACCAGCTCGGGGCGGGCCGGCGCGAGGGTGACGTCGACGGCGGAGACGGCGACCCCCAGCTCCTCGGCGATGATCATCGCGGCGGCGGTGGTGATGCCCTGGCCGACCTCCATGCGCGGCATCGCGAAGTGCGCCCGGCCGGCGGTGTCGACGGTGATCGAGATGAGGGCCGACGTCGGGAGCGCCGAGTGGGTCTCGAGGTCCTCGAGGTCGTAGAGCTCGGGCACCTGGGGCGGGCTCGGGACGGCCGCCGCGGCGGGGCTCGCACCCCGGCCGAGGTCGACCCCGACGGCGAGCGTCGTGCCGGCGAGCAGGTAGCCGAGGAAGCGGCGGCGGCTGGGGCCCGCCGGGCGGGGAGGGGTGGCGGGAGCAGCGTCGTGCGCCCGGTCGTCGTGGGTGAGGGTCACGGCAGGTGGACCTTTCGCGTCGTTGCGTCAGGGACGTACGCAGGGGTTCGGCGCCGCCGGCCGGGCGGATGGGTGGTCCGTCGGCCGGGTCGGCCGCCCTGCTCAACGAGGGCCGCCGCCGCGGGTCACGCGCCTTCCGTCACCAACCGTCGCGCAGCACCGTGTCGAGCGCGCCGAGGACCACGTCGGCGCTCCCCCTGGTCAGGGTCATCGGCGGCTTGAGCTTGAGCACGTTGGCCCGCTCCCCCGCCGGCTGGACGACGACGCCGAGCTCGCGCAGCCGCTCGCAGATCGCCGCGCACTCCGCGGTCGCCGGCTCGAGGGTGACCCGGTCGCGCACCAGCTCGACGCCGAGGTAGAGGCCGGCGCCGTGGACGGCGCCGACGATGCGGTGGCGGTCGGCGAGCCCCGCCAGGCCGGCGAGCAGGTGGTCGCCGACCGCGGCCGCGTTCGCCTGCAGCCCCTCGTCCTCGATGACGTCGAGGACGGTCAGACCGGTGACGCACGAGACGGGGCTACCGCCGGCCGAGGAGAAGAACGAGCCGGCGGCGCCGAACGCCTCCGCGACCGCGCGGGTGGTGATGACGGCGCCGAGCGGGTGCCCCGCGCCCATCGGCTTGGCCACGGTGATGACGTCCGGGACGACGCCGGAGCGCTCGAACGCCCACCACCACCGACCGGTGCGGCCGTAGCCGACCTGCACCTCGTCGGCGACCGCCAGGCCGCCCGCCGCCCGCACGGCGTCGTACGCCGCCGCGAGGTAGCCGTCGGGAAGCAGCACCCCACCGGCGTTGCCGAGCAACGGTTCGCAGACGAACGCGGCCGGCGGACGCCCGTCCGCGACGAGCCCCTCGACGAGGTCGCGGACCTCCTGCCCGTACGCCGCCCCGGCCCCCGGGCCGCGGTGCCGGCCCCGGTAGGGGTTGGGCGCCGACGCGAGGTGCACCCAGTCCGGGCGGGTGCCGAGCGCGGCCGGGTTGTCGTAGAGCGACGTCGACACGGCGTCGGAGAGCGCCGTCCAGCCGTGGTAGGCCTCGAGGACGGCGACGACGTCCGGACGGCCGGTGACGGTCTGCGCCATCCGCAGGGCGAGGTCGACGGCCTCGGAGCCGCTGTTGACGAGGAACACCTGGTCGAGCGGGTCGGGGGCGAGCGCGGCCAGCCGCTCGGACAGCTCGACGAGGGCGCGGTAGTGGAAGCGCGAGTTGGTGTTGAGGGTGCGCAGCTGCCGCTCGACGGCGTCGGCGAGGCGCGGGTGCCCGTGGCCGATCGACGCGACGTTGTTGACCGCGTCGACGTAGGCGCGGCCGTCGACGTCGACGAGGTGGTGGCGCCAGCCGCGCTCGATCCGCATCGGCTCGTCGTAGTAGCTCTCCTGCATCGGCGCGAGCGCCGAGCGGCGACGTCCCAGCAGCTCGCCGGGGTCGTCGTCGACGGCGACGACGTCGGTCCCGAGCAGCGCCGACGGGTCCGGGCACAGGGTCCGCCAGGCCGGGGCCTCCCGACCGGTCGCGAAGCCGGGGGGCCGGCGTCCGGGAACGACGCACCACTGCACGCGGACCGGGCCTGCGCCCGCGCGGGCGAGGGGTGCGCCCGCCTCGATCCCACCGGGGCGCACCCCGGTGAGGTCGCCACCCAGGTGCAGCACGAGCCCGCTGGCGTGGGTCAGCCGCACCCCGTCCTCGTCGGCGGTGAGCGACCCGCCGACCGGGGCGGTGAGCGGGGTCCCCTGGGGCAGGAGCAGGTCGACGACGAGGGCGACGGCGGCGGGCGCCAGCGTGGTGTCGAGCACGGTGCGGGTCAGCCGGGCCTCGCCCCACCGGGTGACGGCGGCTCCCGACCCGGCGGCGGCGCGCAGCAGCTCCTCCTCCACGCCCGGCTCGAGGAACCGCCCGCCGTGCAGGTGCTCGCTCGTCACCGACAGGTCGAGCACGACCGGGGTCGTCCCCGGGACGAGCGGCGCGGCCGCGGCGGCGGCCGCCCGGGCGGCGTCGTACGCCGGCGCGGGGGGCCGTCCGAGCGCGGCGCGCAGGGCCGCCTCGGCCGCGTCGGGGTCGAGCGAGAGGGCGGAGGTGAGGACGTGCCACTCCCCCTCCATCGGCTCGGCGAGGTCGGGGTTGTCGGGGTCGAGGGCGAGCTGGTGCTCGCCGGCGGCGACGAGGACGGCGCCGCGCAGGACGACGAGCGGCCACAGCGCCGCGAGCTCCTCGTCGCGCAGCGGGAGCAGGGCGTCGTACGCGCGGACGGCCGGCAGGACGTCGAGGGGGTGGTGCGCGGGCCGGCGCAGCACCGAGGTGCAGGTGACGGCGAGGTCGCCCGCGAGCCAGCCGAGGGCGAGGTCGCCGAAGTCGATGACCCCGGTGGGGCGCACCCGCCCGGCCTCGTCGGGGTCGCCGACGACGTTGTCGTCGGTGAGGTCGCCGTGGACCGGGCCGACGCGCAGCGCGGGGGCGAGCGGGTCGAGCCGGGCGGCGGCCGTCCGCGCCGCCTCCTGCACGACGGCGCGGCGGTGGGGGTCGCGCACCGACCCGGCCAGCCGGGCCACGACGTCGGCGGCCCGGCGCTGGTCCCACTGGATCGGGCGGTCGAGACCGGGGTGGTCGAGCCCGGCGAGCGCCGTGGTGAGCCGGGCGCCGAGCGCGCCGAGGTCGGCGACGACGGCGGGGGCGAGGTACCCCGCCCCGGTGAGCGGGGTGCCCTCGACGAAGGTGAGCAGCCGCACGGTGACGGTGTCCTCGCCGTCGACGACCTCGTGCAGCAGGGCGCCGTCGCCCGCCGGGAGGGGCACGGGCGCGATGAGGTCGGGGGCGCGCTCGGCGAGGTGGAGCAGGGCGGCGTTCTGGGCCTCGAGCGCGGCGCGGCCCCAGCCCCGGTTGGCCACCTTGAGCACGACGCGGCGCTCCCCGGGCGGTTCGAGCAGGACGTTGCGGTCCTGCTGGCTGCCGAGCTCCCTGGCGGGGCCGGCGACGCCGTACAGCTCGCGGGCGAGCTCGACGCCGCGCGCGACGTCGACGGTCGGGCGGGGGGACACGTCCAGTGCGGGTGCGTCGTCGGGCACGACCGCCGATGCTACTGGCGCGCCTCAGGCTCCGGTACGGCGCAGCAGCGCGAGGAACATCCCGTCGGTGCCGTGCCGGTGGGGCCACAGCTGGGCCGTCGGCCCGTCGCCCGTGCCGTCGAGGGCGCGGCCGTCGCGGTCGGTCAGCAGCGGCCTCGCGTCGAGCAGCTCGACGTCGTCGCGGCGCCGGGTCACGTCGTCGACGACGAACCGGGTCTCGCCGAGGTGCGGGCTGCACGTGGCGTAGGCCACGACGCCACCGGGGCGGGTCGCGTCGATCGCGGAGGCGAGCAGCTCCCGCTGCAGGGACGCGAGCGCCGGGACGTCGGACGGCTGCCGCCGCCAGCGCGCCTCGGGCCGGCGGCGCAGGGCACCGAGGCCGGTGCAGGGGGCGTCGACGAGGACGCGGTCGTACGACGCCGGCTCGTCGCGGCCGACGTCGCGGCCGTCGCCGACCCGCACGCTCACCTGGCCGGCCCGGCCGGCCGCACGGGCGCGGTGGGTCGCGGGGGCCAGCGTGGCCCGGACGAGGTCGGCGCGGTGCGGAGCCACCTCGTTGGCGACGAGGTCGGCACCCCGCTCCAGGGCCAGGGCGGCCAGCAGGCCCGCCTTGCCGCCCGGTCCGGCGCACAGGTCGAGCCAGCGCTCGTCGGTCCGGTCGCCGTCGGCCCGGTCGCCGTCGCCCCGGTCGCCGTCGACCGGAGCGGCGGCGAGGGCCAGCGCGAGCAGCTGCGAGCCCTCGTCCTGGACGGCGGCCCGGCCCTCGCGGACGGCGGCCAGCCGGCCCGGGTCCCCCTCGAGGAGGGTGACGGCGGTGCGGGCGAGGTCGCCGGGACGCCCGGCGTCGCCGAGCACCTCGAGCAGCTGCGCCGGGTCGACGAGCCCCGGTCGCGCGACGAGGGAGACGAGGGCGGGGGTGTTGTCGCCGGCGAGCAGCGCGTCGAGCTGCTCGTCGACGTCGTCGGCGGTCGCGGCACCGTGCCCGAGCAGGGCCGCGCGCAGCGCCTTGACGACCCACGCCGGGTGGCTCGTCGCGACGGCCCGCCGCTGCGTCGGGTCGAGCGACTCCGGGGCGACGCGGGCCACCCAGGTCTCGCGGTCGGCCTCGCTGACACGTCGCAGGACGGCGTTGACGAAGCCGGCGGCCCCGGCGCCGTTGACCTGCCGCGCGAGGCCGACGGTCTCGGCGACGGCGGCGTGCTCGGGCACCCGCATCCCCAGCAGCTGGTGGGCGCCGAGCCGCAGCGTGTCGAGGACGGGTGGGTCGATGTCGGCGACGGGCCGCGCGGCGGCGGCCTCGACGACGGCGTCGTACAGGCCGTGCATCCGGGTGGTGCCGTAGGCGAGCTCGGTGGCGAAGGCGGCGTCGCGACCGCCGATCCCCCGCTCCCGCAGCACGGTCGGCAGCTCGAGGTTGGCGTAGGCGCCGTCGGCGACGGCGCGCAGGACGGTGTACGCCGCCAGCCGCGCCGGGTCGGCGCGGCGGGTCCGTTCGGCGGGCCGCTGCAGCGAGCGCTGGGGGGTCCGGCCGGGGCGACGGGGACGCCGGTCGTCAGGCACCGACGCGCTCCCCCGGCTCGATCCGCACGCCGCGGGCCCAGTCCGGCGCCGGCATCGGCTTCTTCCCGACCGGGCGGACGGTGCCGAGGCGGACGGGCCCGGTCGCCGTGCCGACGAGGACCTCGCGCTTGGTGACCCGCAGCTCACCGGGCGCGAGCGGGTCGGCGTCGGTGAGCGGCGTGACCGGGTCGAGCCCGAGGCGGGCGTCGCGGAACGTCGTCCACGCGCCCGGGGCGGGCGTGCAGCCCCGGACCCGTCGGTCGACGACGAACCCCGGGACGCCCCAGTCGATCCGGGCGTCCTCGACGGTGATCTTGGGGGCGAGCGACACGCCCTCGCCCGGCTGCTCGCGCGGGACGATGTCGCCGCTCCCCAGCCCGTCCAGCGACGCGACGAGCAGGCCGGCCCCCGCGGTGGCGAGCCGGTCCAGCAGGTCGCCGCTCGTGTCGCGGGAATGGACCTGCTCGGTCATCATCCCGAGCACCGGACCGGTGTCGAGGCCCTCCTCGAGCAGGAACGTCGTCGCACCCGTCACCTCGTCGCCGGCCATGACGGCGTGCTGCACCGGGGCCGCGCCACGCCACGCGGGCAGCAGCGAGAAGTGGAGGTTGACCCAGCCGAGCCGCGGGATGTCGAGCGCAGAGCGGGGCACGAGGGCGCCGTAGGCGACGACGGGGCAGACGTCCGGGGCGAGCGCGCGCAGCGCCTCCTGGAAGTCCGGCTCGCTCGGGCGACGCGGGGTGAGGACGGGCAGGCCGAGCTCCTCGGCGCGGCGGCGGACCGGTGAGGCGACGAGGGTGCGGCCGCGACCAGCGGGCGCGTCGGGCCGGGTGACCACCCCGACCACCTCGTGGGAGGACGCGACGAGCGCGTCGAGCGAGGGGACGGCGACCTCCGGGGTCCCCGCGAAGACGAGGCGCACGGGTCAGCGCCTCCCGAAGACGCTGCCGGCGAGGCCGCCGGAGTGCGGGCTCGCCTTGACCGCCGGCGCCCCGGCCGCGCCCCAGTCGGTCTCGCGGATCGCCTTCATCGCGGCGCGGCGCTGCTCGGGGTCGAGACGGTCGACGAAGAGCACCCCGTCGAGGTGGTCGTTCTCGTGCTGGAGGGCGCGGGCGAGGACGTCGCTGCCCTCGACGCGCAGCGGCTCGCCGTACTGGTCGAACCCGGTGGCGACGACGCGCAGGGCGCGACGGCAGTCGAAGGTGAGGTCGGGGATCGAGAGGCATCCCTCGGGCCCGAGCTGGGTCTCGTCGGACAGGACCAGGGTCGGGTTGACGAGGTGGCCCACCTCGTCGTCGACCCACCACGTGAAGACGCGCAGCCCGACGCCGATCTGGGGCGCGGCGAGACCGCGACCGGGGGCGGCCAGCATCGTGTCGGTGAGGTCGGCGACGAGCCGCCGCAGCTCGCGGTCGAAGTCGGTGACCGGGGCCGCGGGGGTGCGCAGCACGGGGTCACCGAAGAGGCGGATGTCGGTCACGGACACCCCGGCAGTCTAGGCGGGCGCGCGAGGTCGCTCGTCGGCGTCCTGCGGCGCCCCGTGGGGCAGGTCGCGGACCGACCGGCTGGCGAGCGTGAGGCCGCAGAGCACGACGTACAGGCCGGCGCTGACGAGCAGGACGGGCTCGAGCGCGAACCGGTCGGCGAGGACGCCGTACGCGATCGTCCCGACGGGGAGCGCGACGAGCGAGCCGAGGGCGTCGTAGCTGGCCACGCGGGCGAGCACCGCGTCGGGGACGTGCACCTGCAACGCGGTCGTCCAGGCGACGCCGAAGACCTCGATCCCCGCGCCGGCGAGGAGCATCGCGACGACGAGCGGCACGGTCGTCGGCTGCACGCCGAGCGCCGCGACGGGCAGGGCGACGAGGGCGATCCCGAGCATCCCGGCGCGCAGCGGGCGGCGGAAGACGAGCCGGAGCATGACGAGGGTCATCAGGACGGTGCCGAGCGCCTCGGCGGACAGGGCGAGGGACCAGCCGCCGGGGCCGAGGGCGGGCACACGGGTCGCGACGAGGGGACCGAGCACGCCGAGGACGCCGCCCTGGATGACGTTGAGCAGCCCGAAGGCGAGGACGACGACCCACAACCAGGTGCGGGCGGTGAACTCGTGCCAGCCCTCGCGCAGGTCGTGGACCATGCCGGTGCGGGGCGCGTCGGGGTCGCGGACCCGGCCGGGGATCGAGACCCGGGCCAGGCAGGCGATGGCGAGCAGGTAGGTGACGGCGTCGACGGCGAGCGCCCATCCGGGGCCGACGGCGACGACGAGCAGGCCGGCGACGGACGGCCCGACGACGGTGACGCCGCTGCGCGAGAAGGACAGCAGCGCGTTGGCCTGCTGCAGGCGGGACCGGTCGACGACGAGCGGGACGATGCCCATCATCGCCGGCATCGTGAAGGCGGAGACGGCGCCGTTGACCGCCTCGATCCCGGTGAGCATCCACAGGTGCGCGTGACCCCCGATGACGAGGACCGCGGCCAGTCCCTGGGTCAGCGCGGTGAGGGCGTGCGAGACCTGCAGGACGGTCCGGCGCGACATCCGGTCGGAGACGACGCCGCCGATCAGGAGGAAGACGACCATGGCCGCGGTGCGCGCGGCGAGCACCTGGGCCAGCGCGGACGCGGAGCCGAAGAGGTGCAGGACGGCGAAGGCGAGCCCGACGGGGGCCATCGCCGAGCCGACCGTCGAGACGGTGCGGGCGGTGAAGTACCAGGCGAAGCGGCGGTCGCCGAGGGCGCCCAGCGCCTCGCTGCCCCTCACCGACCCTCCTTGAGCCGGAAGGCCGCCGTCGTCGCGCTGACCCGGATCGTGCCGGGGGTGCGCGGGGGCCGGGCGCTCGCGTGCAGGAGGTGCGAGGCCTGCTGCAGCAGCTCGCTCACCTGCTCCCAGACCTGCGGCTCGACCCAGGTCTCGAGGTCGGACAGCCGGCTCGGGGTCCCCTTGAGCCGCCGCGCGAAGCGGCGCGGCACCGCCTCGGCCAGGGTGCGCACCTCGGCGAGGCGCGCGCTCTCGGAGTCGGGACGGCCCGGGGGCGACGGCGTCTCCGGTGCGTCCCACGGGTGCCGGTAGCGTTTGGCCACACCGCCGTTGACCTTCTCCTCTCCGTCGACGACGAGCAGCCCGGCGTCGTGCAGCCGGCGCAGGTGGTACGACGCGTTGGCGTGCGTGAGGCCCAGCTCGCGGGCCACCTCGGCGGCGCTGAGGCTCGCTCCGGTCAGCAGCGACAGCATGTCGAGGCGCACCGGGTGCGCGACCGAGCGCAGCCGGTCGACCGGTGCGCGACCATCTCCCGAAGACACGTTGGGGAGTGTGGCAGAGCGCGGGGCGATCTGTCCAACACCTGTTGGGGGGTAGGCCATAGACTGGAGGCGTGGACGATCTCGTCGTCCCGGCCGGGCCGGGGCTGAGCCGCGGCCTCATCGTGCCCGCGGGTGAGCTGGTGGAGCGCTTCTCGCGGTCGTCCGGGCCCGGCGGTCAGGGTGTCAACACGACCGACAGCCGGGTCGAGCTCGTCTTCGACCCGGCGGCGTCGGCGGCCTCGGGAGCGTTGGCCGGGCTGCCGGACGCGACCCGACGGCGGGTGCTCAGCCGGCTCGCGCCCCGGCTCGTCGGCGGGGTGGTGCAGATCGCGGCCTCGGAGCACCGCTCGCAGCGCCGCAACCGCGCCGCCGCCCGGGAACGGCTCGCCGCGCTGCTGCGCGAGGCGGCCGCTCCCCCACCACCGACCCGCCGGGCGACCCGGCCGACGCTGGGGTCGCAGCGACGCCGGCTGGCGGGCAAGAAGGCCCGCGGGCAGACCAAGGCCGGGCGGGGGCGGGTGTCGCCGCAGGAATGAGCCGCGTTGCTGACATCCATCAATTGATGGGTTCCAGCAGCCCGCCCCGCTCAGGTGCTGCTGACATCCATCAATTGATGGGTTCCAGCGACGCGCTCCGCTCAGGTGCTGCTGACATCCATCAATTGATGGGTTCCAGCGACGCGCCCCGCTGAGGTGCTGCTGACATCCATCAATTGATGGGTTCCAGCAGCCCGCCCCGCTCAGGTGCTGCTGACATCCATCAATTGATGGGTTCCAGCGACGCGCCCCGTCAGGTCCCGTCGGTCGGCGACATCCGCACGAGCACGCTGTCCGGCTCCTTGCGGGCGCTGCGCCCGGCCCGGACCGCGTGCAGCCCCCGGGCCAGTCCCGGTGCCGCGTCCCGGGGGGTGCGCAGGAGGACCTGGACGACCTCGGGCCCGTCCGCGTCCTCGCGCGGGCCGCTCCCCCGGCTCCCCACCCCCGACGCACGGCCGCGGAAGGGCAGCGGCCCCAGCCGCTCGAGGCCCTCCGGCAGCGCGTCGTCGTCGAGCGCGGCGAGCACGGCCGGCCGGGGACCGACGACCTGGGCCATCGTCACCGTCGGTGGCAGCTGCAGCTGGGCGCGCTCGTCGAGCTCGCGTCC
Organism: Lapillicoccus jejuensis; assembly: GCF_006715055.1. NCBI lineage: Bacteria > Bacillati > Actinomycetota > Actinomycetes > Micrococcales > Intrasporangiaceae > Lapillicoccus > Lapillicoccus jejuensis. The sequence goes on from NZ_VFMN01000001.1 coordinate 4,357,035, forward strand.
CGCCAGCCAGGCCGGGTCCCAGCGCACGAGCGCCTCGACGGCCGGGATCGTCGTGTGCGTGGGCGCGCCGGCGAGGACGAGGACCCCGCCGTCGGCGACGCCGCGCACGAGCGCCCCCGCGCCGGTCCACCGCCGCAGCGCCTCCGCCGACGCCTCGAGCGACGGCCGGTCGAGCAGCGCCCACGCGTCGAGCAGCAGCCCGGCGGCGTACCGGCCCTCGGCGACCGGCTCGGCCCCCGGGGTGGCGATGACGAGGGCGGACTCGGCGCCCACCCGCGCGAGCACCTCCCCCGACCCGGACGTGCGCACCGGCACGCCGGGGAAGGCGCGGCCCAGCTCCTCCGCGGTCCGCCGCGCGCCGACGACGCTGGTCCGCAGCGCGGTGGCGTCGCAGTGCGGGCAGCGGAAGCCGGACGCGCCGTACGTCGTCCCGCACCAGCGGCAGGTGGGCACGCCGCGGCCGGCGGGCACCCCCATCGGCCCGTGGCAGCGCGGGCAGCGCGCGGGCTCGCGGCACTCGGCGCACGCGAGCGAGGGCAGGTAGCCGCGGCGCGGGACCTGCACGAGGACCGGGCCGCGCTCGAGTGCCTGCTTGGCGGTGCGCCACGCGACCGACGGCAGGTGGGCGCGGGCGGCCGGGCCGTCGCGCTCGAGCTCCACGTCGTCGCCGGCGACGACGACGCGCGGGGCGGAGCGTCGTACGGCGGCGGGTGGGGCGACCACCGGCACGAGGCGCCCGTCGCGGACGAGCTGCTCGGCCGCGACGCTGCGCGCGAAGCCTGCGACGAGCGCGGCCGCCCCCTCGCGCGTCGCCCGCTCGAGTAGGACGTCGCGCACATGCGGGTACGGCGCCCGCGGCTCCTCGTGCAGGTCGTCCCCGTCGTCCCAGACCGCGACGAGACCGAGCTCGTGGACCGGGGCGAAGGCGGCGGCGCGGGTGCCGACGACGCACCGCACGTGGCCGCGCAGCACCTTGAGCCAGGCCGTGTAGCGCGCCTGCGGACCCTGGTCGGCGCTGAGCCGCACGTGCGCGCCCTTGCCGAGCGCCGCGGCGAGGGCGGCGTCGACGCGTTCGAGGTCGCGGTGGTCGGGGACCACGAGCAGGGCCCCGCGCCCGGCGGCGAGGGCGGTGGCGGCGGCGACGGCGAGCGCCGCGGGCCAGTCGCGGTCGTCGGGCTGCCCCGGCAGCGCGGTCCACGCGGCGGTGGGGGCGCCCCCGTCGGCGACGTGGCGCAGGTAGGACGCCCCGGCGGGGTAGGCGGTCCACGGGCCGGGATCGGGGGGCGCGACAGCGGGCGGGGTCGCCTCGTCCGCGAGGGCCTTCTCGGCGGTGGCGTGCCGCTTGGGGACGGCGAGCCGCAGGACGTCGCCGAGCGTGCCCGCCCCGGCGTCGGCGACGGCCCGGGCGCTGGCGAGGACCGCGGGGGTGAGGACGGGCTCGGCGCTGACGACCTTGCGCAGCGGCTGGAGCCGGCCCTCGTGGCCGGAGCGCGGGCGGCGCTCGACGACGTACCCGTCGAGGTCGCGCCCGGCGAAGCGGACCCGCACCCGCACCCCCGGCTGCGCGTCCGCGTCGAGCTCGGGCGGGACGGCGTAGTCGAACACCCGGTCCAGGTGCGGCAGCCCCGTGTCGACGACCACCCCCGCCACCGGCGGCCCGCTCGGCGCCGCGAACAACGGCTCCGAGTCGGTCACGTCACCAGTCTGTCAGGCCCCACCGACCCCCCACGTCGGTCGTCCCCAGCCGGACATTATCGGGCGACCCGATAAACGTGAGCCCCGCCGGAGAACCGTTCTCCGGCGGGGCCTGACGTTATCGGGCGACCCGATAATGTCCGGGCGGGTCGTCAGCCGCGGAGGGCGGCCTGGAGGGCCTCGACCTTGTCGGTGCGCTCCCACGGGAAGGCACCCTCGACGCCCTCGACGGCGGTGCGGCCGAAGTGGCCGTAGGCGGCGGTGGGCTTGTAGATCGGGCGGAGCAGGTCGAGGTGGTCGACGATGGCGCCGGGGCGCAGGTCGAAGACCGAGCCGATGGCGGCCTGGATCCTGTCGACCGGGGCGGACTCGGTGCCGAAGGTCTCGACGTAGAGGCCGACCGGCTTGGCCGCGCCGATGGCGTAGGCGACCTGGATCTCGCAGCGGGTCGCGAGGCCGGCGGCGACGACGTTCTTGGCGACCCAGCGCATCGCGTACGCGGCCGAGCGGTCGACCTTGCTCGGGTCCTTGCCGGAGAAGGCGCCGCCGCCGTGGCGGGCCATGCCGCCGTAGGTGTCGACGATGATCTTGCGGCCGGTGAGGCCGGCGTCGCCCATCGGGCCGCCGATGACGAACTTGCCGGTCGGGTTGATCAGCGTGCGGTAGTCCGAGGTGTCGAGGTCCGACCCGGAGTCCTTGAGCTCCTCGAGGACGGGGCGGATGACGTGCTCGAGGATGTCGGGCTGCAGCAGCCCCTCGAGCGAGACGTCCTCGGCATGCTGCGTCGACAGGACGACGGTGTCGAGCTTGACGGCCTTGTCGCCGTCGTAGGAGATCGTCACCTGGGTCTTGCCGTCGGGGCGCAGGTAGGCGACGTCGCCGCTCTTGCGCACCGCGGTGAGCCGCTCGGAGAGCCGGTGCGCGAGGTGGATCGGCAGCGGCATGAGGTCGGCGGTGTCCTGGCAGGCGTAGCCGAACATCAGGCCCTGGTCGCCCGCGCCCTGCTTGTCGAGCGGGTCGACCCCGCCGGTGCGGTTCTCGTACGCCGTGTCCACGCCCTGCGCGATGTCGGGCGACTGCTGGCCGATGGAGACCTCGACGCCGCAGGAGGCGCCGTCGAAGCCCTTGGTCGAGGAGTCGTAGCCGATCGTCAGGACGGTGTCGCGCACGATCTGCGGGATCTCGACGTAGGCCTGCGTCGTGACCTCGCCGGCGACGTGCACGAGCCCGGTCGTCACCATGGTCTCGACGGCCACGCGGCTGTGCGGGTCCTGCTCGAGCATGGCGTCGAGGATCGCGTCGCTGACCTGGTCGCAGATCTTGTCGGGGTGGCCCTCGGTGACGGACTCGGACGTGAACAAGCGGGACACGGGCATCTCCTGGTGGTGGGCGACGGCGGCGCGCCGGTGGGACCGGCGCAGGCCGCCGGAAAGTCTAGTCAGGCCTCGAGCAGGCCCTGGACGGCGTCCCACACGGCGGCCGCGACCTCCGTCTTGGGGGCGGGACCGACCTGCCGGTCCGCGGGGGTACGGCGCCCCGCCCGCTCGCCGAAGAGCAGGTGGACGGTGTTCGCGTCGGTGCCGAACGCCACGCCGGCGCCGACCTCGTTGGCGACGAGCAGGTCGCAGCCCTTGCGGGCCAGCTTGGCCCGGGCGTGGTCGAGGACCGAGCCGTGCTCGTCGCCGGTCTCGGCGGCGAACCCGACGACGACGGGCGAGATGGCGGCGCCGCGCGCGGCGACGAGCCCGGCGAGGACGTCGGGGTTGCGGACGAGCTCGACGACGGGGGCCGACTCGTCGGGGCCGGCGGCGGTGTCGTCGTGGGTCTTCTTGATCTTGGCGCTCGCGACGTGGGCGGGGCGGAAGTCGGCGACGGCGGCGGCCATGACGACGGCGTCGGCGCCCGCGGCGGCCGAGGTCACGGCGTCCTGCAGCTCGAGCGCGGTCTCGACCGGGACGACGTCGACGCCGGCGGGCACCGGCAGCCCGGTCGCGGTCGTCACGAGCGTGACCCGCGCGCCGCGCGCGGCGGCGACCTGGGCCAGCGCGTGCCCCTGCTTGCCCGAGCTGCGGTTGCCGAGGTAGCGCACGGGGTCCAGCGGCTCGCGCGTCCCCCCGGAGGTCACGACGACGTGCCGCCCAGCCAGCGGCCCGGCGGGCGCGTCCGCCTCCGCCAGCAGCGCGAGCGCCGCGGCGAGGATCTCCTCCGGCTCGGGCAGCCGGCCGGGCCCGGTGTCGGACCCGGTGAGGCGGCCGCTGGCCGGGTCGAGGACCGTCGTCCCGCGCGAGCGCAGGGTGGCGACGTTGGCCCGGGTGGCCGGGTGCTCCCACATCTCGGTGTGCATGGCCGGGGCGAGGAGCACCGGGCAGCGGGCGGTGAGCAGGGTCGTCGTCAGCAGGTCGTCGGCGAGGCCGGCGGCGGCGCGGGCGAGCAGGTCGGCCGTCGCGGGGGCGACGACGACGAGCTCGGCCTCCTTGCCGATCCGCACGTGCGGGACCTGCGGCACGTCGTCCCAGACGTGCGTCATCACCGCCCGCCCCGACAGGGCCTCCCAGGTGGGGGCGCCGACGAAGCGCAGCGCGGCGTCGGTCGGGACGACGGTGACGTCGTGCCCGGACTCGGTGAGCAGGCGTAGCAGCGAGGCGACCTTGTAGGCGGCGATCCCGCCGCCGACGCCGAGGACGACCCGGCGGCCCACTCCTACTCCTCGGTCTCGGTCTTCTCCGCGGAGAGCAGACCCTCGTTGATCTCGCGCAGCGAGATCGACAGCGGCTTCTCGGAGACCTCGGTCTCGACGAGCGGGCCGACGTAGTCGAGCAGGCCCTCCTGCAGCTGGGCGTAGTAGGCGTTGATCTGGCGCGCGCGCTTGGCGGCGTAGATGACCAGGGCGTACTTGCTGTCGGCGATCTCGAGAAGGTCGTCGATCGGCGGCTTGGTGATCCCGATCGGGTTGGCGACGGTTCCAGCCATGTGAGCAGTCTCGATTCGTGTCGTCGTACGGGGTGCTGTCCGCGGGCTACGCGGGGGGCCGCGGCGGGCAGCGTCAGTCGGGCCGCTGGCGCGACCGCATCAATGATACGAGGTGTTCGCTCGCCCGCCGGACGTCGTCGTTGGTGACGACCTCGTCGAACTCCTCCACGGCGGCGAGCTCGCGCCGCGCGGTCTCCAGGCGGACCTCGCGCTCCTCCTGCGTCTCCGTGCCGCGGCCGACGAGGCGGCGGACCAGCTCGTCCCACGACGGGGGCTGGAGGAAGACGAAGAGCGCCTCGGGCATGGTCGTGCGGACCTGGCGGGCGCCCTGGAGGTCGATCTCGAGCAGGGCGAGCCGCCCCTCGGCGAGCGCGCGGTCGACCGGACCGCGCGGCGTGCCGTACTTGGCCCGCCCGTGCACCACGGCGTGCTCGAGGAACTCCCCGTCGGCCGCGAGCCGGTCGAACTCCTCGTCGTCGACGAAGTGGTAGTGCACGCCGTCGACCTCCCCCGGGCGCGGGGGCCGGGTGGTCATCGACACCGAGAGCCACACCGAGGGCACGTGGGCGCGCACGTACGCCGCCACCGTGCCCTTCCCCACGGCCGTCGGCCCGGCGAGGACCGTCAGCCGCCCGGTCACGACGAGGGGGTGTCGAAGCGCGCGATGAGGGCGGCGGACTGGTTGGCCCCGAGCCCGCGCACCCGACGCGACTCGGAGATGCCGATCTCCTCCATGATCTGCCGGGCGCGCACCCGGCCGACGCCGGGCATCGACTCCAGCAGGGCCGAGACCTTCATCTTGCCGATGACCTCGTTCTCGCGCCCGAGCGTGATGACCTCGCCGAGCGACCCCTGGGAGTACTTGAGCCGGTTCTTCACCGCGGCCCGCTCCCGGCGCGCGCCGGCGGCCTTCTCCAACGCGGCCGCGCGTTGCTCCGGGGTCAGCGGGGGAAGGGCCACGTGGTCACTCCTGGTCACAGCGCGTCGGCGAGGGGGCGCCCCACGGCCCGGTCCTGGCAGCCCGGGCGGGACGGATCGGCCGCGTCCTGCCCGCGGCTGGCCTCGAACCTACTCAGTGGTCACCCGGGGTGCAACGAGAGGGTCCCGCTCAGCCCGACGCGACCGCCTCGCGCAACGCCTCGGCGGTGGCCACCGCCCGCTCGCGCAGGGCGGCGACGTCGGGGCCGGCGGAGAGGACGTCGCGGCTGCTGCTGGCCAGGACCTGCGGCAGCGCCGGGCCGAAGACCCGGCGCACGCTGTCGAGGCTGCCGCCCTGGGCCCCGAAGCCGGGGGCGAGGATCGGGGTGCCGGCGGCGGCGAGGTCGAGCCCGAGGTCCTGCACCGCGCTGCCCACGGTGGCGCCGACGACGAGGCCGACGTGCCCCAGCTCCCCCCGCGCGACGGCGTCCGCGTTGTCGGCCGCCGCACCCGCGACGACCGACCCGGCGACGCTGCCGCTCTCGTCGAGGCGTGCGTGCTGGACTGCCGGGCCCTCGGGGTTGGAGGTGAGGGCGAGGACGAACAGACCCCGGCCGGTGGCGGCGGCGAGGTCGAGGGCGGGGCGCAGGGCGCCGTACCCGAGGTAGGGGCTGACGGTGAGCGCGTCCCCGGCCAGGGGCGAGCCGTCGGCGAGGTAGGCGTCGGCGTACGCCTGCATGGTCGAGCCGATGTCGCCGCGCTTGGCGTCGACGACGACGAGCGTGCCCGCGGCGCGCAGGTCGGCGACGACCCGCTCGAGGACCGCGACGCCGGCCGAGCCGAAGACCTCGAAGAACGCCGACTGCGGCTTGACGACGCCGACGTGTCCGGCGAAGGCGTCGACGCAGGTCATCGCGAACCGCTCCAGCCCGGCCACCGAGTAGTCCAGGCCCCACGCCTCGACGAGGCCGCGGTGCGGGTCGAGCCCGGCGCAGAGCGGCCCGAAGGTGTCCGTCGCAGCGCGCAGGCGGGTGCCGAAGGGGGTCATGCGGTCCTCTCGTGGGCCAGGCCGACGGCGCCGGCGAGGTCGAGGCCGCGCTCGTCGAGCAGCGTCTCGAGCTCGCGCAGGACGCGCGCGGGCGAGGTGGGGTCGTGGAAGGTGGCCGTGCCGACCTGGACGGCCGACGCGCCCGCGGCGACGAGCTCGAGGGCGTCGCGGCCGGAGTGGACGCCTCCGACGCCGATGATCGGCGCGGGCCGCAGGCGCCCGGTGAGCATGGCGCCGTGGACCTGCCAGATGGCGCGGACGGCGACCGGGCGGATGGCCGGGCCGGACAGCCCGCCGGTGACGCCGCCGAGGTGGGGCCGCATCCGGTCCAGGTCGATGGCCATGCCGAGCAGCGTGTTGACCATCGTCAGCCCGTCGGCGCCGGCGGCCAGGCAGGCCTCGGCGATGAGGACGAGGTCGGTGACGTCGGGGCTGAGCTTGGCGAAGAGCGGCACCCCGGGCAGCTGCTCGCGCACGAGCGTCAGCACGGCGGCCGACGAGTCGGGCTGGCAGGCGAAGACCAGGCCGCGGTTGGCCACGTTGGGGCAGGAGATGTTGACCTCCACCCCGACGACGGCGGAGAACGCCTCGCTGTCGCGCAGCCGCCGGGCGACCTCGGCGAACTCCTCGGCGTCCGAGCCGGCGATGGAGACCAGCGCGCGGGCGCCGACCGAGGCGAGCCACGGCAGGTCGTCCTCGACGAAGGCGTCGATCCCGGGACCCTGCAGGCCGATCGAGTTGAGCATCCCGGACGGCGTCTCGGCCATCCGCGGGGTCCCCCGGCCGGAGCGCGGCCCGCGCATGACCGACTTGGTGACGAAGGCGCCGAGCCCGGCGACGTCGAGGAAGCGGTGCAGCTCGCGGCCGTTGGCGGCGCAGCCACTCGCCGTCATGAGCGGGTTGGGCAGGACGGCGCCGGCGAGGTCGGTGCTGAGGTCGGCCATCAGTGCCCCCCTCCCCCGGCGGCCACCGGCGCTCCCACCGCGTCGGCAGGCACGGCGCACCGCCCGTCGGCGAAGGCCTCCCAGCGCACGGCGTCGCCGCGGAAGACCGGCCCCTCGAGGCAGGAGCGCACCATCTTGGTCTGCCCGTCGTCCTGGACGACGGGCATGACGCAGGTCATGCAGATCCCGATGCCGCAGGCCATCGCCTCCTCGACGGCGACGTGCGCGACGGCGCGGTGGGCGGCGGCCACGTCGGTCACCGACCGCAGCATGGCCATCGGCCCGCAGGCGTAGAGCGTGGTCGCCGACGAGCGCCCGATGACCTCGGGCAGGACGTCGCTCACCCACCCCTTCGTCCCGGCCGAGCCGTCGTCGGTGGTGACGCTCACCGCGTCCGCCGTACGACGCCCCGCCTCGACCCCGAAGAGCCGGTCGGCCGTGGCGGCGCCGAGGACGAGCTCGACGTGGCTGCCGGCGGCCCGCAGCTGCTCGGCCAGCCAGCCGAGCGGGGCGCTGCCGTAGCCGCCGCCGACGAGCACGCAGCCGGTCGGCTCGTCGGGCAGTGGGAACGGCGTCCCGAGCGGGCCGACGACGTCGACCGCCGCTCCGGGTCGCAGGCCGACGAGCCAGTGCGTGCCGGCGCCGGCGTCGGCGACGACGAGCTCGACGGTGCCCGCGGCCGGGTCCACGCGGTGGATCGAGAAGCAGCGGCGCAGCAGGTGAGCCGTGTCGTCCCCGCCGACGGCGACGGCGACGAACTGCCCCGGGCGGGCCGGGGCGGCGACGGCGGCCGCGTCGAGGACGAGGTGGCGGTAGGCGCCGACCGGCTCGTTCGAGAGCAGCCGGGCGGCCACCTGCGCGACCGGGGTGTCGGGGACCTCGCCGCTCACGCGACGGGCTCCGGCACGGTCGTTGCCCGGGAAGCGGTGTCCGCGGGCGCGGCGCCGTACAGGCCGTAGAGGTCGAGGTCGCGCGCGTGCTCCTGCAGCGGCTTGACCTCGAGCACGCCCTGGCGCAGCGCCTCGATGCCCTGGACCGCGGCCCACAGCTCCTGGACCGTCGTGATGATCGGCTTGCCCGCGCTCGTCGTGGCCGCGCGGATCTCGTAGCCGTCGGCGCGCTCGGCCTGGCCGGTCGGGGTGTTGACGACCATCTGGATCTCGCCGGCGTTGACGAGATCGACGATGGTGCGCTCGTCGGTCGCCGCCGGGTCGCCGTCACCCCGCTCGGAGATCTTGCGGACCACGGTGGCCTCGATCCCGTTGCGCCGCAGCACGTCCGCCGTCCCGCTCGTCGCGTAGACGTGGAAGCCGAGGTCGACCAGGCGCTTGACCGGGAAGATCATCGCGCGCTTGTGCCGGTTGGCGATCGAGACGAAGACCGACCCGCTCGTCGGCAGCCCGCCGGAGCTCATCTGGCTCTTGGCGAAGGCCATGCCGAAGTCCTTGTCGATGCCCATGACCTCGCCGGTCGAGCGCATCTCCGGGCCGAGCAGGCTGTCGACGACCTTGCCCTCCTTCGTGCGGAAGCGCTGGAAGGGCAGGATCGCCTCCTTGACCGCGACAGGTGCGTGCTGCGGCATCCGGCCGCCGTCGCCGTGCGCGGGCAGGACGCCCTCGGCCCGCAGCTCGGCGATGCTCGCGCCGAGCATGACCCGAGCGGCCGCCTTGGAGATCGGCACCCCGGTCGCCTTGGCGACGAAGGGCACCGTCCGCGACGCGCGCGGGTTGGCCTCGAGGACGTAGAGCACGTCCTGGGCGAGCGCGAACTGGACGTTCATCAGACCGCGGACCCCGATGCCCCGGGCCAGCTTGAGGCACGACTCGCGGACCCGGTCGAGCTCGGCGCTGCCGAGGGTCACGGGCGGGAGGGTGCACGAGGAGTCGCCGGAGTGGATCCCGGCCTCCTCGATGTGCTCCATGATCCCGCCGACGTACATCTCCTCGCCGTCGTAGAGCACGTCGACGTCGATCTCGATGGCGTCGTCGAGGAAGCGGTCGACGAGGACCGGGTGCTCGGGCGAGGCGACGGTGGCGCGCTCGACGTAGCCGGCGAGCGTCGCGTCGTCGTACACGATCTGCATGCCGCGCCCGCCGAGGACGTACGACGGCCGGACGAGGACGGGGTAGCCGATCTCGCCGGCGACCTTGACCGCCTCCGCGGCGCTGAAGGCGGTGCCGTAGCGCGGGGCCGGCAGGCCGGCCTCGTCGAGGACGCGACCGAACGCGCCCCGGTCCTCGGCGAGGTCGATGGCCTCGGGCGAGGTGCCGACGATCGGCACCCCCTCGGCCTTGAGCGCCTTGGCCAGGCCGAGCGGCGTCTGGCCGCCGAGCTGGACGATCACACCCGCGACCGGGCCGGCCTGCTGCTCGGCGTGGACGACCTCGAGGACGTCCTCGAGGGTGAGCGGCTCGAAGTAGAGCCGGCTGCTCGTGTCGTAGTCGGTCGACACCGTCTCCGGGTTGCAGTTGACCATGACGGTGTCGAACCCCTTGTCGCGCAACGCGAACGACGCGTGCACGCAGGAGTAGTCGAACTCGACGCCCTGCCCGATCCGGTTCGGGCCGGAGCCGAGGATGATGACGGCGGGCCGCTCGCGCGGCGTCACCTCGGTCTCCTCGTCGTAGGAGGAGTAGTGGTACGGCGTGCGCGCCGCGAACTCCGCGGCGCAGGTGTCGACCGTCTTGTAGACCGGGCGGACGCCGAGCGCGTTCCGCACGCCGCGGACGACGGCCTCGGGCATCCCCCGCAGCTGCGCGATCTGGGCGTCGGAGAAGCCGTGCCGCTTGGCCAGGCGCAGCAGCGCCGGGCTCAGCTCGTCGGCCGCGGCGACCCGGTCCGCGACGGCGTTGACGAGGGCGATCTGGTCGAGGAACCACGGGTCGATGCGGGTGACCTCGTGGACCCGCTCGACGCTCGCGCCGCCGCGCAGCGCCTGCTGCACGGTGACGAGCCGGCCGTCCGTCGGGACGGCGGCGAGCTCGAGCAGCTCGGCGAGGCGCTGCGGGTCGTCCGGGGTCGGGCCCTGCCAGTGGAAGGTCGCGCCGGCGCGCTCGGTGGAGCGCAGCGCCTTCTGCAGCGCCTCGGTGAAGTTGCGGCCGATGGCCATCGCCTCGCCGACCGACTTCATCGTCGTCGTCAGCGAGGAGTCGGCCGCGGGGAACTTCTCGAAGGCGAAGCGCGGCACCTTGACGACGACGTAGTCCAGGGTCGGCTCGAACGACGCCGGCGTCTCCTGGGTGATGTCGTTCGGCACCTCGTCGAGGGTGTAGCCGATGGCCAGCTTGGCGGCGATCTTGGCGATCGGGAAGCCGGTCGCCTTGGACGCGAGGGCCGACGAGCGCGAGACGCGCGGGTTCATCTCGATGACGATGATCCGGCCGTCGACCGGGTTGACGGCGAACTGGATGTTGCAGCCGCCGGTGTCGACGCCGACCTCGCGGATGACCTTGATGGAGATGTCGCGCAGCCGCTGGTACTCGCGGTCGGTGAGGGTGAGCGACGGGGCGACGGTGATCGAGTCGCCGGTGTGCACGCCCATCGGGTCGAGGTTCTCGATCGAGCAGACGACGACGACGTTGTCCACGTTGTCGCGCATGAGCTCGAGCTCGTACTCCTTCCAGCCGAGGATCGACTCCTCGAGGAGCACCTCGGTGAGCGGGCTGGCCTGCAGGCCCTGGCCCGCCATCCGGCGCAGCTCGGCCTCGTCGTGGGCGAAGCCGGAGCCGAGGCCGCCCATCGTGAAGGACGGGCGGACGACGACCGGGTAACCGAGCTCCTGCGCGGCGGCCAGCGCCTTGTCGAGGGCGTGGGCGACCTTGTCGTGCTCGGACGCACCGGCCGGGGCGTCGTCGGCGTTGCAAATGACGGACCGGGCGGACTCGGCGCCGCAGCGCTCGACGACGCCCTTGAACTTCTCGCGGTTCTCGCCGAGCTCGATGGCCTCGACGTTGGCGCCGATGAGCGGGCAGCCGTACTTCTCGAGGACACCGTTCTCGTGCAACGCGATCGCGGTGTTGAGGGCGGTCTGGCCGCCGAGCGTCGCGAGCACCGCGTCGGGCCGCTCGCGGGCGATGATCTTCTCGACCACCTCGGGGGTGATCGGCTCGACGTACGTCGCGTCGGCGAACTCCGGGTCGGTCATGATCGTCGCCGGGTTGCTGTTGACGAGGACGACGCGGATGCCCTCCTCGCGCAGGACGCGGCAGGCCTGGGTGCCGGAGTAGTCGAACTCGCAGGCCTGGCCGATGACGATCGGCCCGGAGCCGATGACGAGGACGCTCGTGATGTCGTCGCGCTTGGGCATGTCAGTTGCTCCCGTCGGTCGTGCTCGTCGTGGACCCGTCGCGGCGGGTCGTCATCAGCTCGACGAAGCGGTCGAAGAGGTAGGCGGCGTCGTGCGGTCCGGCCGCGGCCTCCGGGTGGTACTGCACCGAGTACGCGGGGACGTCGAGGCACTCGAGGCCCTCGACCACGTCGTCGTTGAGGCACACGTGCGAGACCCGCACCCGCCCGTACGGCGTCGTCGACTCACGGTCCGTCGGGGCGTCCACGGCGAACCCGTGGTTGTGCGCCGTGACCTCGACCTTGCCGGTCTTGCGGTCCATCACCGGCTGGTTGATGCCGCGGTGGCCGTACTTCAGCTTGTAGGTGCCGAAGCCGAGGGCGCGGCCGAGCAGCTGGTTGCCGAAGCAGATCCCGAAGAACGGCACCTTCGCGTCGAGCACCTCGCGCAGCAGCGCGACCTCGGTGTCGGCGGTGGCCGGGTCGCCGGGGCCGTTGGAGAAGAAGACGCCGTCCGGCTGCACCGCTCGCACCTGCTCCCAGGTCGAGGTGGCGGGCAGGACGTGGACCTCGATGCCGTGCTCGGCGAGGCGCTGCGGCGTCATCGCCTTGATGCCGAGGTCGACGGCGGCGACGGTGAACCTCTTCTCCCCCACCGCCGGGACGACGTACGGCTCGGCGGTGCTGACCTCGGCGGCGAGCGCCGCACCGGCCATCTCGGGGGCCTCGCGCACCCGCTCGGCGAGCAGGTCGGGGCGGGCGTCGGCGTACTCGTCGCCGGCGAAGATCCCGACACGCATCGCGCCGCGCTCGCGCAGGTGGCGGGTGAGGGCGCGGGTGTCGATGCCGCTGATGCCGACGACGCCCTGCTCGCGCAGCTCGTCCTCGAGGGTCTTGGTCGAACGCCAGCTGCTCGGGCGCAGGGCGGGGTCGCGGACGACGTACCCGGCGACCCAGATCCTGCGCGACTCCGGGTCCTCCTCGTTGACGCCGGTGTTGCCGACGTGCGGGGCGGTCATGACGACGACCTGGCGGTGGTAGCTGGGGTCGGTGAGCGTCTCCTGGTAGCCGGTCATCCCGGTGGAGAAGACGGCCTCGCCGACGGTCTCGCCGAGGGCGCCGTACGACTCGCCGCGGAAGGTGCGGCCGTCCTCGAGGACGAGGACCGCGACCTGGCGCGGACGCAGCAGGTCCTCGAGGTCGGGGGCCGCGCTCGCGGTCGGGCTGGCGGTCGGGCTGGGGGGCGCGGCGGTCACGCGGTCTCCTCTGGTGCGGGGTCGGAGGTGGCGGGGGCGGTGGTGGCGAAGGCGGCGGTGGTCAGGTCGGGACGCAGCACGCGCAGCGCGGCGGCGAGGGCGGCGCGGCCGCCGGGCGTCGTCGGGACGAACCGGGTCTCGTACGTCGTGCCGGGCGCGGCCGGCGGGTGCCAGCGGACGGTGACCGGGGTGTCGGCGGCGGCGCGGCCTGCGTCGAGCCCGTCGACGGCGACGAGCTCGGCGGCCCGGGCGCGCAGCGCGGTCCCCCTCGTCGGGCGCCAGGCGAGGGCGCCGTCCGCGACGGTGAGGGTGGCGTGGCCGGCGCGCGCGAGGTCCGGGGCGACGTCGCCGTCCGGCGAGGTCGTCCCGAGGTAGCGGCCGGGCACGCCTTGGTTCGCGTCGACCGGCTCCCCGGGCGCTGCGTCCGAGGTCGTGGCGGCCGGAGCCACCGACTCCTCGGACGCAACGGGCTGGGTCACGGGCTCGGTGGGGCGACGGCGGAGGCGACCGACCCAGACGATGCCGTACGCGACGCCCAGGAGGATGAGGGCGACGCCGACGGCCTGCGTCGTCGTCACGCCCAGGCCTCCTCGGCGAGCAGCGGCCGCCCCTCCGAGGCCGTACGACGCCCCCGCAGCCAGGTGCCGACGACGGCGCCGGTGAGCGTGCGGCCGTCGTACGGGTTGTTGCGCGAGAGCGACACCGAGGCGGCGGCGTCGATCGTCGTCGCGCGGTCCGGGTCGACGAGGACGAGGTTGGCCGGCGAGCCCACCTGCAGCCCCTGGCCGTGCCCGTCGAGCCCGGCGATCCGCGCGGGCGCGCTCGACATGACCCGCGCGACGCCGGCCCAGTCGAGCAGCCCGGAGCGGACCATGACCTCGCTGACGACCGGTAGCGCCGTCTCGAGGCCGAGCATCCCGAAGGCCGCGTCGACGAACGCGTGCTCCTTGTCGTGCCGGGCGTGCGGCGCGTGGTCGGTGGCGACGGCGTCGATGGTGCCGTCGGCGAGCGCGGCCCGCAGCGCCTCGACGTCCTCGGCCGGCCGCAGCGGCGGGTTGACCTTGTAGACGGGGTCGTAGCCGGCGAGCAGGTCGGAGGTGAGCAGCAGGTGGTGCGGCGTCACCTCGGCGGTCACCGCGATGCCCTGCGCCTTGGCCCAGCGCACGACCTCGACGGTGCCGGCGGTCGAGACGTGGGCGACGTGGACGCGGCTGCCGGTGTGCCGGGCGAGCATGACGTCGCGCGAGACGATGGTCTCCTCGGCGATGCCGGGCCAGCCGGGCAGGCCGAGCCGGCCGGACAGCTCGCTCTCGTCGCAGCACGCCTCGCGCCCGGCGAGGGTCGGGTCCTGGGCGTGCTGGGAGACGACACCGCCGAAGGCCTTGACGTACTCCAGCGCCCGGCGCATGACGCGGGCGTCGGCGACGCAGTGGCCGTCGTCCGAGAAGACGCGCACGCGCGCCCGCGAGCGGGCCATCAGCCCCAGCTCGGCGAGCTCGTGGCCCTCGATCCCCTTGGTGACGGCGCCGACCGGCTGGACGTCGACGAGCCCGCAGGACCGACCGAGCTCGAGCACCCGCAGCGCCGCCTCGGCGGTGTCGGTGACCGGCGAGGTGTTGGCCATGGCGAGGACGGCGGTGAAGCCGCCGACCGCGGCGGCGGCCGAGCCGCTGGCGACGGTCTCGGCGTCCTCGCGGCCGGGCTCGCGCAGGTGGGTGTGCAGGTCGACCAGGCCGGGCAGCAGGACGAGCCCGTCCGCGTCGACGACCTCGGTGTCGCCGTCGCGCTCGGCGGCCGGCACCCGGCCGACGGCCGCGATCATCCCGTCGCGGACGAGGACGTCGGCGGCCTCGCCGCCGAGCGGGCGGGCGCCGGTGACGAGGGTGCTGCTCACGCGGGCACCTCCGTGCTCGTCGTCGCGGTAGTGCTGGTGGGCTGCGTCTCGTCGGCGCCCGCGAGCAGGTGGTAGAGCACCGCCATCCGCACGGCGACGCCGGCCGAGACCTGGTCGAGGACGAGCGAGCTGGCCGAGTCGGCCGCGTCGGCGGCGATCTCGAGGCCGCGGTTCATCGGGCCGGGGTGCAGGATCGCGACGTCCGGTCGCGCGTCGAGCAGCCGCTCGAGCCGCGGCCGGGTCAGGCCGTAGCCGACGGTGTACTCGCGCGGCGTCGGGAAGTACCCGCCGCTCATCCGCTCGCGCTGGACGCGCAGCATCATCACCGCGTCGACGTCGCCGTGCGACCCGCTGAGGACGTCGTCGAGGTCGTAGGACGTCTCGAACCCCTCGGCCTTGCTCCACGGTCCGACCCCGCTCGGCATGAGCGTCGGCGGGGCGACCGCGGTGACCCGGGCCCCGAGCCGGGCGAGGGTGATGACGTTGGACCGGAAGACCCGCGAGTGGGTGAGGTCGCCGACGATCGCCACGTGCTTGCCCTCGAGCGAGCGGTCCTCGCCCCCGATCTGGCGGCGCAGCGTGTAGGCGTCGAGCAGGGCCTGGGTCGGGTGCTCGTGCGTCCCGTCGCCGGCGTTGACGACGCTGCACCGCACCCACCGGGCGACCTGGTGCGCGGCGCCGGAGGCGGCGTGCCGCATGACCAGGGCGTCGACGCCCATCGCGTCGATGGTGCGGACGGTGTCGCGCAGCGACTCGCCCTTGCTCGTCGAGCTGCCCTTGCCGGAGATGTTGATCGTGTCGGCCGACATCCACTTGCCCGCGATCTCGAACGAGCTGCGCGTGCGGGTCGAGTCCTCGAAGAAGAGGTTGATGATCGTCCGGCCCCGCAGCGTCGGGATCTTCTTGACCTCGCGGGTCTGCACGTCATGCATCGACTCGGCGGTCGTGAGGACGGCCTCCGTCTCGGCCCGGCTGAGGTCCGCGGAGCTGAGCAGGTGGCGCCTCATGCCTCCTCCCCCGTCGCGTCGGTGGTCTTGCCGCCGCTGATCTTCACCGAGTCCTCCTCGCCGTCGACCTCGGCGAGGCGCACGTGGACGCGCTCGCTGGAGGAGGTGGGCAGGTTCTTGCCGACGTGGTCGGCGCGGATGGGCAGCTCGCGGTGGCCGCGGTCGACGAGGACGGCGAGCCGCACGATGCGGGGCCGGCCGAGCTCGGCCAGGGCCTCGAGGGCGGCGCGGATGGTGCGCCCGGAGTAGAGGACGTCGTCGACGAGGACGACGACCTTGCCGTCGACGCCGCCCGGCGGCACCTGGGTGCGGGCGACGGGGCGGACCGGCTGGCGGCGCAGGTCGTCGCGCTGCATCGTCACGTCGAGCGAGCCGATCGGCACGCTCGTGCCCTCGACCTCCTCGATGACGGCGCCGAGCCGGCGGGCCAGCTGGACCCCGCGCGAGGGGATGCCCATCACGACGAGGCCGTCGGTGCCCCGGTTGCCCTCGAGGATCTCGTGCGCGATGCGGCGCAGCGCGCGGGAGACGTCCGAGGAGGCCATCACCGCCCGAGCGTCCGCGGGGACCGGTGACGGTCCCGGGTTCTCCGGGCGTGCCGATGAGGGCTGGGCAGCAGCCGACACCAGAGCCTCCTTCCCCGCCTCACGGGACGGTCCTTAAAGGATGTCTGTTGCCCTTCACCTTACCGGAGCGTCGACCCGGTGCCGACGTGACGTCCGGTGCGCGGCCCGGCACCCAGCCCCGGGGCGGTGTGCCGGGTCGGCAACCCGGGTAGGCCACGGCCATGACGGACGTCAGCAACGAGAACATGCCCCCCGAGCCGCACGACGGCATCGACGCCGCCGCGGGCCAGGACGCCAAGGCCTTCGAGCGCAACCAGAGCAACCCGCTCGCCCGGGCCTCCGACGGCGGCCCGCCGCCGACCGAGGCTCCTCAGCCGGGCGAGCTGCCCGAGCGGGGCGGCACGGGCGTCGGCGACCCCACCGCCGGGGTCGAGATCAGCGACGAGGACCTGGACGAGGCCGTGCCCGGCGACACCGGACCCGAGCACCCGGGCGTGCGCCGCCAGTCCTGACCCCGCCCGCGCCACGACGGCGCCCTCCCACCGACCGCGGTGGGAGGGCGCCGTACGGCGTGCTGTGGCGACCGACGTCAGCCGTCGCTGTCGGCGACGGTGGGAGCCACCGTGGCCGGGGTGGCGCCCTTCGCCGTCGACCCCGGCGCGGCGGCCGGCTGGTCGTCGGGGTCACCGGTCGGCTTGACGTCGCCGCCCGGGACCTCGTTCGGGTAGAGCACCCGGCTGTCGCCCGGGTAGGGCTTGCTGAAGCCGTTGCCGGCGTAGAAGATGTCGCGGTTCTCCTGCGCCATGTTGACCATGTCCTCGGTGCGGAAGTCCTGCTGGGCCGACCACGTGGCCCACGCCCGCTGCACGTCGCTCGTCGCGGCCGACGCCCCCGGGTTGGTGTTCGTCAGCGGCACCTGGTTGGGCCGCACGGTGTACGGCGTGAGGTCGGGCGTCGACTGGAACGCGTCGTACATCGGCTCGGCCGTGAGGTCCTGCTGGTTCATCGGCGGCAGCCCCAGGATCTGCTCGATGGTCCGGATGAGGTTGAGCTGGCTGTAGTACGAGTGGTCGACGACCCCGTGCGCGGCGTAGGGGCTCGCGACGAGCGCGATGTTGCGGTGCCCGTCGACGTGGTCGACGCCGTTCTGCGAGTCGTCCTCGATGACGAAGACGGCCGAGTCCTTCCAGTACGGGCTGTGCGAGATCTGGTCGATGATCCGCCCGGTCGCGAGGTCGTTGTCGGCGACGTACGACGACGGCGTGGTCGCGCCGGGCGTCGTGCCCTCGGTGTGGTCGTTCATGATCCACAGCAGGTTCAGCGCCGGCAGGTCGGCGTTCTTGACGTACCGCGTGAAGTCCTTGCTGAAGAGGTCGGCGCGGTACTGGTCGGGGATGTTGAGGTCGAAGTTCGGGAAGTCCGGCCGGGTCACCTGGGCCAGCGAGGGAATGTCGGTCTTGGCGGTGTAGGTGCCGAGCGGGTAGGTCAGCGGCCCCGGCGCCTTGCCCTCGAGGACCTGGCTGTCGTGGAACCACTGCGGCCGGCTGCCGTCCGTGGTGCCCTGCCCGGACG
This sequence comes from Lapillicoccus jejuensis, assembly GCF_006715055.1. Classification (NCBI taxonomy): domain Bacteria; kingdom Bacillati; phylum Actinomycetota; class Actinomycetes; order Micrococcales; family Intrasporangiaceae; genus Lapillicoccus; species Lapillicoccus jejuensis. Next base: position 4,375,189 of record NZ_VFMN01000001.1, read on the forward strand.
TGTCGACGTACGAGTCGATCTGCTCGCCCCAGTTGACGACCGACTTGCCGTGGGCGAGCGCGTCGTCCCAGATCCAGCCGCTCTTCGCGTCGCTCATCGGGTCACCGGTCTGGTAGGACCGGGTGTAGTTGCCGTACATCTGCTGCATGTAGTTGTTGACGAAGGCCTGGTCGAGCCAGTGGTGCCCCTCGGCCGAGTTGGTCCCGTCGCTGTAGAGGTTGTCGACCAGCGGGAACTGTCGCGCCAGCGCGTGGAAGTTCGGCGTCGTCGCTCCCCCGAACTGCGCCAGCGACGGGTCGCCGTTGCCGCGCGGGTCGTCGCCGAGCACCTGGTCGTAGGTGCGGTTCTCCTTGACGATGAGGAAGACGTGCTTGATCGTCGACGGGTCACCGACGTGCAGCGGCACGGGCACCGGCTTGGCGTTCCCGCTGCCGGCGCGGTTGCGCTCGACGAGACCGTTCCACTGGTTGTCGGCGAAGACCTGCTTGGTCCACTGCGCCATCTGCGCGTTCGTCGGGACGGGCAGCGTCTGGACCGTTCCCACGAAGTTGTATCCCAGATGAGCAGTGGCGGGGGTCGTGCCGACGCCCTCGTCGATCGTGCCGGGCGCACCGACCGACCCGAGCCCCTGCTCGCTCGCCACGACGAGCCGCTTGAGGCTCGCGCTGAAGCCGATCCCGCTCGGGTACGACCCGGTCGGGATGAGCCCCTCGAAGCTCGGCTGCGTGTAGGCGCCGTCGTACGCGTAGACCGCGACCGCGTTGTCGCGCCCGAGGCTCACGCCCAGGTGCGTGGCGTCGAGCATCGCGAGCCCGTCCGGCGAGGCGCCGTACGGCGACCCGGGGGCCGGGTTCGCGACGAAGGTGCGCCCGACGCGGTGCTTCACCGTGTCGATGCTCGTCACCGTGTCGTCGTCGCTGTTGGCGACGACGACGCTGGTGCCCACGGCGAGCAGCGCGCTCGGCTGCAGCCCGACCTTAAAGGTCGCGATCTGCGTGCCGGTCGCGAGGTCGACCTCGGAGACGGTGCCGGTCGACGGCGCCGCCGAGCGGTTGTTCGTCACGACGGCCGTGCCGTACGAGTCGTCGGTGCGGTCGCCGGGCGTCGCCGGTCGGCCGCCCTGGTTGCTCACGTAGGCCTTGCCGTCGACGACGACGACCGAGTTCGGCACGTTGCCGACGGTCACCTGCCGGGTGACGGCCGGCGGGGTGGCCGTCGTGTCGACGCTGGCGAGGGTGTTGTTCGCGCTGAGGGTGACGAGCAGGGTCGTGCCGTCCGGCGCCCACGCGAGGCCGGCGGGGACGGGCAGCCGCCCACCCGCGCCGGGCAGGGTCACCGTCGTCTGGTGCGAGAGCGTCCCGTCGGCGGCGACGTCGAAGCGGGCGAGCCCGCCGGGCTGCGCCGCCCACAGCGTCCTGCCGTCCCGGCTGTAGAGGATCCCGCCGTCGGAGATCTTGCCGGTGCCGGTCTGCTGGCGCACGCGGTGCGTCACCAGGTCGACGACGGTGACGATCCCGGTCGTCGCGCCACCGGTGTTGAGCGCGGCCGCGCTGCGCCCGTCCGGGCTGATGGCCAGCCCGAAGGGGCGGCCGGTGACCTTCGTGACGTCGCCGACGGGGCGCACGAACTGCCCCGTCTGCGTGAGGTAGCCGCCGTCGGCCTGCTGCCCCACGAGCTTCGTGCCGAGCGGCGTGTTGCCGCGCACGGCGGCGTATGCCGTCCCGCCGCCCACCACGGCGAGCGCGAGTCCTGCCGCGACCACCGTACGGCGCCGCGTACGACGCCCTCCGTCCGACCGCCCGCGGCGGTCGGGTCCCACTGGTTCCTGCGTCATGCCCGTCCTCGCTCCGTCTCGAGGGGCGGGGTCCGGTCCCCTGCCACCGCCCACCCCGTGACGTCTCCCGACGGTAGGAACCGGCCCTGGGAGGGACCTCCGAGGACGGCCACACCGGCGTGAAGCGTTGGCGACGGCTGGGTGACGGGCCGGTCAGCGGCCCGTCACCACCAGGTCAGAGCCCGGTCAAGACCGCAGGTGGGACAGCAGGTGGGACCGCGCCCGTCAGACGAGGGTGGGCTTGACCTCGACGAGCCGGCCGAGCAGACCGTTGACGAACGACGGGGAGTCGTCGGTCGACAGCTCGGTGGCCAGCAGCACGGCCTCGGAGACGGCGACGGCGTCGGGGACCTCGTCGTTCCAGACGATCTCCCACGCACCGAGGCGCAGGATCGTCCGGTCGACGGCGGGCATCCGCTCGAGCGTCCAGCCCTGGCTGTAGGTCGTCAGCAGCTCGTCGATGTCGGCGCGGTGCGCGAGGACGCCCTGGACGAGCTCGACGGCGTACTCGGGCACCCGCGGCCCACCGGCCGGGTCGGTGACCCGGTCGGCGAGCAGGGTGGCCGGGTCGAGCCCGCGCTGCTCGGCCTCGAAGAGGACGTCCAGCGCGCGCTTGCGGGCCTTGGAGCGGGCAGCCACGGGAGGGGCGTCAGTTCACGCGGCCGAGGTACGACCCGTCGCGGGTGTCGACCTTGACCTTGGTGCCGGTCTCGAGGAACAGCGGGACGTTGATGGTCGCGCCGGTCTCGAGGGTGGCGGGCTTGGTGCCGCCGGTGGAGCGGTCGCCCTGCAGGCCCGGCTCGGTGTAGGTGATCTCGAGGACCACGGAGGCCGGGAGCTCGACGTACAGCGGGACGCCGTCGTGGGTGGCGACGATCGCGTTCTGGTTCTCCAGCATGTAGCCCGCGGCGGTGCCGACGACGGCCTCGGAGACCTGGAGCTGGTCGTAGGTGTCGGTGTCCATGAAGACGAAGTCCGACCCGTCCTTGTACAGGTACTGCATCGTGCGCTTGTCGACGTTGGCCGTCTCGACCTTGGTGCCGGCGTTGAAGGTCTTGTCGACGACCTTGCCCGACAGCACGGCCTTGAGCTTGGTGCGGACGAAGGCCGGGCCCTTGCCGGGCTTGACGTGCTGGAACTCCACGACGGACCAGAGCTGGTTGTCGATGTTGAGGACCATGCCGTTCTTGAGGTCGTTGGTGCTCGCCACGAAGTGACCGCGCTTTCCACTTGGGGCCGGCGTCGACCGGCCTGCGCCCCGCCTGGCGAGGAGGCCCGGACACCGACAGGTACGGGGGAACCCGCTGAGTCTACCGGGGCAGGTGCGTCCCGAAGAACTCGCCGATCCGCCGCCACGCGTCGGCGGCCGCCACCGGCTCGGGCCCCGCGCCCTGCACCCGCAGCAGCGGGCGCAGCCACCAGGGCGCGTTCTCGGCGTCGTTGAGGAACGAGTGGCCGGCCGAGCCGTAGCGCTTGACGTCGTACGGCGTCCCGTGGGCCTCGAGCGCGGCGGCCAGCTTGGGCGGCACGTCGGCGAGCGCCGTGTCCTTGGCGCCGTACGACGCGACCACGGGGCAGCCGCCGGCGAGCGCGTCGAGCTGCGCGTCGCCCTGGGCGAGCATCCCGTAGTTGACCGAGGCGGCGTCGTACCCCCGCCCGGGCTGGGCGAGCAGCAGCGCGAACCCGCCGCCCATGCAGAAGCCGATGACGCCCACCCCACCGGTCGCGTCGTCGCGGGCGAGCAGCATCCGCCGGGTCGCCTCGAGGTCGTCGAAGGCCGCGCCGCTCCCCGACCGCAGCGACCGGAAGGTCGCGACGAGGCACGGCAGCCGGCGGCCGGCGCCGAAGAGGTCGGGCGCCGCGACGACGTACCCCATCGACGCGAGGTGGTCGGCGCTGCGGCGCATGACGTCGTCGAGGCCGAAGGCCTCGTGGACCATGACCACCCCGGGGTGCGGCCCGTCGCCCGGCGGCCGGGCCACGTAGGCCCGCAGGCCGCGTGAGGCGCCGGGCAGGTCGGCCGGGACGGGGACGTCGACGAGGTCTCCCAGGGGGTCCATCGCCCCAGTCTGCCCGCCCGGGACACCGACCGCCGTCGTGCACACCTGTTGCACGCGGCGACCGACCGTGCACGACCCACCGGTTCGCCGACCGGGCGCGTGGTGCCGGTGGTGGACTTCTGCTCGCCGTCGAGGGGTCCTCGGGGGCCGCGAGCAGGCGGCCGACCCCCGGGCGGGGAGGACGACCATGTGCGACGACGGCCACGAGCTCGGACCCGACGGGGTCGAGGAGGACGACGGCCCCGTCGTGGAGGAGGGGGCCGAGTGGTCCCCCCGCCCCAGCCGGCGGCTGGTCCTCGGGGGGCTCGCGGCCGCGGTGGGCGCTCCCGTGGCCCTCTCGGGCGGGGCCGCCCGCGCCGCCGGACGCAGTGCGGTGACCGGCCGGACCTCGCAGGTCGCCGCGATGCACCTGCACGCCAGCTTCAGCGAGCAGCAGGGCAGCTGGGAGGGGCAGGCCTGGCGCATGCAGCAGGAGGGCGTGGACCTCATGTTCATGACCGACCACTCGCACGGTCAGCTGGCCACGCACATGGCGAGCGACCTCACCGGCCTCGACCTCGTGCCCGTCTCGACCGGCGGCTCGTCGTCGCCCGGCCCCGTCGCGCGGCCGGGTGGCGGGCTGTCGCTCTCCGTCGCCAGCACGACGTCGCAGCCCGCGACCGCCGGGATCCTCACCGACCGGACGTCGAAGCGGAACCTGCTGGGGATGCGCACCTCGGTGATGGGTCAGGTCCTGCGGCACACCTTCGGTGCCGTCTCGGTCGACCCGGGCGGCCTGTACGAGGTCCGCGTCGGACTGTCGCACCACCCCGCCGCCGCGGGCAGGCCGGCCGGCGTCCACGGCCTGTGCTTCCGCTTCGGCCCGGGACTATCGCCCGGCACCCGGCTGGAGGACCGCGGCCTCACCGGCGTGGTGACGGCACCGCTGCCCGCCGCCGGCACCACCGTGGCGCTCGACCTGGAGGCGGCGGCGGCCTCCGCGTGGCCCGACCTGGTCCCCCAGGACCAGGGCACCCAGTACCTCTCCTTCACGGCGACCAGCCCGGGACGCGGGGTCTCGGTCTCGGTCGACGTCACCGGCGTCGTCCTCGCCCGGGCCGCCCGCACCCCCCGCGGGCGTCGCGGCGGTCCAGCAGGCGATGGCCACCCGGTACGGCGCCCGGTACGGCGTGAGCATCGTGCCCGCGGCCGAGCTCGGGAAGACCAGCCACGTCAACGCCTTCACGACCCGGCAGTTCTTCGCCGCGGACGAGGAGCTGTCCTACCGCGACCCCGCGACCTACGTGCAGCGCAACGTCGCCGCGATCCACGCCCAGGGCGGCCTGGTCTCGTGGAACCACCCGTTCGGCGCGACGACGGGCCGGGTGACGACCGGCCCGGCCGCCGTGACGAGGCGCCGCAACGTCTACGCCGCCCTCGCCAAGCAGGACGTCTGGGGCGTCGACATCCTCGAGGTCGGCTACGCCGTGCGCGGGTCGATGGGGATCGAGGACCACCTCGCCCTGTGGGACACCTTCTCCCGGCACGCCCGGTTCCTCACCGGCAACGGGGTGAGCGACAGCCACGACAGCGCCCACGACCGGCTCGGCTTCGCGAACGAGTTCGTCACGGGTCTCTGGTCGCCCACCACCGGCCTGGGCGACGTGCTGCCCGCGCTGTCCGCGGGACGGGCCTGGACCCGGCACGCAAGGGCCTGGGCCGGCGGCCGACTCGACCTCGTCGTCGACGACACCTACCTCATGGGCCAGGTCGCGGTCGTCGGCGGCGGCGTGCACCGCCTCGCCGTCGCCGCCGACGCTCTGCCTCCCGGCTCGGTCGTCGAGGTGGTCGCCGGTCCGGTCGACCTGCAGGGCGTGGACCCCGGGACCGTCGTCCTGCAGCGCCTCCCGGCCTCGGCCTTCGGCGTGGCCGGGGTCGCGGGCTGCACGGTCGACGTGTCCGCCTCGACCTTCGTGCGCGTCACCGTCCGCTCGTCGGCCGGGACCGTCATCGGCGTGAGCAACCCCGTGTGGCTCCTGCTGTCAGCGCCCCCGACCGGGGTACCCGCCCCCCGACGACCCTGACGCCCCGCTGATCGGCCGGTCAGCGCGGCCGACCGGCGGGCGACTCGGCCCGCACGGCGGCGTACGACGCCTCGAGGTCGGCCTCGGCGGGCCCCTCCAGGCGGGTCGGCCGGCCGAGCCCGTCGAGGACGACGAACCGCAGCCGGTCGCCGCGGGTCTTCTTGTCGCGGCCCATCGCGGTGCGCAGCGCCTCCCACGAGCCGCGGCCGGCGTACGCCGTCGGCAGCCCCAGCGAGGTGAGCACCGCCCGGTGCCGCGCGACGTCCGCCTCGGACAGGTGGCCGGTGCGCCGGGCCAGCTCGGCGACGAAGACCATGCCGACGGCGACGGCCTCGCCGTGCCGCCAGGTGTAGCCCTCGACCTGCTCGACGGCGTGGCCGAAGGTGTGGCCGTAGTTGAGGACCTCGCGCAGCGAGGACTCCAAGAGGTCGGCGGTGACGACCTCGGCCTTGACCCGCACGGCCCGCTCGACGAGCTCGCGCAGCCGCTCCCCCGCCGGGTCGGCGGCGTCCGCCGGGTCCTGCTCGACGAGGCGCAGGATCTCGGCGTCGGCGACGAAGCCGCACTTGACGACCTCGGCCAGCCCGGCGGCCAGGTCGGCCGGCGGCAGGGTGGTGAGGACGTCGAGGTCGCAGACGACCCCGACGGGCTCGTGGAAGGCGCCGACGAGGTTCTTGCCCTCGGCCGTGTTGATGCCCGTCTTGCCCCCGACGGCCGCGTCGACCATGGCCAGCAGCGTCGTCGGCACCTGCACGACGGCGACCCCGCGCAGCCAGGTGGCGGCGACGAACCCGGCGAGGTCGGTCACCGTGCCGCCGCCGACCCCGACGACCGCGTCGGTGCGGGTGAAGCCCTCCTGCCCGAGCCGGGCCCACAGCCCGGCGGCGACCTCGGCGGTCTTGGCCGACTCGGCGTCGGGCACGGCGGCGAGCACCGCCCGCACGCCCGCCTGCTCGGCGGCGTCGCCGAGGCGGCGGGCCAGCGCGGCCATCGGCTCCGGGTGGACGACGAGGACGCGGCTGACGCCCGCGGGCAGCAGGCGGGTGACGACCGACGGGTCGCCGAGCAGGCCGCGGCCGACGAGGACGTCGTACGCCGCCGCGCCGGTGCCGACCCCGATCGTCGTGACGCTCACGCGTCGGTCCCCTCGGTCCCCTCGGTCCCCTCGGTCCCGTCAGAGCCGGCGCCGGGGGCGGGCGTGAGCCCGAGCGCCTGCGCCGCCTCGGCGGCGACGTCCTGCGGGGTGCGGCCGGCGGTGTCGACGCGGACCGTCGCGAGCGCCTCGTAGACGGGGCGGCGCACCTTCATCATGGCGATCCACGACCCGCGCGGGTTGACCGCCAGCAACGGCCGGGCCCCGTCGAAGCCGACCCGGCGGGCGGCGTCGGCGATACCGACGTCGAGGAAGACGACCCGGCGGCCGGCGAGCAGCTCGCGCACCGGCTCCTGGATCGGCGCGCCACCGCCGAGCGAGACCACACCGCGCGACTCGGTGAGCGCGGCCGCGACGGCGTCCCTCTCGAGGGTGCGGAAGGCGGCCTCGCCGTCGTCGACGAAGATCTCCGAGATGCTGCGGCCGGCCGTCCGGACCACCCGCTCGTCAGTGTCCTCGAAGGGGAGGCCGAGCAGCTCGGCGAGGGCCTGCCCCGTCACGGTCTTGCCCGAACCGGGCGGCCCGATGAGGACGACGACGGGCCCGTCGGCGACGGGCTGGCTCACGACGTCCACGTCCGCAGGCGCTCGGGCACGGAGGCGAGGTAGGACTCGTGGTTGCGCCGGGTCTCGGAGACGCTGTCGCCGCCGAACTTCTCCAGGCACGCGTCGGCGAGCACGAGCGCGACCATCGCCTCGGCGACGACCCCCGCCGCGGGCACCGCGCAGACGTCGGAGCGCTGGTGGATGGCCTTGGCCGGCTCGTCCGAGGCGGTGTCGACGGTGTCGAGCGAGCGCGGCACCGTCGAGATCGGCTTCATCGCGGCGCGGACCCGCAGCACCTGGCCGGTCGACATGCCACCCTCGGTGCCGCCCGCGCGACCGGTCCGGCGGCGGATCGCCCCGGCCTCGTCGCGCTCCATCTCGTCGTGCGCCCGGGAGCCGCGGCGGCGCGCCGTCCGGAAGCCGTCGCCGACCTCGACGCCCTTGATGGCCTGGATCCCCATGAGCGCGGCCGCGAGCCGCGAGTCGAGGCGGCGGTCCCAGTGGACGTGCGAGCCGAGGCCCGGGGGGACGCCGTACGCGAGGACCTCGACGACCCCGCCGAGGGTGTCGCCGTCCTTGCGGGCGGCCTCGACCTCGGCGACCATCGCGGCCGAACCGTCGGCGTCGAGGGTGCGCACCGGGTCGGCGTCGAGCCGCTCGACGTCGTCGGGCAGCGGCAGCGGCGCGTCGTCGGCGACGCCGGCCTCGCCGATGGCGACGGTGTGCGACACCAGCCGGATCCCGTAGGCCTGGGCGAGGAGGCGCGCGGCGACCTCGCCGAGGGCCACGCGGGCGGCGGTCTCGCGGGCCGAGGCCCGCTCGAGCACCGGGCGGGCGTCGTCGAAGGCGTACTTCTGCATGCCGACGAGGTCGGCGTGACCGGGCCGCGGGCGGGTCAGCGGCCGGTTGCGCGCGACCTCCTTCTCCGCGTTGACGTCGTCGGACGCGGCGAACGCCTCGTCCGTGACGGGGTCGGGGCTCATCACCGTCTCCCACTTCGGCCACTCGGAGTTGCCGATCCGGACCGCGAACGGCGACCCGAGGCTGACCCCGTGCCGCAGCCCGCCGAGCACGTCGACCCGGTCCTGCTCGAACTTCATCCGCGCGCCGCGCCCGAAGCCCAGCCGGCGTCGCGCGAGGGCCGCGGCGACGTCGCCGCTGGTCACCTCGACGCCCGCCGGCAGCCCTTCGAGGACGGCGACGAGGGCGGGTCCGTGGGACTCTCCGGCCGTCAGCCACCGCAGGTGTGCCATGCCGACGATCCTGCCACCCGGGGTCCGGGTGCCCGTCAGCCGCCCAGCGGTCGGACGGACAGCATGGCCGCCAGCAGCGCGCCGGCGACGAGGTAGGGCCCGAAGGCGACCGACGTGTGCCGGCGCACCCGCCGGGCCAGCAGCAGCACGAGCAGGACGACCCCGGCCACGACGAACGCGAGGTAGGCACCGGCCACCGCCGTCGCCACCCCCAGCCAGCCCAGGGCCGCCGAGAGGATCGCGCCCAGGGTGACGTCGCCGAGGCCGAAGGGCAGGCCCGGCACGAGCAGGCTGAGGAGCGACAGGAGCAGGTACGCCGCCCCGCCGCCCACCCCCACGAGCACGGCCCGCAGCAGGGCGCCCCAGTCCCCCGTCACCGCCGAGGCGACGACGAGCAGCAGCAGCAGACCCGGCACGAGCGGCAGGGTCAGCCCCTGCGGCAGCCGGTGCACGTCGGCGTCGATCCAGGCCAGGGCCACCCCCACCGCCCCCAGCAGGAGGAAGGCGGGCAGCAGCGCCCCCTGAGCGACCCCGCCGAGGCGCCAGGCCAGCAGCCCCCAGACGACCGGGACGGCGACGACGACGACCCCCGGCGGCGCGGGACGCGGACGGGGCGCGAGGGGCAGCGGACCGAGCATCTCGCGGTCCCCCGCGCCGCGCGGCAGCCGCGGCAGCTCGCGGGTCGGGCGCAGCGCCTCGTCGTCGAGGCGGTAGCCGAGGGTGGCCAGCGGTCGGGCGAGGACGAGGCCGACGACGACCCCGGCGAGGGTCACGGCGACGACGAGCCAGAGCGGGGCGCTCGGCGCGGGCGTGCTCACGTGCTGCTCACCAGGTCACCGGGTCACCGGGTCACCGGGCGGTCGGGGCGAGGGCGTGGCCCGTCGCCGCGGCCAGCGCCGCGCGCATCGCCTCGAGCGGGGCGGGGCGGCCGGTCATCAGCTCGACCTGTCGCGCCCCCTGGTGCAGCAGCATGAGGGTGCCCGGCAGGGCGGCCCAGCCGCGGGCGCGGGCGGCCGCGAGCAGCGGGGTGTCGCCGTCCCCGTAGACGGCGTCGAGGGCGGCCGTCCCGCCCGCCGGGAGCCCGGCCACCCAGTCGGCGGTCGCCGCGGGCGGGACGGTGCTGACGACGGCCTCGACGGTGGCGGGCCACCGTCCCGGGCCGGTGGTGGCGACCTCGAGACCGGCGGCCCGCGCCTGGGCCACGGTCTCGGGGCGGGCCTCTGCGCGGACCATGAACCGCACGCGGCGCGCGCCGAGCGCGGCGGCCGCGGCGACGGCGGCGCGCGCGGTGGCCCCCGACCCGAGGACGAGCAGCTCCTCGAGCCGCGTCACCCCGGCCTCGCCGAGGGCGGCGACCAGGCCGTGGACGTCGGTGTTGTCGGCCGACCAGGACCCGTCGGCGCGACGCACGAGGGTGTTGGCCGCGCCGGTCGCCCGGGCGAGGTCGCTCGTCTCGTCGGCGAGCGCGAGCGCGGCCTCCTTGAGCGGCATGGTCAGGGACAGCCCCACCCACTGCGGGCCGAGGCCCGCGAGGTGGGCCTCCAGCCCGTCCGCCTCGACCCGCGCGGCGTCGTACGTCCAGCCGGTGAGGTGCAGGGCGTCGTACGCCGCGCGGTGCAGCACCGGCGAGAGCGAGTGCGCGACCGGCGACCCGAGGACGCCGGCCCGGCGCCCCCCGGTCGGTCCGGTGGTGGGACCTGCAGGGGGCTCGCTCAGCACTTGCCCGGGTTCTGCGAGCACCACTTCTGGAACTCGGCGACGTTGGCCTCGTGCTCGGCCGCGGTCGTCGCGAACTTCGTCTCACCCGTCGAGGGGTTGACGGCGACGAAGTACAGCCACGGCCCGGCGGCCGGGTTCTGCGCGGCGGTGATGGCCTGGGCGCCCGGGTTGCCGATCGGCCCGACGGGTAGGCCGTCGCGCACGTAGGTGTTGTAGCCGTTGTTCGCGGCCCGCTCGGCGTCGGTCGTCGTGATGGCCCGCTTCTGGACGCCGTAGCTGACCGTGGAGTCGAGCTGCAGCTTCATCGGCTTGGCCAGGCGGTTGTCGATGACCCGTGCGATCTTCGGCAGGTCGGCGGCGCGCCGGCCCTCGGCCTGGACGATGCTCGCGAGGATCAGCGTCCGCTCCTGCTGGCCCGGCGGGACGCCCAGCGAGGTCAGCTCGGCCTGCGTCTTGGCCACCATCTCGGTCAGCTGCTCGACGGCGCTGGTGCTGGAGGAGAACTCGTACGTCGACGGGAACAGCCAGCCCTCGAGGTTGCCCTTGGCCTCGGCCGGCAGGCCGATCGAGGCGGGGTCCTTGGCGGCGGCCTGGTAGTCGGCGAGCGGGACGCCGGTCTGCTTCGAGAGCAGGGCGAGGGTCTCGCTCAGCCAGAGGCCCTCGCGCACGGTCACCTGGGGCACGGACCGGTTGGCCGGGTCGACGAGGACGGCGAGCGCCCCGGCGGCCGACATCTGCTTCTTCAGCGCGTAGGCGCCGGGCTGGATCGAGGCACCGCGGGGGTCGTCGGCAGCGGCGGAGGCGAACGCCTTGGCGGTCTTGACGACGTCGGCGTCCTGCAGCTTGGTGCCGATCGCGCTCGCGGTGTCGCCATCGGCGACGGTGACGACGACCGAGCCGGTGCCCGGCCCCGGGTAGTCCTGGCTCTCGGTGGCGACGTCGAGCAGCGGCCGCAGCTTGCCCACGGCGACCCAGCCGGCGCCGGCGACGACGGCCAGCGCGACGACGAGGACGATGAGCCCGCGCACCCGGCGCCGGCGGCCCTGCCGTCGCAGGCGGGCGTGCTCGCGGCGCGCGGTGCGCGAGGACGGCTCGGCCGCCATCCCGGCCAGCGGGTGGTCGTGGTCCTCGGGCAGCTCGTCCCCGTGGAGGTCCTCCTCGTGGAGGTCGTGCTCGAGGTCGTCGTACGACGTCTCGTCCCACTCGTGCTCGGCCCAGGCGTCGTCGTCGGTCCCGGGGTGGGGGGCCTCGTCGAGTCGCCCGCGGGTGTCGCGGGGGTCGGTCATCAGGTGCGGTCCTTCGTGTCGGGGTCCGGTCCGGACCCGGGACGTCGACCGGTGGGCTCGTCGTGGGGTCGAGCGTGGTCGGTGCCCGTGGTGCGGGCCTTGCGGCGCCGGCGGACGGTGACGAGCTCCCCCGGGGCCCGTCCCGACGCCCGCTCGGCGTCGAGAGCGCCCTGGAGGATGAGGACCGCGGCGGCCTGGTCGACCACGGCACGGTGCGCTCGACCTGCGAGGCCGCTCTCGTGCAGTGTCCTTGTCGCACTCACCGTGGTCAAGCGCTCGTCGACGAGCCGCACCGGGACCGGACGGACCAGTGCCGCCAGTTCGACCGCATATGCCCGGGCCGTCCGGGCCGCCGGTCCCTCCTCCCCGGACAGCGACCGGGGCAGCCCCACGACGACCTCGACGACCCCGCGCGCGACGGTCTCGTCGGCGATCCGCCGCTGGTCGGAGCCACCGGCGGCGTCCCGGGCGAGGGTCTCGACCGGCGTGGCGAGCAGGCCGGACGGGTCGCTGGCGGCGAGGCCGACGCGGACCGAGCCGACGTCGACGCCGAGCCGCACCCCGGCGCGGGGGCCCCCTCCCGGGGGGCCGCCCGCACCGGGGCCGGGCGTCTCAGCCCCGCTCACGCAGCGCGTTCTCGACGGCCCCGAGCGCCGCGGGGACCTGGGCCGGGTCCGAGCCGCCGCCCTGGGCGAGGTCGTCCTTGCCGCCGCCGCCCCCGCCGAGGGCCGCCGCGGCGAGCCGCACCAGCGCCCCGGCCTTGATCCCGGCCGCACGGGCCGGGTCGTTGGTCGCGACGACGACCACGGGACGACCCCCCGCGGCGGACGCCATGGCCACGACGGCCGGGCGCTCGGCGCCGAGCCGCTGCCGGACGTCGAGGACCAGGCCGCGCAGGTCGTCGGCGGCGACGGTCTCGGCGTCGTGACCGACGAAGGTCACCCCGCCGACGTCGCGCGCGCCCTCGACGAGCCGGGCCGCCCCGGCCAGGGCCTTCTCCTGGCGCGCCGCGGCGAGCTCGCGCTCGGTCTCCTTCAGCCGCGCCAGCAGGGCCGAGACGCGGTCGGTCAGCTCGGCCGGGCGGGCCCCGACCAGGTGCCCGAGCTCGGCGACGATCGCGCGCTCCGCGGCGAGGTGGCGCATCGCGTCGAGACCGACGAAGGCCTCGACGCGGCGCACGCCGGAGCCGACCGACGACTCGCCCGTGAGGGTGATCGCGCCGACCTGGGAGGAGTGCGCGACGTGCGTGCCACCGCAGAGCTCGCGCGACCAGGGGCCGCCGATCTCGACGACGCGCACGTCCTCGCCGTAGGTCTCGCCGAAGAGCGCGAGCGCGCCGAGCTCGCGCGCCTGCGCGAGCGGCATCGTCGTCGCCGAGACCGGCAGGTCGCGGCGCAGCGCGCCGTTGGCAACCTCCTCGATCTCGCTGCGGGTCGCGGCGCTGAGCGCCTGCCCCCACGCGAAGTCGAGGCGCAGGTAGCCGGGCCTGTTGTACGAGCCGGACTGCAGCGCCGTGGGGCCGAGCACCTCGCGCAGCGCCGCGTGCACGACGTGCGTGCCGGAGTGGGCCTGGCACGCCGAGAGCCGCCACTCGGGGTCGACCTGGGCGAGGACGTCGCTGCCCGTCCGGACGGCGCCGCTCGGGGTGTCGAGCACCTCGACGGTGTGGGCGACGAGGCCCTTGACGGGGCGCTGCACGTCGAGGACGCGCAGCCGCGCGCCGTCCCGGGTCTCGATGACGCCCTCGTCGGCGACCTGGCCGCCGGACTCGGCGTAGAACGGGGTGCGGTCGAGGACGACCTGGCCCTGCTGGCCCGGCTCCAGCGCCTCGACGAGGTCGCCGTCGCGCACGAGCCCGCGCACCGTCGCCTCGCTCGTCAGCTCGAGGTAGGCGCGGAAGTCGGTCGCGCCCTGGTCGCGCAGGGTGCGCCACACCTCGGACGTCGCGTGGCCGCTCTTCTTGGCCTTCGCGTCGGCCTTGGCGCGGTCGCGCTGCTCGGCCATGAGCCGGCGGAAGCCGGCCTCGTCGACGGCGACGCCCTGCTCGGCCGCCATCTCGATGGTCAGGTCGATGGGGAAGCCGTAGGTGTCGTGCAGGGCGAAGGCCTGGTCGCCGGGCAGCGAGAGGGCCGGCGGGGGCGTCGTACCGGCGTCGGTGGTGGGCTCGGTGGTGGGCTCGGTGACGCTCGGCGCGCTCTTGAGCCGGGTGATGGCCGTGTCGAGGATCGTCGTCCCCGACGCGAGGGTGCGCCGGAAGGCGTCCTCCTCGGCGTAGGCGATCTGGCTGATCCGCGCGAAGTCGGTGCGCAGCTCGGGGTAGGAGCGGCTCATCCGCTCCATGCTCACCGGCAGCAGGTGCGGCAGGCTCGGCTCGTCGAACCCGAGCAGGCGCATCGAGCGGACGGCGCGGCGCAGCATCCGGCGCAGGACGTAGCCGCGGCCCTCGTTGCCGGGGGTGACGCCGTCGCCGATGAGCATGAGCGAGGTGCGCACGTGGTCGGCGACGACGCGCAGCCGCACGTCGTCCGGGTGGCTCTCGGACGCCACGTGGCTGTGCGCCCGGCCGTACGTCTTGCCGGTCATCTCGGCGGCCTGGTCGAGGACGGGGCGGACCTCGTCGATCTCGTAGAGGTTGTCCACGCCCTGGAGGACGGAGGCGATCCGCTCCAGGCCCATCCCGGTGTCGACGTTGCGCTTGGGCAGCGGCCCGCGCACGTCGAAGTCGTCCTTCGCGCGGACGGCCGACAGCTCCTCCTGCATGAAGACGAGGTTCCAGATCTCCATGTAGCGGTCCTCGTCGACGGCCGGGCCGCCCTCGCGGCCGTACTCCGGGCCGCGGTCGACGAAGATCTCGCTGCAGGGGCCGCCGGGGCCGGGGATGCCCTGGTGCCAGTAGTTGTCCTTCTTCCCGCGGCGCACGATGCGCTCGGCGGGCACCCCGGTCAGCTCGCGCCACAGGCCGAAGGCCTCGTCGTCGTCCTCGTAGACGGTCGGCCACAGCTTCTCGGGGTCCAGGCCGTAGCCGCCGTCGTCGAGCGACCCGGTCAGCAGCTCCCAGGCGAAGCTGATGGCCCCTTCCTTGAAGTAGTCGCCGAAGGAGAAGTTGCCGTTCATCTGGAAGAACGTGCCGTGCCGGCTGGTCTTGCCGACCTCCTCGAGGTCGGGGGTGCGCACGCACTTCTGCACCGACGTCGCCCGCTGGTACGGCGCCGCCTCGGCCCCGATGAAGTAGGGCACGAACGGCACCATGCCGGCGACGACGAAGAGCAGGTTGGGGTCGTCGATGGGCAGGGGGACGCTGGGCACGACGGTGTGGCCGCGGGCCTCGAAGAAGGACAGCCAGCGGCGGCGGATCTCTGCGGTCTCCATGGGGGTGTCTCTCGGTGCGACCCGCGCGCGGCGCGGGTGGGGGCTCGGGGGGCTGGGTCGGGGTGGGCCGGTGGGCGGCGACGGGTCGCCGCCGGGCCGCACCCCTACCGAGCTCGCGGGCCGGTGGGGTCGTCGAGCAGGGTGCGGATGCCCTCGCCGTCGAGCCGCGCGGCGGCGCCGTCGCGGTCGCCCGGCTGGGTGTCGAGCCCGAGCGCGTAGCGCAGCTCCTCCTCGCGCTCGGCCATGCCGTCGCGGACGGCGTCGGCCAGCTCGCGCAGACCGTCGCCGAGCGAGGCGAGACCGTCGGCGACGCCCTGCGGGGTGTAGGCGCGGGCCACGCGGCCGGCGCGGCGGACGACGAGGACGCCGATGGCGGCCCCGACCCCGACCCAGAAGACGCGGCGCACGGGTCAGTGCCTCCGTCCGGCGCGGGTGCGGCGGTTCTCGCGCTCGGCCCGACCGCGCAGCGCGCTGCGCACGCCGTAGCTGAAGGCGGCGACCTTGACGACCGGTGAGCCGAGCGTCGCCGCGAAGAGGGACGTCAGCGCGTTGACGTTGCTCGACATCGTCGCGACGTTGGTCGTGATGGTGTCGACGCGCACGAGCTGCTCGTTGGTCGCGGTGACGGTGCTCGTCACCTCGCCGAGCAGGGGGACGGCGCCGTCGGACAGACCCTTGACGCCCACGCGGGCCTCCTCGAGGATCTCGCCGGCCTTGCCGACGACCCGGCCGATCCGGAACACGAGGTAGGCGAACGCGAGCGCGGCGATGACACCGGCGACGTCACCGAGCGTGATGTCGGCGAATCTCATGGGACAACCTCATCGGGGTCTCGTCGGTGGAGCGGGTCGGGCGGGCGCCCGGGCGGTGGAGCCCGCCCACCCTAGCCTCCGGGGACGCGGCCTCAGGAGACGGTGGCGGTGAGGTCGCTGCGCACCTCGGGGAAGTGGCAGGCCACGACCTGGTCCGGCGCCGCCCCCGAGGGCGTGACGAGCGGCGGCTCCTGGGTCGCGCAGACGTCCTGCGCCTTCCAGCACCGGGTGCGGAAGCGGCAGCCGCTCGGCGGGTCCAGCGGGCTCGGCGGGTCGCCCTGCAGGCGGATCCGCTCCTTCGGCGCGACCCCCCGCACCACCGCGAGGTCGGGCGCGGCGGAGAGCAGGGCCTGCGTGTAGGGGTGCTGCGGAGCCGTGTAGATCCGCTGCTTGGGTCCCTGCTCGACGATCTTGCCGAGGTACATCACGGCGATCGTGTCGCAGAAGTGCCGGATGACGCCGAGGTCGTGGGCGATGAAGATGAACGAGAGCCCCAGCTCGTCGCGGAGCCGCGCGAGCAGGTTCATCACTTGCGCCTGGATGGACACGTCGAGCGCGGAGACCGGCTCGTCGGCGATGACCAGCTGCGGCTCGACCGCGAGGGCCCGGGCGATCCCGATGCGCTGTCGCTGGCCCCCGCTGAACTCCGACGGGTAGCGGTTGATGTGCTCGGGGTTGAGCCCGACGAGCTCGAGCAGCTCCTGCGCCCGCTGCTTCTCGCGCCCCTTGGCCAGCCCGTGCACCTGCAGCGGGGTCTGGAGGATCGCGCCCACCGTCTGGCGCGGGTTGAGGCTGGAGTAGGGGTCCTGGAAGATCATCTGGACCTCGCGCCGCATCGGTCGCAGCGCCTTCTCCTTGAGCCCGGCGATGTCGGTGCCGCGGAAGCGGATCGCCCCGGAGGTCGGCTCCTCGAGCCGGGTCAGCAGCCGGCTCGTCGTCGACTTGCCGCAGCCGGACTCCCCCACCAGGCCGAGCGTCTCGCCCTGCCGCAGCGTGAAGGACACGCCGTCGACGGCGCGGACCACTCCGCGGAACATGCTCAGCCCCTGCACCTCGCGGACGGCGAAGTGCTTGACCAGGTCCGAGACCTCGAGCAGCGTCGGCGCCGCGGCCAGGTCGCGGCGGGCGGCGTGCACGACCTGGTCGACGGCGACCTCCGCCGTCTCGTCCACCGGCCGGGCCAGCTCCTCGGCCTCCGCGTCGTGCGGGTCGGGCGTCGTCGCGACCTCGTCGGTCCGCGTCGCGGCGGCCTCGTCGGCGGTCATCGGGGGTCCTCCTGAGTGGGCGGCACCAGCAGCTGGGCCTGGGGGTCGTCGAGGTGGCAGCGCACCTGGCGGCCGTCGGGCAGACGTCGCAGCTCGGGCAGCTCGGTGGTGCAGCGGTCCCCGGGGACCCGGTCACGGTAGTCGCAGCGGGGGTTGAACGAGCAGCCGCTCGGCAGGTGCACGAGGCTGGGCGGGGTGCCGCGGATGGCCCGCAGCTCCTGCCCGTCGAGCGAGGCCGACGGGACGGACTGCAGCAGCCCCATCGTGTAGGGGTGGTCGGGTCGGGCCAGCACCTCGCGGCAGGTGCCGCGCTCGACGGCGCGGCCGGCGTACATGACGAGGATGTCGTCGGCGACCTCGGCGACGACCGCGAGGTCGTGCGTGATGAGGATGACCGCCGAGCCGAACTCCTTCTGCAGGTCGCCGATGAGGTCGAGGATCTGCGCCTGCACCGTGACGTCGAGCGCCGTCGTCGGCTCGTCGGCGACGAGCAGCTGCGGGTCGTTGACCAGACCCAGGGCGATCATCGCGCGCTGGCGCATGCCGCCGGAGAACTCGTGGGGGTACTGGTTGGCCCGGCGCTGCGGGTTCGGGATGCCGACCCGGTCGAGCATCTCGACGGCCCGCTTCTGGGCGATCGCCTTCGACACGTCGTGGTGGGCACGGTAGGCCTCCGCGATCTGCCGGCCCACCTTGTAGAAGGGGTGCAGCGACGACAGCGGGTCCTGGAAGACCATGGCCACGGTCTGGCTGCGCAGCCGGCGCATCGTCGCCTCGTCGGCGCCGACGATCTCCTGGCCGGCGAGCTTGATGCTGCCGCTGATCTCGGTGCGCTTGGGGTTGTGCAGCCCGAGCAGGGTCATCGACGAGACGGACTTGCCCGAGCCGGACTCGCCGACGATGGCCAGGGTGCGCCCCAGGCGGGCCTCGTAGCTGAGGTCCTGGACGGCGTTGACCGGACCCTCGTCGCTGGGGAAGCGGACGGTGAGGTGGTCGACCTTGAGGACGACGTCGCCCTCGTGGGCCAGGACGTCCTCGCGGGTGCCGACACCGGGCAGGACGGGGACCGAGGTCTCGGTGCGGGTGTCGCTCACGCGAGCCTCACTCTCGGGTCGACGACGGAGTAGAGGACGTCCACCACCAGGTTGAGCACGACGACGATGACCGCGCTGAGCAATACGGTGCCCATGATCACCGGCAGGTCGTCGAGACCGAGCGCGTCGATGGAGAGCTTGCCGACGCCGTCGATGCCGAAGATCTTCTCCGTGATGAGCGTGCCCGCCAGCAGGCCGGCCATGTCGAGCCCGAGGACCGTGAGGACCGGGCTCAGCGCCCCGCGCAGCGCGTGGCGGTAGGTCACGGCCCGGGCGGAGATGCCCTTGCTCCGGGCCGTCCGCACGTAGTCCTGGGCCAGCGTGTCGACCATCTGGGCCCGCGTGTACCGCACGTACGACGTCGAGTACACGAGGCCGAGGATGAGCGCCGGCGCGAGCATCCCGATCAGCCACGGCCCGACGCCGTCGGACAGCGAGGCCGAGCGGGGCAGCACGGGGTTGAGCACGACGAGGTAGAGCGAGGCGAGCAGCGCGACGACGTAGTACGGGATGGCGCCGAAGACCTGCGAGAAGCCGACGACGAAGCGGTCGAGGCCGCTGCCGCGGCGCTGCGCGGTGTAGACGCCGAGGGTCACGCCGATGGCCAGGAAGATGACCATCGACATGACGGCGAGGACGAACGTCGTCGGCACCCTGTCGAAGACCATCTCCCGCACGTCGAGGTGGTAGCGGAAGGAGTAGCCCAGGCAGGGGGCCGTGCACTCCTTGACCGTCCCGCCGTCGGTGATCTCGCGCCCGACGAAGAGCCCCTTGAAGTACTCGGTGAACTGCTGCGGCAGGGGCCGGTCGAGCCCCATCGAGTGGCGGATCTCGACGAGCTTGGTGGCGCTGCAGCGCAGCTCGCCGCACATGGACTGGGCGGGGTCGGCGGGGCCGGCGAAGAAGAGCAGGAACGTCGCGACGAGCGTGACGAGCACGACGCTGACGGCCAGCGCGATCCGGCGGGCGATGTAGACGATCACGGGATGGAGGACCTCGAGCAGGTGGGTCGGCCCGGACGCGGGGGCCGGGACGTGGTGTCCCGGCCCCCGCGCCCGGTTGGTCGGGCGGGCTCCGTCAGGAGTCGACCCAGATCGAGTTGAGGATCGGCGTGCCGTGGTTCGGGTCGTTGATGACGTTGTGCACCTTGGTGCCGAACACGATGTTCGACTTGTCCCAGTACCAGGGCAGGGCCGGGAGGTAGTTCTCCATCAGCCACTTGTCGAACTTGCCCCACTCCGGGCCCTGGTCCGCGATGGACAGCTTGGAGATGCGGGCCAGCTCCGCGTCGACCTTGCTGTCGGACAGGTCACCCCAGTTGGTGCCACCTTGCTTGAGCTGGGTGGAGGCCACGGTGGGCGGGAAGATCGAGTCGGCCGACGGCCAGTCGAAGCACCAGCCGGCGGGCGACTGGCCCATGTTGGTCTGCGCGTTGGGGTCGGCGATGAGCTTGCGCCGCTCCTTGCCCGGCACACCCAGGTCGGTGACCTTGAACCCGGCGGCCTCGAGGCCCTGCTTCTTGGCCTGGTTGGTCTGCTGCGCGATCGGGTCGTCGTTCGTGTAGTAGTACTTCAGCTCGAACGGCTTGTCCGCGCCGTAGCCGGCCGCGGAGAGCATCTCCTTGGCCTTCGCCGGGTCGCCGTTGCCCTGGCCGGTCACGCCGTCGAGGGTGTAGTCGAGCCAGCCCGGGATCTGCGGCGGGATGAGGGTGTGCGCCGGCGACGCGGAGTGCGTGCTGAGGCCGGCGGCCTTGGTCATCGCGTCCCACGGCATCGCGACGGCGAGCGCCTTGCGCACCGGCATGGGGATCTTGCGGGTGTCGAGGTTCTGCGTGACGGTGCAGGAGCTCGGGCCCTCGACGAACTGCGACTTCTTCGCGCCCTCGATCTGCGAGACGAGCGAGGAGTCGATGCCCTCCCAGTTGAGGGTCGTCGCGTCCGGGCCGTTGCTGGCGAGGATCGCCGTCTGGGTCTGGACGGTGTCGGTGCCGAACTTGAAGTCGTAGCCGTCGACGTACTGCGTGCGCGCCGGGTCGCTGTTCGGGTCCCAGTACGGGTTCTTCTTGAGCTTGAGCTCCGAGCCCTGGGTGAAGGAGTCGATGACGTACGGGCCGGTGGCGAGCGCCTTGTCGCCGTACGACTCGTCCTTGGTGTCCTTGGCCTGCGGGATCGGCGAGACCTGGGTGAAGGTCGTGAAGTAGGGCAGCGTCTCCCAGGGCTTGGACAGGTGGAAGACGACGGTCGAGTCGTCGGGCGCCTCGACGCCGGCGAAGGTGTCGCCGGACTTGTACGGGCCCTGGTACTTGTCGCCGTCCTTGAGGAAGTCGACCTGGTAGGTCGGGCCGGTCGCGGTGAACGCGAAGGAGCGCTTGACGGCGTACGCGACGTCCTTGGCCGAGACCGCGGAGCCGTCGCTGTACTTGATGCCGGACTTCAGCTTGAAGGTCCAGGTGAGGCGGTCCGAGGAGACCTGGCCCAGGTCGGTGGCGAGGTCCGGCACGAGGACCTCCTTGCCGCCGCGGTTGACGAAGGTCGTCAGCGACCGCATCGTCAGCTGGGTCATGATCGCGCCGGAGTCCTGGTAGAACTGCGCGCTCGGGTCCATCGAGCTCGGCGAGGTCGAGTAGGAGACGGTGAGCGTCCCCCCGTTCTTCGCGTTGGCGTCACGCGGCGCGGGACCCTTGGCGTTCGGGTCGAGCGACGCGCCGGCCTGCTCGACGGGCGCCGAGGTGGCGTTGCCGTTCGAGCCACCGGTCGCCGTCTTCGACGGGGCCGAGCAGGCCGCCGTCAGGCCGATCGACGCGACCGCGCCGACGGCGAGGACGTGGGTCCACCGCATGGGTTCTCCTCTTTCAAAGGTGTGTTCCTGGTTCACGTTCCGGCCGGGGCCGGACCGAGCGTGGGGTCGCCGGCGGGTGCGCTCAGCGACGGGTGTTGGGGTCGAACGCGTCGCGCACCGACTCGCCGAGCAGGCTGAGGGCGAGGACGAGCAGCGCGATGGACGCGACCGGCGGCCAGAGCCACAGCGGGTAGGCCGCGTAGGAGTTCTGGGCCAGCGAGACGGTGCGCCCCCAGGAGGCGGTCGGCTCGACGAGCCCGGCGCCGAGGAAGGACAGCGTCGCCTCGCTGGCGATGTACGCCGGGACGGCGATCGACGCCGACACGATGATGGGGCCGACGAGGTTGGGCAGGATCTCGCGGAAGAGGATCCGGCGGGTCGGCACGCCGATCACCCGCGCCGCCTGGACGAACTCGCGCTCGCGCAGCGAGAAGACCTCGCCGCGGATGAGGCGGGCCAGGCCGATCCAGCCGAAGAAGACCAGCACGCCGATGATCGTCCAGAAGCGCACCGTCGAGGTCTGCTCGGCGGAGAGGATCTGCCCGTTGCCGACCCGGTTCTGGATGATCGGCACGAGGGCGATGACGACGAGCAGGTAGGGCAGCGAGAGCAGCAGGTCGACGACCCACGAGATGACCCGGTCGGCGATCCCGCCGAGGTAGCCCGCGACGAGACCGAGGACCACGCCGAGGACCGTCGAGGCCAGCGCGGCGACGAAGCCGATGATGAGCGAGGGCCGGGCGCCGTACGCCCACAGGGCGAACAGGTCGCGACCGGTGCGCGGCTCGACGCCGAACCAGTGCTGGGCGTTGGCGCCGATGATCGGCAGGGTGTCCGAGGCCGAGATGAGCTCGGAGTGGTAGGTCCCGAGGGTCTCCCCCTCGATCCCCACGAGGACCGGCGCGAACAGCGCGATGAGCACGAAGAACAGCACGACGACGGTCGAGCCGATCGCCACCTTGTCGCGCCGCAGGCGCGACCACGCGACCTGGCCCGGCGAGCGCCCGGCGCGGACGTCGCCGGCGGGAGCCGGGGCCGCCCCCTCGAGGGTGTCGTCGACGAGGGCGGTCGTCACCTGGGACACGCGGGGGTGGTCCTTCCGGTCGGGGTCGGCGCCCGCCTGCTGCCGGGGGCGCCCCCGCGTGCCGCCCCCTGGGAGGCACGCGATGGCGGTCACCTTGTCACGCGACCCACGGGGAGACGGAAGGCGCGCGCCACCGTTGATGTCAGATCGTTACCTCCGACACATGCTGGAGACATGTCGTTGACATCGGTGTCACGCAGACCGCAATTCGTGCCGTCCGGGCGGCCGCGCACCGCAGCAACGCCCGTACGACGTCCCGACGACGGATGATCCTGCAGGTCCGCCCGGGCGGCGGAGGGGCTCAGCGACCGCGCAGCCGCTCCGACAGCCAGCGCCACCGCGCCGACAGCCGCTCCTCGAAACCGCGGTCCGTGGGCCGGTAGTACGCGGTCGGCGGGTCGGCGTGGGCGAGGTCGTCGGGCAGGTACTGCTGCGCGGCGACGCCGTCCGGCTCGTCGTGCGCGTAGACGTAGCCGTCACCGTGCCCGAGCCGGGACGCGCCGGCGTACCCGCTGCCGCGCAGGTGCACCGGCACCGTCCCCCCGCGGCCGGCGCGCACGTCGGCGATGGCGGCGTTGATGCCGGCGTAGGCGGCGTTCGACTTCGGCGCGAGCGCGTTGTGGACGACGGCCTGCGCGAGGATGATCCGCGCCTCCGGCATGCCGACCTGGGCGACGGCGTGCATCGCGGCGACCGCGGTCTGCAGCGCGGTCGGGTCGGCCATGCCGACGTCCTCGCTGGCCGAGATGACGATCCGCCGCGCGACGAAGCGCGGGTCCTCCCCCGCCTCGAGCATCCGGGCCAGCCAGTGCAGGGCAGCGTCGACGTCGCTGCCGCGCATCGACTTGATGAGGGCGGACGCGACGTCGTAGTGCTGGTCGCCGGTGCGGTCGTAGCGGACGGCGGCCTGGGCGACCGCCTGCTCGACGTGGGCGAGCGTCACCGTCACCGGCTCGCGGGTCCCGTCCGGCGGCGGCGCCGAGGGCGGTACGGCGTCCTGCGCCACCCCGGCCGCGGCCTCGAGCGAGGTGAGCGCGCGCCGGGCGTCGCCGCCGGCCAGCCGGACCAGGTGGGCACGGGCGTCGTCGGCGAGCGCGTACTCCCCCGCCAGCCCGCGCTCGTCGGCAACCGCGGCGTCGAGCAGGTCGCCGAGGTCGGCGTCGGCGAGCGGCTCGAGGGTGACGAGGACCGAGCGCGAGAGCAGCGGCGAGATGACCGAGAAGGACGGGTTCTCCGTCGTCGCGGCGACGAGCACGACGACGCGGTTCTCCACGCCGGGCAGCAGGGCGTCCTGCTGGGCCTTGCTGAAGCGGTGGATCTCGTCGAGGAACAGGACGGTCTGCCGGCCGTAGAGGTCGCGGTCCCGGACCGCCTGGTCGAGCACCGCGCGGACGTCCTTGACGCCGGCGGTCACCGCGGACAGCTCGACGAAGCGCCGCTCGGCGGCGGTCGCGACGAGGTGCGCGAGGGTCGTCTTGCCGGTGCCCGGCGGGCCCCAGATGATGGCCGACAGCGGGCCGGCCGTGCCGCCGCTGCCCTCGACGAGCCGGCGCAGCGGGCTGCCGGGACGCAGCACCGTGGCCTGCCCGCGCACCTCCTCCAGCCGACGCGGCCGCATCCGCACGGCGAGCGGCGGCGCCGTCGCCGCCGACGGGTCCGGGGCGTCGCGGGCGCTCTCGGCGCGGGCCGCGGCGAAGAGGTCGCCGGTCTCGTCGGTCATCGGCTCGCAGCCTAGCGACGTATCCGGCGGCCCCCCGAGCCCTCCTCCCCCCGACGCCGCCACCAGGGAGCGCGGCGCACGACGGAAGGACCACCTGCCATGTCCACCACCCTCGCCTCCTCACCCCGCCGCCGGCGGCTGCGCCGCGCCCTCGTCCTGCTCGCCGGGGTCGGCGTCGCGACGGCCGCGCTCACCGCGGCCGGCACCGGCGCCGCGAGCGCCGGGCCCTCGCCCGAGTCGACGGCCACGTCGGCCACGACGTCGGCGACGACCCGTGCGCTCGACCCCGACGCGCTCGTCTCGAGCACCGGTCGGGTCGTCACGCCGCAGCAGGCCGCGACCGCCCTCGCCTTCAAGGGCGCCGTGCCCCGCGGGTCGAACCCGTCACCGGGGCGCGCGCACGTCTCCGGCGGGATGACCGCCAACAGCGTCATCGGCAGCGACGACCGCTTCCAGGTGCTCGGCACGACGTCGTACCCCTTCAGCGCCACCGTCCTCATCCGGCGCAACGGCGCGCTGCACTGCACCGGCTGGATGATCAGCAAGGACACGATGCTCACCGCCGGCCACTGCGTGCACACCGGCGGCACGGGCGGCAGCTGGTACTCCGGCCTGACCTTCACGCCCGGCAGCAACGGGGGTACGGCGCCCTTCGGCACCTACACCTCGCGCGGCACCTGGGCGCTCAACGGCTGGCTGAACAGCGCCTCGTCAGACTACGACGCCGCGATCGTCAAGCTGAGCTCGCCCGTCGGCAGCAGCACCGGCTGGTACGGCATGTGGTGGCAGAGCGCGGCGCTCGACGGCCTCTTCACCCGGGTCACCGGCTACCCCGGTGACAAGCCGAGCACGCAGTGGATGTCGTACGACCAGGTCCGCGCGTCGCAGACCTACCGGATCTTCTACGACAACGACACGACCGGCGGCAACAGCGGCTCCCGGTGTGGCAGTACCGCGGCTCGACGGCCGCCTACTGCGCCGGCGGCCCGTGCGCGATGGCCATCCACACCAACGGTGTCGGCTCGCTCAGCGCGACGCACAACAGCGGGACCCGGATCACCCAGGCGAAGTTCACGACCTTCATGAACATCGTCGCCCAGCCCTGACCGCGGCGGGAACGGGAACGATCGACCGGGCGGGGTGTGTCCTCCAGGGCACACCCCGTCCGGCGTGCCGCACCGGTCCTGTACCGAAGGAGAGCCATGAACCACCCCCTGCGCGCCACCACCGCCCTGCTGCTGCTCCTGCTCGCCGCGTGCGGGTCGGCGTCGACCGCGGGCACCGTAGCCGGTCCCGACGGGGCTTCCGCCGGACCGCTGGACGCGGGGTCGCGCGCCGCTCCCCCGTTCGGCGGGCACGTCACCGACGCCGCCGGGGCCCCGGTCGCGGGGGTCCTCGTCGAGGCGACGAGCCTCGACCGCCCGCTCAAGCCGGTGCCGGAGAAGGCCGTGCTCACCGACGGCGAGGGGCGCTACGAGTGGTACGGGCTGGCCCCGGGCCGCTACCGCCTGCAGGTGAGCCTGGGCGCGAGGTCGGGCTCCGCCGAGGCGACGACGGCCCCCGGCGGCAGCGTCGAGATCGACCTCGTCGTGCGCTGAGCGGGCGGGCTACGACCAGGTCGTGCGGTCGGCGACGACGACGCCGTTCACCGAGTGCAGCCGGCGCTGGTACGACGTCGTCGACCCGTCCGCGCCGCGGTCGGTCACCGTGGACCACGAGCGGGTGTCGGCCTCTCCGTGCCGGTCCTCGCGCGGGACGCCGTACACCCACGAGGCGGTCCCGTCGTAGCCGCTGGTCTCCTGGTGGTCGGCGAGGACGCTCGCGCCTCGGGTGACGACGTGGCCGGCGTGCCAGGTGATGGCGAGGTCGCCGGTGACGTCGTACGCACCGTCGACGCCGGCGTGCGGGTGGAAGCCGAGGGTGCCGTCCTTGGCGTACCGGCGCTCGTCGGTCGTCACGGTGGCGCGACCGGCAGCGGGCGTGGCCGTCACCGTCTGGGTGTCGCGCCAGGCCGCGTGCAGCGTGTCGTCGCCCTCCTGGTCGGTCCAGACGTGGGCGCTGGTGTTGCGCAGGGCGCGCTGCACCGTCGTCGTCACGCGGCCGGTCGAGGTGCGCACCCAGCCGGTGGCGGTGAAGCTGCGGGTGGCCGTCAGGTCGACGTGGCCCGGGCCGTCGCCGGTGCCGGCGACGTCGCTGGTGACCTTCGGCTCGCCGGTGCTCGACGAGGTGAGGCCGCCGGTCACCTGCGTGGCCCCGGCGTCGCGCCAGACGCGGAACGACGGGGAGAGGGTCCACCCCGACTGGCCGTCGGGCAGGCCCACGACGTGCACGCGCAGCTGGTGCGGCCTCCCATCGGTGAGGGTGCCGACGAAGGGGGTGAGGTCGTAGCCGAGGGCCGGGATGTCGAACGCCTTCGGGGACGGTGTCGTGTACCAGAGGAACGGGTTGGACCAGCCGCCGGTGTAGACGACGGCGTACGGCGCCGCGACGCCGGCCAGGCGCCCGTCGATGCTCACGTCGACCTCGCGGTATGGCAGGCCGTCGGAGCACGAGTAGCCGGTCGAGGTCGGGGCGCTGGTGTCCCAGAACTCCTCGCAGCCGCCGCCGGAGCCGGTCGCGTCGACGGCCGCCAGCAGCCGGGTCGCGTTGCGCGGCAACGTCATCGAGCCGACGAGGTCGGTGCCGTCGCGGACCGGGTCGGCGAGCGGGAGGACCGCGTCGGGTACGTCGGCCGCCGGCGCGCCGGGGCCGGTGGCGTAGAAGTCGAGGTCCACGGTGACGTCGAGGACGCCGGTGTAGGTGGTGTCGACGACGTTGCCGATGAAGGCGCTCACGTCCTGCCGCTTCTCCAGCAGGGCGCTGAGGTCGGTGACGTCCTTCTCGACGTGCCAGTGGATGCCGGCCGCGCTCGGCTCCGGGGTGGACAGGGTCAGGGCGCGCACGCCGCCGATGTCGACGTAGCCGAGCCGGTCGAACTGGCGCCCGGCCACCGAGCCGTCGAGGCGCAGCACGACCTTCGACCACGGCCCAGGGCACGACGCCGGCGGCACGTGCTGGTGGTGGTAGACGTCGAAGTCCGCGAACGGGTGGTCGACGACGCGCTCGGTGCAGCGCCGGGTGGCGGGCACGGCGACCGGCGGCTCGGGCGTGCGCGGGTTGTCCCACGAGTCGCCGTACTGGCTCGGCGGGGTGGGCGCCGCCGCGCTGACGGCCGGCGCGGACGCCAGCCCGGTGAGGGCGGTGAGCACGACCGCGACGGCGGCGAGGACGACGAGGCGGCGCGTGCGGCGGGTCACGGCCGTGACGCTAGACCCGCCCGCGCCGTCCCGCACGTCGAGGGCCGGCCCCCGGGGTTCAGGCCTCTGCGGCAGACGCGTCCTTCTTCTCGGGCTTGCTGTCGACGCCGGCCTCGGTGCGCTGCTGCGGCGTGATCGGCGCGGGCGCCCCGGTCAGCGGGTCGTAGCCGCCGCCGCTCTTGGGGAAGGCGATGACCTCGCGGATCGAGTCGGCGCCGGCCAGCAGCGCGCAGATCCGGTCCCAGCCGAAGGCGATGCCGCCGTGCGGCGGGGCGCCGTACGCGAAGGCGTCGAGGAGGAAGCCGAACTTCTCCTGCGCCTCCTCGGGGGCGAGGCCCATGACGTCGAAGACGCGCTCCTGGACGTCGCGGCGGTGGATACGGATCGACCCGCCGCCGATCTCGTTGCCGTTGCACACCATGTCGTAGGCGTAGGCGAGCGCCGGCCCCGGGTCGGTGTCGAAGGTGTCGAGGAACTCGGCCTTGGGCGAGGTGAAGGCGTGGTGGACCGCGGTCCACGCGCCGGCGCCGACGGCGACGTCACCGGCGGCGACGGCGTCGCCGGACGGCTCGAAGAGGGGTGCGTCGTTGACCCAGAGGAAGCTCCACGCCGCCTCGTCGATGAGGCCACCGCGGCGGCCGATCTCCAGACGCGCGGCGCCGAGCAGCGCCCGGCTGGCCTTGGCCGCGCCGGCGGCGAAGAAGACGCAGTCGCCGGGCTGGGCGCCCACCTGGGCGGCGAGGCCGGCGCGCTCCTCCTCGGAGAGGTTCTTGGCGACCGGGCCGCCGAGCTCGCCGTCCTCCTGGACGAGCACGTAGGCCAGGCCGCGCGCGCCGCGCTGCTTGGCCCAGTCCTGCCAGGCGTCGAGCTGCTTGCGCGGCTGCGACGCCCCGCCGGGCATGACGACGGCGCCGACGTACTCGGCCTGGAAGACCCGGAACGGGGTCGAGGCGAAGTACGACGTGCAGTCGACGAGCTCCTGACCGAAGCGCAGGTCGGGCTTGTCCGTGCCGAAGCGGGCCATCGCCTCGGCGTAGGACATCCGCGGGAACGGCGTGGGCAGCTCGACCCCGATGAGGCGCCAGAGCGCGACCGCGAGCTCCTCGCCGAGGGTGAGGACGTCGTCCTCCTGCACGAAGGACATCTCGATGTCGAGCTGGGTGAACTCCGGCTGCCGGTCGGCGCGGAAGTCCTCGTCGCGGTAGCAGCGGGCGATCTGGTAGTACCGCTCCATCCCGGCGACCATGAGCAGCTGCTTGAACAGCTGGGGGCTCTGCGGCAGGGCGTACCAGGAGCCGGGCGCGAGGCGGGCGGGGACGATGAAGTCGCGCGCGCCCTCGGGCGTGGAGCGGGTCATCGTCGGGGTCTCGATCTCGACGAAGTCGTGGCCGGCCAGCACCTCGCGCGCGGCGGCGTTGACCTTGCTGCGCAGGCGCAGCGCCGCGGCCGGGGCCGGGCGGCGCAGGTCGAGGTAGCGGTAGCGCAGCCGCGCCTCCTCACCGACCGTGACGCGCTCGTCGATCTGGAAGGGCAGCGGCGCGGCCGGGTTGAGCACCTCGATCGAGCTCGCCGTCACCTCGACCTCGCCGGTCGGCAGGTTGGTGTTGGCGCTGCCCTCGGGCCGCGCGCCGACGGTGCCGGTGACGGCGACGCAGTACTCGTTGCGCAGGTCGTGCGCGCCGCCCTGCTCGAGGACCTCGTCGCGGACGACGACCTGGACGACGCCCGAGGCGTCGCGCAGGTCGAGGAAGGCGACGCCGCCGTGGTCGCGCCGCCGGGCCACCCAGCCCGCGAGGGTGACGGTCTGGCCGGAGTCGCCGGCACGCAGGGTGCCGGCGTCGTGGGTGCGGAGCACGGAGAGGTCCTTCGGTCGGGAGCGGGCCGCCATCCATCCTAGGTTCCCCGCGAACCCGTCGTGACAGGCCTCTGACGTACCGTGCGCCCATGAACCGCCGCGGGCGCTGGACCGTCGTCCTGCTCGTGGTGGCCGTCCTCGTCAGCCTGCCGTCGGTCGTCGGCGCCTGGCCCGTGGGCGCCTCCGACCGGCGCGACGCGGCGGCGCTGCTCGCCCGGGTCCGCGCGGCGGCCGACCACCCGTACTCCGGCTACGCCGAGAGCACCGGCAGCCTGGCCCTGCCGACCGGTGGGCAGCTCTCGGACGTCGCGTCGCTCCTCGGTGGCCGCACCCAGCAGCGGGTGTGGTGGCGCGGCCCGACGGACTGGCGCGCCGACACGCTCAGCCCGACCGGCGAGCTGAGCAGTCGCACCTCCGCCGGCGGCACCCAGGTCTTCGACTTCGAGGACACCGACGTCGCCCGCAGTGCCCCGGACGTGCCCGGCGCCGTCCGCCTCCCCCGGGCCACGGACACCCTGCCCCCGGCGCTCGCGGCCCGGCTGCTGAGCGGGGCGACGGCGGGACAGGTCTTGTCGCTGCCCGCCCGAAGGGTGGCCGGCCGCGTCGCCGACGGGCTGCGGCTCACTCCGGACGAACCGCTCTCGAGCATCGCCCACGTCGACGTGTGGGCCGACCGGGAGTCGGGCGTCCCACTGACCGTCGAGGTGTCCTCGCGCACGAGCGCCACCCCGGCCCTGTCGACCACGTTCCTCGACTTCAGCCCCGGCACCCCGGACGAGCAGGTGGTCGCCTTCACGCCGCCCCCGGGCGCGCGGGTCTTCACCCGGCGCCGCCTCGACCTCGCGCGGGCCGTCGGCCGGGACGGGGACGCCTCCTCGTTGCCCGCCACCCTGCTCGGGCTGCCGCGCGCCACCGCGGTCGACGGCCTCCCGGGGGTGGCGCAGTACGGCCGCGGCGTCACCCGGCTCGCGGTCGGCGAGCTGCCGGGTGAGGTCGCCGGGTCGCTGCGGGCCCAGCTGCGCGCGGCCGCCGGCGTCACCGCCGTGCCCGAGGGCCTCGAGGTCGCCGTCGGGCCCGTCGGCCTGCTCGTCACCGACCCCGCGGTGACCGGGCGGAGCTGGCTGCTGGCCGGCACCCTCACCCCGGCCGGGCTCGCGCAGGCGGCCGCCGCGCTGCCCCGGGCGGCGTCGTGACCGGCCAGGTCGTCGTCGCCACCCACGGCCTCACCAAGCGGTACGGCGGCGTCACCGCGGTCGACGCGGTCGACCTGCAGGTGCACGCCGGCGACGTCTACGGCTTCCTCGGCGCGAACGGCTCGGGCAAGACCACGACCGTCCGGTGCCTGCTCGGTCTCGTCCTCGCCACCTCGGGGTCGATCGAGCTGCTCGGTCGACCCATGCCGGCCTCGGCAGCCTCCGTGCTGCCCCGGGTCGGCGCCCTCGTCGAGGGGCCCGCGGCCTACGGTCACCTCTCCGGCCGCCGCAACCTCGTGCTGCACGACGCCAGCGGTCGCGGCGAGCGCGGACCCGCCGGGGGCGGGCGCCGCGACCGCACCGCCCGGGCCCAGGAGGTGCTCGAGCTCGTCGGGCTGGGGGCGGTCGGCAAGCGCCCGGTCCGCGCCTACTCGCTGGGGATGCGCCAGCGGCTCGGGCTCGCGGCGGCGCTGCTGCGCCGCCCGGATCTGCTCGTCCTCGACGAGCCGACCAACGGGCTGGACCCGCAGGGGATCCGCGAGATCCGCGGGCTGCTGCTCGCCCTGCACGCGCAGGGCACGACGATCTTCCTCTCCAGCCACCTGCTCGCCGAGGTGGAGCAGGTGTGCACCCGGATCGGTCTGCTCGACCGGGGCCGGCTCGTCCTGCAGGAACCGTTGGCCACGCTGCGGGCGCCCACCGGCCGCACCGTGGTCGTCACGCCCGACCCCGACCTCGCGCTGACCGCGCTCGACGGGCAGGTCGAGGGCCGTGACGGCGAGCGGCTGCTCGTGCGCGTCCCCGACCCGGCCGCACTCAACGCCCGGCTCGTCGAGGCCGGGGTCCGCGTGGCCGA
This sequence comes from Lapillicoccus jejuensis, assembly GCF_006715055.1. Lineage (NCBI taxonomy): Bacteria > Bacillati > Actinomycetota > Actinomycetes > Micrococcales > Intrasporangiaceae > Lapillicoccus > Lapillicoccus jejuensis. The sequence goes on from NZ_VFMN01000001.1 coordinate 4,406,484, forward strand.
GCTCGGTCCCGAGCGCCGCACCCTCGAGGAGGTCGTCGAGGAGCGCACGCACGCCCGGGCGGGCGACGAGGTGCCGACGTGATCCCGGTCGAGCTCGCGAAGCTCTTCGGTCGACGCCGGACCTGGGTCGCCCTGCTGCTGCTCAACCTGCTGCCGACGGTCGTGGCCGGGCTGCTCGCCTGGACCCGCCTGGCGCCCCGCCCGGGCACCGGTCCGGCGTTCCTCTCGGCGGTCGTCGCCGACGGGTCGCTCTTCGCCATCGCCGCGCTGGCCATCGTCCTGCCGCTCTTCCTGCCCATCTCGGTGGCGGTCGTGGCCGGCGAGGCGGTCGCCGGCGAGGCCCAGGCCGGCACCCTGCGCTACCTGCTCGTGCGCCCGGTCGGGCGCACCCGGCTGCTCGTGCGCAAGCTCGTGGCGGTGACGGCCTTCGTCCTCACGGCCGTCGTCTCGGTGGCGGGCGTCGGGTTCCTCGTCGGTCGGCTGCTGCTCGGCAAGGGCACGCTCCAGGGCGGGATGGTCAGCCTGTCGGGCTCGGTCCTCACCCCCGGCGACATCGCGTGGCGCACCGTCGTGGCGGTCCTCTACGTCACCGTCTCGATGCTCGGCGTCGCCGCCCTCGGGCTGTTCCTCTCAACGCTCACCGACTCGCCGCAGACCGCGAGCCTCGGCGCGATGGCCTTCCTCATCGGCAGCTCGCTGCTGCTCACCGTCGACGCCGCGCGCCCGCTGCAGCCGTACCTCCCGACGCGCTACTGGCTCTCCTTCGTCGACCTCTACCGGGACCCCGTCCTGTGGAGCAACCTCGAGCGCGGGGTCGGCCTCCAGGCGGTGTACGTCGTCGTCTTCCTCGCCGCCGCCTGGGCCAACTTCGCCACCCGCGACGTCACGAGCTGACGGGTAGTCCTCGAACTCCCCGTAGTCCAGTGCACTGAGTCGTTGGCCGATCTTCGACCACGTCTCGCCAGCCGGAGCCTGCACTCTTGATGACAACCAGGCTGTGAGCTTCGCCGGACGTCGACGTTGACGTCGAGGTGATGCCGCGTCGTCGATGTCGCCGGCTCGGCGATCGGAGTTGGCGAGCAACTCCGGCGTGCGGACCGTGACATCGAACCACTCTTCATCGGGCGCGCGGACCGACGATCGTCCGTGCGTTCAGCGCGACGTCGGACGGCCACTCACGCGGCCGTGTCGGGCACCTCGATCAACGTCCGACTTGCGGCACGACAGTCCTCCACGGGGCACATGAGGGTGACTTGACACGTGATGCCGTCGACGGATTCCACGCCTCCGGGCCGTACATCCTCCGAGGCGACCGTCAGCGACAGAAGCGGGGCGCCGCCGGCCGGCCGGGTGACATCCCTCAATCGGTGTGGTCGAGGATCAGTCGGGTCGCTTCGTGCGGTGCGTCCCATTGAGGGAAATGACCGCATCGCTCGAACCAGTGCAGCTCCGCGTCCGGGAAGAGCTGCGTCGCACGGGCGGCCTGTCTCGGCACGGTCACCAGGTCGCGACGACCCCACCCGATCGTGACCCGGCCGGGGACCGTGCCGGCAGGGGCTCCCTGTTGCTTAGGCCCCTTGATGAGAGCGCTCAAGGCCGCGCCGGTCGAAGGGGATTCGGCCAGCCCGCGCACGTCGGGCAGCACGGTCTCGCGCGAGAGCGCCCAGGGGCGAGCCGACAACTGCGCCAGCAGCAGAGTCCTTCCCGCCGGGCTACCGAGCAGCACCGGCAACATGCGTCGCAACGCCTTGACCAACGCGATCGACGGCCGCAGTGTGGCGCCGAAGACAGCGACCTCTCGGTCGCTCCAGAAGCCGCCCGGGTCCAACGCCACGGTGTCGCCGCCGACACCCCGCCGCGCGAGCTCGAGCACCATCCGGGCGCCCATCGACTGACCGACGGTCGAGACCCCGTCCAGGTCCTGTTCGCGGATGAACTCCACGACCGCGTCGGTCAAGGTGGCGATCGACACCTCGCTGGTCAACGGCGGCGACTCGCCGAATCCCGGAAGGTCGACAGCGATCACCTCACGATGCTCGGCCAGTCCATCGAGGATCGGGGACCACGATTGCCACCCGGCACCCAGACCGTGCACGAGCAACAGCGGGCTGCCACGCCCTCGCCTCACATAGTTCAACGTCATACCGGACCGGTACCCCCAACCGGGATGCGCACTCAGCAACACGGCATTCGATCGCGCCGAACCCCACTGTGCCCTAGAGGAACGTGGTCGACAGGCGGCGGGATGGGACGGCCGGACTCGCGGCGCAGTATGGCACGGCGGAAGCGACATGGCTGGTGGACCTCGCGTCGCGGGAGACCTGGACGGGACCCGGCTGCCGCAGCACACGAAGCGCCCACCCGAACCCCGTCTGTGAAGTCGAAGGACTCCGCCGGACGGACGTGCGCTGTACGGTCGAGCAGGAAAGTTGCGGCGACGAGTTGGGGGGACCAATGCGCCGGTTGACGTCGGCCTTGTACGTGGATTTCGACAACGTCTACATCGGGTTAGCCCAACTGGACGAAGCGACCGCGGAGGCGTTCGCCAACGACCCAGGTCGCCTCCTCCGCCATCTAAGCCAAGGAAGGGACGAAGACGGAGACTTCGAACGAAGGTTCTTGGTTCGAGACTGCTACCTGAACCCTCATCGTTTCGCTCGGTATCGCGCCCAATTCGTTGCCGCAGGCTTCCGCGTCATCGATTGCCCCTCCCTGACGCAGCGAGGCAAGTCGGCCGCCGACACGCACATCGTGATCGACGTGGTCGACGCCCTTTCCCATGTAACTCGCTACGACGAGTTCGTGATCTGCTCCGCCGATGCGGACTTCAGCCCACTCATGACCAAATTGCGCCGACACAATCGCAGAACACTCATGATCGCCGCTGGAAATGCTGCGCCGGCGTACCAAGCCGTCTGTGACGCCACGATGGGCGGGATGGAGCTCGTCACGGCTTTCTCGGACGACGACGAGGCACAGGATGACCTCGTCGACACGATCGACCGACTGTCGGTGACCGAGGATGAGTCCGATCGGGCAGTGGCCGCTATCCGCGAACGAGTTGCCGCGAGTGACGGCTCCGTTCCTGGATCGTCAGCCGCGGCCGCCGCATTGCGGGAGGTGCCGCACATCGCCGCGTCCGGATGGGCGGGGACTGGTGGGTTCGGCCCCTTCGTGCGACAACTCCTGCCTGAGTTGGAGTACCGCTCAACGGATAGTGGCGGTCTGGTGCTTGACCCGTCGCGGGAGGCATCCACGCCCTCCCAAGATGCCGACACTCCCGATGAGGTGCGATCACGGGTGGCGCGGGTGACCAAGGCGCCCCTGCTGACGTCCCAGCAGTATGCGGTCCTGTTCGACGGACTTGCCCAGGTTGCCAAGGTGCAGCCAAGGTTGGGGCGGATCGGTTTCGACGTGCGCGAATTGACCGCTGACTCAATTGCCCCGGTCCCGCGCACCTCGGTGAACTTCGTCGTGACCGGCCTCGTGTATGCCGGCGCCGACCCTCGGACAGTCGGTCTGGACGCGCGCGGACTAGCCGAACGTTGGTACGAATGCGTGCTCTATCGGTGCGAACAGGCCGGGCTCGAACTGACTGACGAGGAGCGAGGCGACGTTCAGGACTGGATTTTGAGCGACCTACCCCCAGCTGAGCGTCCGCAGTAGACGTGCCGTCGGCGATTCGGTATGCCCCCGTCCGAGTCATGAACGGCTTCTGACCCCGGTGGTCGAACGATCACCCGATGTGTTCGCGCGCGTTGAGCAGAGCCGCGATGCGATCGAATCGCGGCGAGTGGGACGGCCGCGCCCGCGACGCGGTGCTTCAGCGCACCCTCCGTTTCAGAGGTCTTACTTTGGCGAGTGCGCCGGAAGGGCTAGGACCTTGGCTTTCACTCGATCTGTGAATGAGCGCGTGCGGACCGTGTCGCGCGTCAGAGATGAGCCCGGCGTCTCCTCGGCTACGGCCTCATCGATCCCGGGCAAGAGCTCTTTGATGAGGTCCTCGGCGGCCTGTCTCATAATCAGGTGCCCCACTGTGGGCGATGTGTCACGGCTCTGACGCGATGGGTCGACATCGGACACTGACCCGCACGGCCTGCGCCAGGGGCGGGTCAGCAGATCGCGCCCGCTCGCGCCGTCGAGGTCGGCACCGGCCCGGTGCCCAGGGTGAGCGCGACGATCCGCTGCACCGCCCGGTCGCCCGGCAGCCCGCCGTGGCCCACGGTGACCGCCGGGCAGACGTCCTGCACGGCGGGGCTGGGAACTCCGGCCAGCACCGACGAGGTCGGGGGCACGACGACCTCGTCGTCGCGCGACCACAGCGAGAGGGCGACGAGGCCCACGGGCAGCGGCTCGCGGTCCAGCCGGGCCAGCAGCGCGCTGTCCGGAGCGAGCTCCTGGCACGCCGTCGGGCAGGTGCCGGGTACGAGCGAGCCCAGGGCCGCGACCTCGGTCCCGTGGTGCGGTGAGCCGAGCGTCACCAGCCGGCGGACCTGCCCGGCCCCGCCGTGCTCGAGGACGTAGAGGCGGGCCACGACGCCACCGGCCGAGTAGCCGACGAGGTCGACCGAGGACGCGCCGGTGCGACCCCGGACCGCGGACACCGCGGCCGCGAGCGCGTCGGCCTGGTCGTCGAGGGGGCCCTGGGCCCGGTCCGGCAGCGGGACGACGGTGACGTCGCGACCGGCGTCACGCAGCACGGCGGCCAGCGGCGCGAGGGACTGCTCCGAGCCGCCGTACCCGGGGACGAGGAGCACCGGTCCGGGCCTGGACGGGTCGACCGGCGCGGCCGCGTCGGACCGGTCGCGCAGCACTCCGACGGCGACCGCGACCGAGCCGAGCAGGGCGAGCCCGAGCACCGCGAGCACGAACCGCCGCCGGGCCGGGGCGAGGTTCGCGAGCACCGGCCCATGATGCGCGAGGACCCTGTCGGCGCGCCGTGACGCTCCAGGCTTGCCGCGCCCCCCGCGAGGCACCACGATGCGACCCGTGCGTCACACCTCACGCGCCACGCAGAGAAGCGTGGCCCTTCGCCGTCCACTCCTGATCCCCGTCGCGGCGGCCGCCGCGCTCGTCGCGGCCGTCCCGGCCCTGCCCGCCGTCGCGGCCCCCGCGACCCCGGCCTCCCCGACCTCGACCGACGCCGTCACCGGCGGCCCCGGCGCGATGAGCCACTTCGGCCTGTCGCGCAAGGACTGCCTGGGCACGGCCGCCAACCGCACCTCGAAGGTCTGGTACACCGTCGCGAACGGCGTCCTGTCCGACGTCTACTCGCCCACCATCGACAACACCAACGTCGAGACCCTGCAGCTCGCGGTCACCGACGGCTCGACCTTCACCGACCTGCAGAGCCGCGACGCGACGTACACCGTCCGCACGACGGACAAGGCCGGGATGGCCTGCGAGGTCACCTCCCGCGCGAAGAGCGGGAAGTGGACCCTCGTCACCGAGTACGTCACCGACCCGGCCCGCGACGCGGTCGTCATGAAGGTCCACCTGCTCACCCGCACCCCGGGCCTGCAGGTCTACGTCCGGTACGACGCCTCCGTCAACGGCAACGGCGGGGGCGGCGACGCCACCACCCAGAACGGTGGGGCCGACGACGCGTCGGTCGACGGCGCGACCACCGCACTGGTCAGCCGCGACCTGTCGACGGCCAGCCAGGCGGCGAACCGCGACTACGCCACGCCGCTGTACGGCGTCCTGCGAGCCGACCGCCCCTTCACCCAGGCGCAGAGTGGCTTCGTCGGGACCGCGAGCGACGGGCTGACCCAGCTCGACGCCGACCACCGGCTCACGTCGACGGCGACGACGGCCACCGCCGGCAACGTCGTCCAGACCGCCCGGCTCGACCTCGGCGGGTCGGGCACGGCCACCCTCGCCCTCGGCTACGCGCCGAAGCGGAACGCCGCCATCGCCGTCGCCGGCGCGTCGGCGACCGCGCCGTTCGCGAGCACCCGCTCCGCCTACGAGGACACCTGGACGGCGTACGACGCCCCGCTGCGCAAGCCCCCGCGCACCCTGCCGGGCCTCACCCCGGCCGCGAGCGAGCGCGCCGCGCAGGCCTACTGGCTCTCCGTCAACGTCCTCAAGGCCAGCGAGGACAAGACCTTCCCCGGCGCCGTCGCCGCCTCGCTGTCCAGCCCGTGGGGCCAGGCCGTCGCGGCCGGCACCAAGGTCAACGGTCAGCCGGTCTACTTCGGCTCCTACCGCGAGATCTTCGCCCGCGACCTGTACGAGGCCTTCACCGGCTTCCTCGCCGCCGGCGACGTCGCGACCGCGCAGGCGAGCACCCGCTTCCTCTTCGAGCGCCAGCAGCTGGCCGACGGCCGGATGCCGCGCAACAGCCTGCCGAACGGCCAGGTCGCGCCGGACACCGGCGGCGACCAGCTCGACGAGACGTCGTACCCGATCCTCATGGCGTTGCAGTCCGGCCTCGCCGGTGACGCGACGCTATACCGCGACCACATCAAGAAGGCCGCCGACTTCGTCGTCGCCCACGGTCCGTCGTTCGGCAACGAGCGGTGGGAGGAGCAGAGCGGCTACTCCCCCTCGACCATCGCCGCCGAGATCGCCGGGCTCGTCGCCGCGGGTCGGATCGCCGACGTCCAGGGCGACCACGCCGCCGCCCGGGTCTACCGCGCGACGGCCGACCACTACCAGCGCAGCATCAAGGGCTGGACGGTGACGTCGACCGGGCCGTACGCGACCGGTCGCTACTTCATCCGGCTGTCCAAGAACGGGAACCCGGACGAGGCCGTCACCTACAACCTCGGCAACGGCTCGGTCGACGCCGACCAGCGCTCGATCATCGACCAGGGCTTCCTCGAGCTGCCCCGGCTCGGCGTCCTGCCGGCGGGCGACCCCGACGTGCGGGCCTCGCTCAAGGTCGTCGACCAGGTCATCCGCCGCGACACCCCGACCGGCACCGGCTTCTACCGCTACGGCACCGACGCCGCCGGCTCCGAGGACGGGTACGGCGACTGCTGGACCGCCGACCCGACCGACTGCCCCGTCGACGGCCAGCCCTGGCCGACGACCGGCAAGGGTTCCGGCCACCTGTGGCCGGTCCTCGGCGGCGAGCGCGCCGAGCACCTGCTCGCCACCGGCAACGCGCCGGCCGCGAGCAGCCTGCTGCGCACGATGGACCGTCAGGCCTCCGGCGTCGGCCTCGTGCCCGAGCAGACCTGGGAAGACCCGGCCGTCGCCGCGTCGCCGTACGGCACCGACCCGACGCTGGCCTCGATCGGCTTCGAGCCGGGCAAGCCGGCCGGCTCGGCCGCGCCGCTGACCTGGGCCCAGGCCCAGGAGGTCCGCCTCGTGCAGTCGCTGGCCCAGGGCCGGCTCGTCGAGCAGCCGAAGGACGTCGCCGCCCGCTACGCCGTCGGCTCGGTCCCGACCGTGCCGGTGACGGTCACCGCGCCGGCCACCGCCGACTCGGCGACCACAGGCATCACCGGGACGGCGCCCGCGAACGCGCGCGTCGACGTCGCCGCCACCGCGACCGACAGCGGCGGGACGACGACGCTCGTCACCGTCCGCGCCGGCGCCGACGGCACCTGGTCCGCGACCATCCCCACCCCGACCGGCACGACCGTCGTCACGGCGACCGTGACGACCGGCGGGGCCACCGGGGCGACCGGCTTCGCGCAGGCGACCGTCGTGTCGTCGTACGTCTCCGGGACCGTCGTGCAGCAGGTCACCGACCCGACCGGGGACGACGACGGGCCGGGCACCTACGCCTACCCGACGGCGTCGGCCTTCCACCCGGGCGCGTACGACCTCACCGGGTGGCGGGTCGTCGACAGCGGCGACACCGTCGTCCTGCAGACGACGCTGGCCGACCTCACCCCGACCTTCGGGTCCGCGCTCGGCGCCCAGCTGCTCGACGTCTACGTCCACACCCCGGACGGCGCGCCGACCTCGACGTCGGCCGCGTTCCCGTCGCGCAACTACTCCATCGCGCCGGCCGACGCGTGGAGCCAGCGCATCGAGGTGCAGGGCTTCGCCCCGCCGGTGTGGGTCGACGCCACCGGCGCCAGCAAGGGCACCGCGACCGTCGTCGCCAGCCAGCCGGCGCGGACGATCACCATCAGCCTGCCCAAGGCCTCCCTCGGCGGGACGCCCGGACCGGGCTGGTCGTTCGCGGTCGTCCTCGCGGGCCAGGACGGGTTCTCCTCGGACCAGGCCCGGGCCTTCACGCCGACGCCGGGTGACTACTCGTTCGGCGTGTGCCAGCCGGGTGGGACGAGCCCGATCTGCGCGCTCGACCCGAGCACCGTGCCCAAGGCGATGGACGTGCTGACCCCGCCCGGGGTCGACCAGGCGAGCGAGCTCGACCCGACCGCCCCGCCGGTGGAGATCGCCGGGGTGCCGGTGGGCTGACCCGCCGGAGCCTCAGACCGCTCGCCGTCGTCGCGCCCTGTGCGCGGCGACGGCGAGCGCGCGTCCGAGCATCCACCGGGCGCGCAGGATCGTCGGCAGGCTGCGCCACCGGGTCGGCGTCTGGTTCGACCCGTGCAGCCGCCGCGCGACCGAGGGTTCCTCGAGGTGGGCGACGGGCCCGAGGAGGTTGCCCACCAGACCCAGCCACAGGTCGTGCGACTCGCGCAGGAAGCCCGGGAAGGGCAGCAGGACCTCGAGCACCTCGCGGCGCAGCCCCATCGCGCAGCCGAAGTACCACCGCACCCCGACGAGGACGAGAGCGACGTTGAGCGCCCGCCGCGGCCCGTCGGCCGCCCGCAGCGCCCACCGCGGGGGCTCGAGCGGCTCGCCGAGCACGGCGACGCTCGTCGCGACGACGGCCCGCTCCCCCAGCGCCGCGACCATCGCGTCGAGGCGCCCCGGCACCCACACGTCGTCCTGGTCGGCCAGCAGCAGCAGGTCACCGCGTGCGAGCCCCAGCGCGCGCTCGAACGTGCGGACGCTGCCGACGTTGGTCTCGTTGCGGGACAGGCGGATCCGCGGGTCGCGCAGCGCCTCGACCCGGGCGACCGTGTCGTCGGTGCTGCCGTCGTCGACGACGACGACCTCGTCGTCCGGACCGAGCTGGTCCAGGACGGAGCCGAGCAGCTCCTCCACCCACGCCGCGCCGTCGTACGTCGCGAGGCAGACGCTGACCCGGGTCACCGGGCCCGCCTCAGCGGTAGGCGGGGTGCCACGGCCACGGGGCGTCGTACGGGCGCAGCGAGGCCCAGCCCCGCGCCCGGGCGCCCCAGGCCGTGAGGACGCCGACGACGGCTCCGGGGTTGTGCACCTGGCCGGCGAGGACGGCGTCGTACGCCTCGTCGAGGGGCACCCACATCGCGGTGATCCCGGCCTCCTCGCCCTCTCGGACGAAGCCCTCCTGCGGCGCGGCGTCGTGCACGTCGCGGGCGAGGAAGACCCGCAGCGACTCGCTCACCCCGCCGGGCGAGGAGTAGAAGTCGGCCAGGACGTGCCAGGTCCCGGCGGCGAGGTCGACCTCCTCGCCGAGCTCGCGCGCGGCCGCCTCCCACGGCGGCTCCCCCGCCTCGTCGAGCAGCCCGGCGGGCAGCTCCCACTCGAGGGTGCGCACGGGGTGGCGGTACTGGCGGATCATCGCGACGTGGTCGACGCCGTCGACCTCGCGCAGCGCGACGACGATGACGGCGCCCGGGTGGTCGACGTACTCGCGGGTCACCTCACCGGCGTCGCCGAGGTCGACGCGGTCGCGGGTGACGTCCCAGACCAGGCCGCGGTACGTCGTCTCGCGGCGCACCACCGGGCGGTCGACGACCTCGTCGCGCAGGTCGGCGCCGGACCCGACGGGGATGTCCACGCGCGGCTCAGGCGTCCGCGGGCTCGACGGCCGGCTCGGCCGCGCGCGAGCGCTCGACCTCGACGAGCCGCTCGCCGCGCTGGCGGTCCAGGGCGGCCTCGACGAGCCCGGCGAAGAGCGGGTGCGCGCGGTCGGGGCGGGAGAGGAACTCCGGGTGCGCCTGGGTCGAGACGTAGTAGGGGTGCACGTCGGCGGGCAGCTCGACGAACTCGACGAGCTCGTGGTCCGGGGAGAGCCCGGAGAAGACGAGCCCGGCCGCCTCGAGCTGCGCCCGGTAGGCGTTGTTGACCTCGTAGCGGTGGCGGTGCCGCTCGTGGACGTGCTCGGTGCCGTAGGCCTTGGCGACGACGCTGCCGGGCAGCAGGTCGGCCGGGTAGCGCCCGAGGCGCATCGTCCCGCCGAGGTCGCCCGCGCCCTCGACGAAGGCCTTCTGCTCCTCCATCGTCGCGATGACCGGCGCCGGGGTGTCGGGGTCGAACTCGGTCGACGAGGCGCCGTCGATGCCGGCGACGTCGCGGGCGTACTCGATGACCATGCACTGCAGCCCGAGGCACAGGCCGAGCGTGGGCACCTGCTTCTCGCGGGCCCACCGCAGCGCCCCGAGCTTGCCCTCGATGCCGCGCACGCCGAAGCCGCCGGGGACGACGACCGCGTCGACGCCGCCGAGCGCGCGCTGCGCGCCGGCCTCGGTGCGGCACTCGTCGCTGGCGACCCAGCGGATCCGCACCCGGGCGTTGTGGTGGAAGCCGCCGGCGCGCATCGCCTCGGTCACCGACAGGTACGCGTCGGGCAGGTCGACGTACTTGCCGACGAGGGCGACCTCGACCTCGTGCTCGGGGTCGTGCACGCGCTGCAGGACGAGGTCCCAGTCGTGCCAGTCGACGTCGCGGAAGGAGAGGCCGAGCCGGCGCACGACGGTGGCGTCGAGGCCCTCGCGGTGCAGCACCTTGGGGATGTCGTAGATGCTCGGCGCGTCGACCGCGGCGGCGACCGCGTCGGCGTCGACGTCGCACATCAGCGAGATCTTGCGCTTGATGCCCTCGGGGATGTCGCGGTCGGCGCGCAGCACGAGCCCGTCGGGCTGGATGCCGACCTGGCGCAGCGCGGCCACCGAGTGCTGGGTCGGCTTGGTCTTCAGCTCCCCGCTCGGCGCGAGGTAGGGCACGAGCGAGACGTGCAGGAAGAAGACGCTGTCGCGGCCGATCTCGTGGCGGACCTGGCGGGCGGCCTCGAGGAAGGGCAGCGACTCGATGTCGCCGACCGTGCCACCGACCTCGGTGATGATGACGTCGGGCGCGTCGGCCGTGCCGGTCGCCTCGGCCCGCATCCGGGCCTTGATCTCGTTGGTGATGTGCGGGATGACCTGCACGGTGTCACCGAGGTACTCGCCCCGCCGCTCGCGGGCGATGACCGTGCTGTAGATCTGCCCGGTCGTCACGTTGGCCGACCCGGCGAGCGGGACGTCGAGGAACCGTTCGTAATGGCCGATGTCGAGGTCCGTCTCGGCCCCGTCGTCGGTGACGAACACCTCGCCGTGCTGGAACGGGTTCATCGTCCCGGGGTCGACGTTGAGGTACGGGTCCAGCTTCTGCATCGTCACGCGCAGGCCGCGCGCGCGGAGCAGGTGTCCGAGGCTCGAGGCGGTGAGCCCCTTGCCGAGCGAGGAGGCGACGCCCCCGGTCACGAAGATGTGCTTGGTCTGCTCCACCACGGGAGTCCATCGTACGTCAGGCGCGGACCAGCTCGGCGTACGACGTCGCCCAGCGGCGCGCCGACGCCGGCCCGTCGTCCCAGGACGCGGCCAGCGCACGCCCGGCCGCCCCCATCCGGGCGACCGCTGACGGGTCCGGCAGCAGCTCGTCGAGGACGCCGTCGACGGCGAGCGCGAGCCGCCGCGGGTCGCCCGGGGGGACGAGCCGTCCGGTGCCCTGCAGCAGGCCGGGCAGGCCGCCGACGGCGGTGGCGACGACGGGGACGCCGGCGGCCATGGCCTCCTGGACGACGAGGGCGCGGGCCTCCCAGTCGCTGCTGACGACGAGCAGGCTCGCGGCCCGCAGCAGGTCGGCGACGTCGGCCCGGGGTCCGAGGAGGCGTACGGCGCCCCGGGCGCGCGAGTGCAGCGCCTCCAGGTCGGCGGGGGCGCCCGCCCCGGCGACGGCCCAGACGACGTCCGGGGCGTGCTCGGCGAGCGCGGCGGCGTCGACGAGGACGTCGAGCCGCTTCTGGGGGGCGACCCGGGCCACCGTGAGGACGAGCGGGTGCGCGGCCCCCGCGCCGGGCACGAGACGGGCGGCGGCGGCCGCCCGGGCGGCCGCGTCCGGGACCGGCGCGGCGAGCAGGGCGGGGACGATCGGGGAGGGCACGGGGTCCAGCCGCGTCCGGCGCGCGCCGAGCCGGGCGGCGAGGTCGACGAGGTCCTCGCTGGCGCCGGTGACGAGCGCGGCCGAGCGCAGCGCGGCCGCGGCGGCGAGCGTCACCGCGCGTCCGGCGGGACCGGCCGGGGGCGGGTTGTGCAGCGACACGACCCGCGGCGGCCCGCCGGGGCCGGTGGCCGCGGCCGCGACGACGGCCGCCTGCAGGCCGTGGGCGTGGACAACGTCGGCGCCGCGCAGCAGGGCGCGGGCCGCCCGGGCGGGCCGGCCGAGGTCGCCCGGCCGGGCCGGCCACCAGCGCATCGCGTCGGCCCACCCGAAGTGCTCGGCGCTCGACGCCGGGGCGACGAGGCGCACGTCGTGCCCGAGCGCGCGCAGGTCGTCGGCCAGCTGGCCGACGTGGGTGCCGATGCCCCCCGTGGTCCGGCCGACGAGCAGCACCACCCTCACGGCAGGTCCGCCGGCTCGGGGGCCCGTCGTCGCCGTGCACGGGCGAGCACGGTCCGGGCGGTGTCCCGGTCGACGAGCGCGGCGACGAGCAGGACGAGCACGAGCCCCAGGACGCCGAGCACGAGGCCCTGGACGAGCGACGGGCCGAGTCCGGCGACGACCCACCCCCGCGCGAGGAGACCACCGGCGAGCGCCGCGACGAGCGCCCCGGCGAGGCCGGCGAGGCTCGCCCGGACGCCGCCGCGCAGCGCGTCGGGTCCCCAGGCGCGCACCACGGCGGCGACCAGGTCGAGGGCCGCGACGACCATGCCGACGGACGCCGACAGCCCGAGGACGACCAGGGCCCACCCGGGGGTGGAGCCCGGCCGGACGAGGACGAGCGGGACCGAGCCGGCGATGAGCCAGCCCGCTGCGACCGCGGACCCGGCGAGGAAGGGCCGCCCGCGGACGTAGAGCGCGCGGGTGAGCAGGGCGGCCAGCCCGAAGGCCGGCAGGCCGGGCAGCAGGGCGAGCAGCGCGGCCGGCAGCTGGGCCAGCACGTCGCGCCCGGCCCCCTGGCTGCGGCCGGCGTCGAGGGCGCCGAAGAACGCGCCGAGCGGCTGTGCCGCCGCGGCGAGCACCCCCGCGCCGACGAACCCGAGCACGAGGACCGCGCGGGCGGTCCGGGCCAGGACGCGGGTGGCCTCGTCCGACGGGGCGGCGGCCGCCCCGTGCCGGTGGCCCCGCCGTCCGGGGGCGTCGTCGCCGCCGGGCGGCTGCCCCGCCGCCCGCTCCCCCGCTGCCGGCTCCCCCGCCGCACCCTGCATCGTCGCCAGCGCCGGGAAGGCGGAGACCGCGACGGGGACGGCGAGGACGGCGTACGGGAGCAGGTAGAGCGTCTGGACGTACGTCGACACGTTGAGCACCCCGGTGCCCGCGCGCCGGGTGACGACGATCGTCGCGAGCACGGCGTACTGCTGGGCGACCAGGGCGAGCAGTCCCGCCCCGGCGAGCGCCCCGAGCCGGCGGCCGGCGCCGTCGGGCAGCCGCAGCGTCGGGCGCAGCCGGACCCCGAGCCGCGAGACCGGCACGAGCAGCGGCAGGCTGAGGACGACGACCCCGAGCGTCGTCCCCCCGGCGAGGGCGGCGACGGCCCCCGACGGGAGGGCGGCCAGGTCGCGGGTGGGGCCGGCGAGGGCGCCGTACAGGGCGTAGGCGCCGACGACGACGAGGCTGGACAGCAGGGGCGCGAGGGCGGCGGCGAGGAAGCGACGGTGCGCCTGCAGCACCCCGGCGAGGACGATCCCCAGCCCGTAGAGCGGGACCTGCGGCGCGAAGACGCGCAGCATCGTCGTGGCGAGGTCGCGGGCCCCCGGGCACTGGCCGTCGTCGACGACGAGCGGCGCGACGAGCGGGGCGGCGAGGGCCAGCAGCACCGCGGCCGGGACGAGCAGCAGCAGGGTCCAGGTCAGCAGCGCCGACCCGATCGCGTCCGCCTCCTCGCGCCGCCCCCGGCCCAGCGCCGAGCCGATGAGCGGGACGGCGACGGCGGCCAGGGCGCCGCCGGCGGCGACCTCGAAGAGCACGTTGGGCAGAGAGTTGGCCGCCTGGTAGACGGTGCCCACGCAGGTCGCGCCGATCGAGCGGGAGAACTCCAGCCACCGCCCGAAGCCGACGAGCCGGGCCGCGAGGGTGACGACGGCGACGAGGCCGGCCGCTCCCGCGATGCCGGACGCGGCGCCGGCCGGGCTCGCCCGGCCCGACGGGTCGGGCGCTCCCCCGGAGGCGTCCGCCGACCCGCTCACGACGGGTCCGGGGCCGCGGTGGGGCGCGGGCGGCCCCACTCGTCGAGGACCCGCAGCGGCGGCGTGGCGGCGATGACCCGGGTGAAGCTGACCCGTTCCGAGGCGAGGGTGAGGGCGACGACGGCGGCCGCGGCGGCCACCCGGGTCGCGCGGCCCCCGGTGAGCGCCGTGCCCGCGCCGAGCACGGCGCCCAGCGCGTTCGCCCCCGCGTCGCCCATCATCGAGCGGCCGGCCAGGTCGTCGGGCAGGGCGGCGGCGACGGCGCCGACGACGACCACGCCCGGGACGGCGCCCCGCACGGCCCCCGGCAGCGCGAGCAGCCCCGCGGCCTTGAGCGCCCGGCCGGGACGCAGGTCGAGCAGGTTGAGCAGGTTGGCGGTGCCGGCCACGAGCGCGGTGTCGACGAGCAGGTCGACGACGAGGTGGCCCGGGGACGGCGCACGGGCCGGGAGGCGGCGGGACGGCGTACGGCGGGCCGCGGCGGCGACCGCCAGACCGGTCAGCCCGAGGCCGGCGACCTTGACGGCGCCGGTCGTCACCTCGCCGCGCCGCAGCGCGCCGAGGTGGCCACGCAGCCCCTTGGCCCGGGCGTCCCCGGCGAGGTCGTCGAGCGCGCCGAGACCGCCTGCGGCGAGCGCGGCGCCGGCGAGGACCGCGGCGGGCGGTCCCGAGGCGGCGGCGCCGACCGCGAGCCCGGCGACGAGGGCGGGGCCCTCGAGCAGCGTCACCGCGGACCCGGCGTGGTTGGCGCGGGTCCACCGCGTCGTCCCGCCGGGCGGCGCGCCGTCGAGGACGCGGCGGGCGGCGAGCGCCCCCAGCGCGGCCAGCACCCCGCCGGCGACCCGGCGCCGGGGACCGGGCGGGAGCGCCGTGGTCACGAGGTGGACGGCACGTCGGACTTCGCGTCCGACGAGATGCCGTAGTGCCCCGTGGTGCCCTTGAGGTCGGCGGCGGCGGCCAGCACCAGCAGCCCGGCCCCGGTCACCGAGTCGGCGTGGTCGACGGTCGTCACGGTGGCCGCCTCCTGCTTGTCGGCGCGCACGCTCGTGACGAGCGAGGTCGTCACGTCCTGCCCGACCGCGGTGCTCGGTGACCCGGTGGCCACCAGCGCGCCCTCGGCGTCGGCGTCGAGCCGGGTCAGCAGGGTGCTCATCGTCGCCACCTGGGCGGCGACGGAGTCCTTGGTGCCGGACAGCGGGCCGCCGAGCAGGACGGCGTACTGGGCCCGGGCGGGGGCGTCGTCGCTGAGGTCGATGAGCCCCGCCTTGGTCAGCACCTGCAGGGCGGCGACCGACCCGGACGGCGCCGCCGGGGCGCCGTCCTTGCCGCGGACGAGGGTGCGGGCGAGGACCTGCGCGACGACGGCGTCGCCGTCGTCGCCGGACGTCGTCCCGAGCAGCGCGGACGCCTGCGCGCCGGCGGTGAGCCGGGCGGCGGCCGAGTCGGGGCTGCGGAAGGCGTCGGAGAGCGTGACGACGGTGGTCACCGTCGCCCCGGCCTGCTCGAGGGCGGTGCGGGTCACCTCCGAGAACTGCCCCGCGGTGTCGCTCGTGACGACGAGGACGACGGTGACGTCCTTGAGCCGGCCGGCGAGCGCGGTCGGGGCGACGGCGGCGGCGTAGTCGTTGCCCTGGGTGACGCTGCGCCCGGCGTCGTCGAGCTCGGTGCGCAGCTGGTCCTTCTCCTGGCGCAGCTGGGAGACCTGGTCCGACAGCTGGGTGCCGATGCTGCCCTGCAGGGGGCCGGCGCCGAGGACGATCCCGACTGCGAGGGCCACGAAGATCGAGACGATGGAGACGAGGTGGTAGCGGAAGTCGATCACGTGAAGAGGCCCGTCACCCAGGAGGTCAGGTCGTCCCAGCGCGCCCAGGCCACCTGGAGCAGCACCTGCCCTCCGGGGGTCGACTGCAGCGCGGCGAGCAGGGCGAGCAACGCGACCCCGAGCGCGCCGAAGAGCGACACCCCGGAGATCCGCGACCGGTAGAGCCGGTTGACGCCCTTGGCGTCGACGAGCTTGCCACCGACGCGCAGCCGGGTGAGGAAGGTGCTGGCCATGCCGGCCCGGCCCTTGTCGAGGAACTCGACGAGGGTGGCGTGCGTGCCGACGGCGACGATGAGGGTGGCCCCCTTGTCGTCGGCGAGCAGCATCGCGACGTCCTCGCTCGTGCCGGTGGCCGGGAAGACGACCGGCTCGATGCCGAGGTCGCGCACGCGCTCCAGGCCGGGCGCGCGGCCGTCGCGGTAGGCGTGCACGA
Source organism: Lapillicoccus jejuensis (assembly GCF_006715055.1). Classification (NCBI taxonomy): domain Bacteria; kingdom Bacillati; phylum Actinomycetota; class Actinomycetes; order Micrococcales; family Intrasporangiaceae; genus Lapillicoccus; species Lapillicoccus jejuensis. Next base: position 4,423,144 of record NZ_VFMN01000001.1, read on the forward strand.
CGACCTCGGCGCCGCAGCGCAGGGCGCGGTCGCTGACCGAGTCCATGTCGCCGACGATGAGGTCGGGCTGGTGGCCGGCCTCGAGCAGGGCGTCGGCGCCGCCGTCGACGCCGAGCAGGACCGGGCGGTACTCGCGGATGTAGTGCCGCAGCGCCTGCAGGTCCTCGAGGTAGTGGTAGCCGCGCACGACGATGAGGGCGTGCCGCCCCTCGAGCCGGGTGCGGATCTCGGGGACGCCGACGCCGTCGAGGAGCAGGTCGCGCTCGCGCTTGAGGTACTCCATCGTGTTGCCGGCGAACGCCTCGAGCTGGACGGCGAGCCCGGCGCGTGCGGCCTCCATCGCCTCGCGCACGGTGTCGGCGTCCTGCCGGGTCCCGGTGGCGGCGACCTGGCCGCGCACGAGCAGGGTGTTGCCCTCGACGACCCCGACGTCGCCCTCCTTGAGCGCCGCCACCGCCTCCTGGCCGACGCCGTCGAGCAGCGGGATCCCCGCGCCGAGGAGGATCTCCGGGCCGAGGTTGGGGTAGCGCCCCGAGATCGACGCGGCCGCGTTGACGACCGCCGCCGGCCGCAGGGCCGCCAGCGCCTCCGCGCTCACCCGGTCGAGGTCGACGTGGTCGATGACCGCGACGTCACCGGGGCGCAGGCGCTTGGTGAGGTTCTTCGTGCGGGCGTCGACGCGGATCGGACCGCCGTGCTGGTGGGGTCCGGGGTCCGCGGAGCGGCGCAACCGTAACGAGAGGGACATCGGTGCTCATCGTGCCATGGTGCGGCGGGCCCTCGCCCGGCCCCGGCGTGGCGCGTCGCCGCCCGTGCGGGCCGCGGCCGCCTGCGCCACGAGCTCCCGGGCGTGGGCGAGCCCGGCGGCCGAGCCGGGGTCGCCGCCCATCATCCGCGAGAGCTCCGCGAGCCGCTCCTCGTCCTCGACGAGGGCGACCGACGAGGCCGTGACCCGGCCGTCGTCGTCCTTGCGCACGACGAGGTGCCGGTCGGCGAAGGCGGCGACCTGGGCGAGGTGGGTGACGACGACGACCTGGGCCCCGCGGGCCAGCGCGGCGAGCCGGGCGCCGACGTCGATCGCGGCGCGGCCGCCGACCCCCGCGTCCACCTCGTCGAAGACGAAGGTGGGCACGCTCGCCGCGCCGCCGCCCGCGGTGGCGGTGACGACCTCGAGGGCGAGCATGACCCGCGACAGCTCGCCGCCGGACGCGGCCCTGGCGACGCTGCGCGCGGGGGCCCCGGCGTTGGCGGCGAGCAGGATCTCGACCTCGTCGACGCCGTGCCGCCAGGCGCGCACCCGCTCACCGTCGACGAGCAGACCCTCGTCGCCGTCGGGCGGGGGCGCCGTCGTCACCGCGACCTCGACGCGCGCCTTGCCCATGGCCAGGTGCCCCAGCTCGGTGGTCACCCGTCCCGCGAAGTCCCGAGCCGCGGCCAGGCGGGCGGCCCGCAGCCGCGCCGCCCGCTCCCCCAGCCCGGCGCGCAGCTCGGCGGTCCGCGCCTCGAGGGCCTCGACCCGGTCGTCGGCCCCGAGGATCTCCTCGAGGCTCGCCGCGGCCTCGCGGGCCCAGGCGAGGACCTCGTCGACGGTGTCGCCGTAGGCGCGGGTCAGCGCGGCGAGGTCGGCCCGCCGCTGCTGCACCTGCGCCAGCCGGCCCGGGTCGACGTCGACCGACGCCCCGTACGACGCGAGGTCGGTCGAGAGGTCCGCGGCGAGGTAGGCGACCTCGGCGAGCCGCTTCTCCAGGCCGGCGAGCTCCGGGTCGTGCTCCTGCACCGGCGCGAGCGCCGAGCGGGCGGTCGCCAGCAGCTCGAGGACGCCGGCGGCGGCGTCGGAGAAGCCGTCGCCCTCGCCGGTCAGCAGCCCGTGGGCCTGCTCGGCGGCCAGGCGCAGCGTGTCGGCGTGGCCCAGCCGCTCGTCCTCGGCGCGCAGCGCGAGATCCTCCCCGGGCTGCGGGTCGAGCGCCTCGATGCGGTCGAGGCCGGCGCGCAGGGCGTCGACCTCGCGGGCGCGCTCGCGCGCGAGCCGGCGCAGCCGGTCCCGTTCCGCGACGGCCTCGGTCAGGGCGTCGTACGCCGCCGTGTACTCCTCCCGGGCGGTGCGCAGCGCCGGGCCGCCGGCGTCGTCGAGGACCTGGCGGTGCTGGTCGCCCTGGCGCAGCCGCCACTGGTCGGCCTGGCCGTGGACGGCGACGAGCTGCTCGCCCAGCTCGGCGAGGACGCCGACCGGGGCGGAGCGGCCGCCGACGTGGGCGCGGGAGCGCCCCTCGCGGCTGACCGTGCGGGCCAGGACGAGCTCGCCGTCGGTGTCGGCGCCCGCCTCGGCGGCGCGCACGAGTGCCGGGTGGCCGGGGGGCAGCTCGACGAGACCCTCGACGAGCGCGGTGTCGCTCCCGGCGCGCACGAGGCCGGCGTCGGCGCGGGCCCCGAGCAGGAGACCGAGGCCGGAGACGACCATCGTCTTGCCCGCCCCGGTCTCCCCGGTGAGGACGTTGAGGCCGGGGCTGAGGTCCAGCACGGCGTCGTCGATGACGCCGAGGCCGCGCAACCGGATCTGCTGGAACACGGGGCCCAGCCTACGGTCGGGCGGCGACACGCCCCTTGCCGCGCCACCCGGCTGTGGAGAGGTCGAACTTCGCCACCAGCCGGTCGGTGAACGTCGAGGCGTTGAACCGGGCCAGCCGCACGGGCAGCTCGCCGCGGCGCACCTCGATCCGGGCGCCGGGCGGCAGGTCGACCTGGCGCCGCCCGTCGCACCACAGGACGCCGTACCCCTGCGTCCCGGGGACGACCTCGACGGCCAGGTGCGAGCGCGGACCGACGACGAGCGGGCGGGCGAAGAGCGCGTGCGCGCTGTTGGGGACGAGCAGCATCGCCTCGACGTCGGGCCAGACCACGGGTCCGCCCGCGGAGAAGGCGTACGCCGTCGAGCCGGTGGGTGTGGAGATGACGACGCCGTCGCACCCCAGCGTCGACAGCGGGCGGTCGTCGACCTCGACGGTGACCTCGAGCATCCGCTCGCGGGACGCTTTCTCGACGCTGACCTCGTTGAGGGCCCACGAGCCCCAGGCCTCGCGGCCGTCCTCGTGGACGAGCACGTCGAGGGTCATCCGCTCCTCGACGACGTAGCTGCGCTCGAGGATGTGCTCGACGGTCGCGGCGACCTCCTCGCGCTCGGCCTCGGCGAGGAACCCGACGTGGCCGAGGTTGACGCCGAGCAGCGGGGCGTCCGAGCCGCGCGAGCACTCGGCGCCGCGCAGGATCGTCCCGTCGCCGCCGAGGACGACGACGAGCTCGCATCCGTTGGCCGGCTCCACCGGGTCGGACGGCACGACGGGGCCGACGTCGATGCCGGCGAACATCTCCTGCTCGGCGGGCGGGAAGGCCACCTCGACGCCGGAGGCGACGAGCTCCTCGACGACCCCGCGGGCGATGTCGACGACCTCCCGCCGGCGGGGGTGCGCGACGAGCAGGATGCGTCGGGTCACGGGGAGGCCTCCAGGGCGTCGAGGTCGGCGAGGTCGGGCAGCGCGACCGGCGGGTCGTCGGTGCGCGTCGTCACCCACAGTAGGTACTCACGGTTGCCGTCCCCCCCGCGGATCGGGCTGACGGCCAGACCCCGCGGGTGCAGCCCGAGGTCGACCGCCGTGGCCAGTACCCCGCGGACCGCCTCGTGACGCTGCTGGACGGAGGTGACGACCCCCGTGCGGCCCAGGCGCTCGCGGCCCACCTCGAACTGCGGCTTGACGAGGACGACGAGGTCGGCGTCCGGGGCGGCCAGGGCCGCCATCGGCGCCAGCGCCAGGCGCAGCGAGATGAAGGAGAGGTCGGCGACGACGACGCCGTACGGCGCCCCGAGGTCGCCCGGGGCGACGTCGCGGATGTTCGTCCCCGAGCGCTCCTCGACGCGAGGGTCGGCGGCGATCGCGGGGACGAGCTGGCCGTGGCCGACGTCCAGCGCGGTGACGTGCGCGGCCCCCGCCTCGAGCAGGACCTGGGTGAACCCCCCGGTGCTCGCGCCGACGTCGAGGCAGCGCCGCCCGGCGACGGCGAGGCCGTCGGGGCCGAACGCACGCAGGGCCCCCAGCAGCTTGTGGGCCGCGCGCCCGACCCAGGGCTCGGGCTCCCGGGTGAGGCCGACCTCGGCGCCCGGTGGGACGGGCGTCGACGGCTTGCGCTGCACGGTCCCGTCGACGAGGACGACGCCGTCGTCCAGCAGCTCGCGCGCCTGGGCCCGCGACCGGGCCAGCCCGCTGCGCACGAGCCGGGCGTCGAGGCGCTCGGTCACCCGCGGCCGAGGTCCTGCAGCCGCTCCTGCAGCCGCGCGTGGACGCGCTCCCCCGCCCGCGCCTGCGCGTCGAGGTCACCGTCGCGGGCGGCCTGCTCGAGCTCGCCGAGGGCCTCGTCGACCGGCTCGTCCCCGGTGCGGGGGGCGGGCCGGAAGGGCGCCGGGAAGAGCCCGTCCTCGCCCTCGTCGAGGGGCTCGGGGTGGGCCTGGTCGTCCGCGTCGCTCACCCGGGCAGCCTAGCCGCGGGTCACGACCCCGACCCCGAGCCCGTACGGCGCCGCGTGGTCGCCGTCGTCGTGGCGGTCGTGCGCTTCGTGGGTGTGGCCTTCTTGGCCGTGCTCGTGGTGGTCGCGGCCCTCTTCGCGGTCGTGCTCTTCGCGGTCGTGCTCCTCGTGGCCGTGGCCTTCTTGGCCGTGCTCTTCGCGGCCGCGGCCGTCTTCGCGGTGGTGCTCCTCGTGGCCGTGGCCTTCTTGGCCGTGCTCTTCGCGGCCGTGGCCTTCTTCGCGGTGGTGCTCTTCGTGGCCGCGGCCTTCTTCGCCGGGGTGGCCTTCTTCGCCGGGGTGGCCTTCTTGGCGGTCGTGGCCGTCCCGGCCGTCGTCCGAGCGGGGGCCGGCTCGGTGAGTGGACGCTCGGGAGCGGGGACCGGGCGCGGGGTGGGACCGCCCTTGCCGAAGGCCTGCGCGGCGGCGGCGCCGGCACGGGAGACGCCGACGAGACCGGCGGCGGCCGCGTTCCGGGCGACGGCGGACGGGGTCAGCTGGGCCCGCAGCTCGTCCACGTCGGCGGCGAGCGAGGCGACCGCCTCGACGGCGCGCGACAGCTCCGACGACGGGCTCGACAGGGCCGCCGAGACGCCCTTCTCGACCTCGGACCGGACCAGCACGAGCAGGCTCTCGCGGTTGGCGCGGGCCGCGGCGAGGATCTCCTCGGCGAGGGCGCCCGCCTGACCGAGGGCGGGCGTGGAGACCACGCCGGCGCCCAGCGACAGCAACGCGTCGGCCGCTTCGGTCGCCTTGGCCTTCGTCAGCTCCCCGAGCCCGGCCGCGAGCTGGAGGTAGCCGCGCAGCGACTCCATCGACGACATCCTGCTGTCCTTCCGTCACCGTCCCGCACGGGCGATCACCCGTGGGGTCGACCGGACGGCAGTCGCGGTCGTCCTCGTCAGGCTAGTGGGCAGCGCCCGACCTCGCCGTTCTCGCCGCGTCGTCGACGGCGTGGGCCAGGTCGCGCAGCCGGTCGGCGTCGGTCCCGGCGTCGCGGGCGGTGAGCAGCAGGCGCAGACCCGCCGCGAGCACCTCCGCCTCGGCGACGTCGGGGTCGGCGTCGGCGACCGGCCGCGTGCGCTCCACCTCGAGACGCTCGTCCGCCAGGCGGGCCCGGTGCCCGCCGGCGACGGTCCAGCCGTCCTCCTGGCGCACCGGCACGGGGTCGGCGTCGAGCGCCCGCAGGTCACGCGCGACGTACGTCGGCTGCGGAGACCCGGCGACGTCGGCCAGCGAGGCGAGGTCGTGCACGCCGGTGAGCACCCAGAGCGAGTCCATCCCGGCGGCGTCGGCGCCGAGGATGTCGGTGTCGAGCCGGTCCCCGACCCCGAGCAGCCGCCGGCTGCCGAGCCGCTCGGCGGCGACGTCGTACAGGTCCGCCTCCGGCTTGCCGACGACCTCCGGCTGCGTCCCCGTGGCGCGGGCGACCGCGGACACGAGGGTGCCGTTGCCGGGAGCCACCCCGCGGTCGGTCGGCAGCGTCCCGTCGGTGTTGGTGGCCACCCAGTCCGCACCCCCCTCGACGGCGTACGCCGCCTCGGCCAGGTCCGCCGCGGTGACCTCCGGTCCGTATCCCTGCAGGACGGCGACCACCGGATCGGCACCGGCGCGCAGGTCGGCGGGCGCCAGGGGCTCGAGCCCGCGCTCGCGCAGGGCCAGGGTCACGCCCTCACCGCCGACCGCGAGCACCCGGGCTCCGGTCGGGACCCGCCCGGCGAGCCGTCGCGCGCCCGCCTGCGAGCTCGTCACGACCGCGTCGTCGTCGAGGGTCAGCCCGAGCCGGCGCAGGTGCTCGACGACCGCGGCGGGCGGGCGCGAGGCGTTGTTGGTCGCGTAGACGACAGGAGCGGTGCCACCGTCGAGGACCTCGACGGCGTGCGGGACGGGGTCCGGTCCGCGGTAGACCACCCCGTCGAGGTCGCAGACCAGACCGTCGTACGACGACCGCAGGCTCACGCGCGCTCGTCCTCGGCGCGCGCGGACGTGGGCTCCTCACCCTGCCCGTCCGGCTGCTCGTCCTCCGGCTCGTCGAGCAGGTCCGTCGAGACGACGCCGTCGAGCTCCTCGAGTCGCTCGGCCGCGTCGGTCTCCCCGTCGTCGTCCGCGTCGACCGCCCGTGCGAACGCCTCACGCGCCTGGTCGGCGCGGCCGACCGCGAGGAGGGCCTCGGCGTGCGCGTAGGCGAGCCGCGCGGTCCACGGGTGACGACCCCGCGCCGTCAGCTCGGGGACGCGCAGCCCGGCGAGGGCGGCCTCGGGCTGGCCGAGGTCGCGACGGATCCCGGAGACGACGATGGCCAGCTCCACCCGCTCGTCCCGACCGAGGGTCTTCGCCTCCGGCGAGCCGGCCAGCTCGAGCGCCTTCTCGTAGCGACCGAGGGCGCGCTCGGAGTCGACCATGAGCGGCAGCAGGTGCGAGGAGCCGGACAGCCGGCGGACGGTGCGGAACTCGGCCAACGCCTTGGTCCAGTCCCCCAGCCGATAGCAGACGAGCCCCATGGCCTCACGGGCGGCGGGGACGCGTCCGGCCCGGCGGACCGCGGTCTGGGCGTGGAGCATCGCCGTGTCCGGGTCCTCGTCGAGCAGCAGGGCGACCATGACGAGGTGCTGCGCGACGCCCTCGGCGTTCTCCTTGCTGAGGGTCCGCAGCTGGGTCCACACCCCGCGGTCGAGCTCCTTCCCGGTCACGCCCTCGGAGATCGCCGGCTCGGGGACGCGCGGCGCGCGAGCGGGACCGCGGTCGTCGTCACGGCGCGGCCGACCGACACCGCCCCGGGGCGGCCGACCGTCCCGCGCCGGACGCTCGCCCCGGTCCGGCCGGTCCCCGCGGTCCGGTCGTCCACGGAAGTCGGGGCGGCCCTCACGGGCGTCGCCGCCTGGACGGCCGGCGCCACCGGGGCGTCCCGCGCCACCGGCTCGACCGGGACCACCGGGTCGTCCCGAACCGCCCGCCCGACCGGGACCACCCGGGCGGCCACCGCCCGAACGACCCGCGCCCCCGGATCGCGGCCCCTGGGGTCCGCGCGACCCACCCCGTCCGCTCGACCCCGCCGCGTCTCCCGTGCTCATGCCTGCTCGTCCTCGTTCGTCGTCCTGGTGGTGCCGGCCGTCGGTCCGCGCCACGCACTCGCGACGATCCTAGGGTCCGGACATGCGAAAGCGCCTCGCCGGGGCTGACCGCCCTGGCGAGGCGCTTTCGTGAATGGTTGTCCGGCTGCGTCCTACTCTCCCACACCGTCACCAGTGCAGTACCATCGGCGCTGAAGGGCTTAGCTTCCGGGTTCGGAATGGGACCGGGCGTTTCCCCTTCGCTATGACAGCCGTAACTCTATGGAGATATCGCAGGCACCCGCGGCACGCCGGTCTGGGCGTTGGGGTGTCCCGACCGTATCTCGGGAACTCGACAGTGGACGCGGGCAGCCACACCTTGACGGTGATCAAGGAGATGTGTGGTGGTGTTAAGTCGTCGGCTTATTAGTACCGGTCAGCTTCATGCATTACTGCACTTCCACATCCGGCCTATCAACCCAGTAGTCTAGCTGGGAGCCTCTCGGAACTCTCGTTCCATGGAAACCTCATCTTGAAACGTGCTTCCCGCTTAGATGCTTTCAGCGGTTATCACTTCCGAACGTAGCTAATCAGCGGTGCCCTTGGCAGGACAACTGACACACCAGAGGTTCGTCCATCCCGGTCCTCTCGTACTAGGGACAGCCTTTCTCAAGTTTCCGACGCGCGCAGCGGATAGGGACCGAACTGTCTCACGACGTTCTAAACCCAGCTCGCGTACCGCTTTAATGGGCGAACAGCCCAACCCTTGGGACCTACTCCAGCCCCAGGATGCGACGAGCCGACATCGAGGTGCCAAACCATGCCGTCGATATGGACTCTTGGGCAAGATCAGCCTGTTATCCCCGGGGTACCTTTTATCCGTTGAGCGACGGCGCTTCCACAAGCCACCGCCGGATCACTAGTCCCGACTTTCGTCCCTGCTCGACATGTCTGTCTCACAGTCAAGCTCCCTTGTGCACTTACACTCAACACCTGATTGCCAACCAGGATGAGGGAACCTTTGGGCGCCTCCGTTACCTTTTAGGAGGCAACCGCCCCAGTTAAACTACCCACCAGGCACTGTCCCTGATCCGGATCACGGACCGAGGTTAGATATCCAGAACGACCAGAGTGGTATTTCAACGTTGACTCCACCGACACTGGCGTGCCGGCTTCACAGTCTCCCACCTATCCTACACAAGCCGTACCGAACACCAATACCAAGCTGTAGTAAAGGTCCCGGGGTCTTTCCGTCCTGCTGCGCGTAACGAGCATCTTTACTCGTAGTGCAATTTCGCCGAGTTCGCGGTTGAGACAGTGGAGAAGTCGTTACGCCATTCGTGCAGGTCGGAACTTACCCGACAAGGAATTTCGCTACCTTAGGATGGTTATAGTTACCACCGCCGTTTACTGGCGCTTAAGTTCTCAGCGTCGCCGTGAGGCTAACCGGTCCCCTTAACGTTCCAGCACCGGGCAGGCGTCAGTCCGTATACATCGTCTTGCGACTTCGCACGGACCTGTGTTTTTAGTAAACAGTCGCTTCTCCCTGGTCTCTGCGGCCGATCACGCTCAGGAAGCACGTTCCGTCACGATCAGGGCCCCCCTTCTCCCGAAGTTACGGGGGTATTTTGCCGAATTCCTTAACCACGATTCACTCGATCGCCTTGGTATTCTCTACCTAACCACCTGAGTCGGTTTGGGGTACGGGCGGCTCGAACCTCGCTAGAGGATTTTCTCGGCAGCATAGGATCACCCTCTTCCCGCATACGCGGTCACTATCAGGTCTCAGGCTCGTCATCGAAGACAGCGGTGCGGATTTGCCTACACCGCGCCCTACACCCTTGGACGTGGACAACCATCGCCACGCGGAGGCTACCTTCCTGCGTCTCCCCATCGCTTACGTACTACCCGCTCGGGTCGCGCGCTCCGCCAGGAGTTGTCCGAAGACGCATCCTGGTTTCAGGCGCTGAGCATCACGGGGTTCTGTAGGGGCGGTTCTTCGCCGGTTCCGGAATATCAACCGGATGTCCATCGACTACGCCTGTCGGCCTCGCCTTAGGTCCCGACTTACCCAGGGCAGATTAGCTTGACCCTGGAACCCTTGGTTATTCGGCGGACGGGTTTCTCGCCCGTCTTTCGCTACTCATGCCTGCATTCTCACTCGTGTGGCCTCCACGGCTGGATCACTCCGCCGCTTCCCTGGCCACACGACGCTCCCCTACCCATCAACACGCTTGGACCATGGACCCGCAGGTGCCACGGCCGGGCATAGTGTCAATGCCACAGCTTCGGTGGTGTGCTTGAGCCCCGCTACATTGTCGGCGCGGAATCACTTGACCAGTGAGCTATTACGCACTCTTTCAAGGGTGGCTGCTTCTAAGCCAACCTCCTGGTTGTCACGGCAACTCCACATCCTTTCCCACTTAGCACACGCTTAGGGACCTTAGCTGGTGGTCTGGGCTGTTTCCCTCTCGACTACGGAGCTTATCCCCCGCAGTCTCACTGCCACGCTCTCACTTACCGGCATTCGGAGTTTGGCTAACGTCAGTAACCTGGTGAGGCCCATCGGCTATCCAGTAGCTCTACCTCCGGCAAGAAACACGTGACGCTGCACCTAAATGCATTTCGGGGAGAACCAGCTATCACGGAGTTTGATTGGCCTTTCACCCCTACCCACAGCTCATCCCCTCAGTTTTCAACCTAAGTGGGTTCGGTCCTCCACGCAGTCTTACCTGCGCTTCAACCTGGCCATGGGTAGATCACTCCGCTTCGGGTCTAGACCCAGCGACTATGACGCCCTGTTCGGACTCGCTTTCGCTACGGCTTCCCCACACGGGTTAACCTCGCCACTGAGCACTAACTCGCAGGCTCATTCTTCAAAAGGCACGCCGTCACCCCACAACACCTAGACGGTGAAGAAGGCTCCGACGGATTGTAGGCACACGGTTTCAGGATCTATTTCACTCCCCTCCCGGGGTACTTTTCACCTTTCCCTCACGGTACTTGTCCGCTATCGGTCACCAGGGAATATTTAGGCTTAGCGGGTGGTCCCGCCAGATTCACACGGGATTTCTCGGGCCCCGTGCTACTTGGGAACACTGCCCAAGGAGTCCACGCCATTTCGTCTACGGGGGTAGCACCCTCTATGCCGGGCCTTTCAATGCCCTTCGACTATGACGCGAATTTCTTACTCCCCGCCGAGATGTCAGTCCCGGCCAGCAGGTCCCACGACCCCCCATCTGCAACGCCTGACAGCTATCACACAGATCGGGTTTAGCCTCTTCCGCTTTCGCTCGCCACTACTCACGGAATCGCGGTTGCTTTCTCTTCCTGTGGGTACTGAGATGTTTCACTTCCCCACGTTCCCTCCACACGCCCTATATATTCAGGCGCGGGTGACTGGACTTGCCTCCAGCCGGGTTTCCCCATTCGGACATCCTCGGATCACAGTCTGGTTATCGACTCCCCGAGGCATATCGCAGATTCCTACGTCCTTCTTCGGTTCCTGGTGCCAAGGCATCCACCGTGTGCCCTTATCAACTTAACAACACAAAATCACACAGAGATTCTCTTGGACGCACACACCACACCCACCGACCCGAAGACCGGCAACAGCATGGTTGTGTGCGAGATGCTCGCGTCCACTGTGGAGTTCTCAACATACGGGCGGTCCCTGCTCCACCCGCACGGCCAGACCCGAACGCTGCGAACAGCGTCGGCGGTACACGTGCAGGAGCAGGCCCACAAGCACTACCAGAAGGCATCCGATCATCATGGAGGAGCCACCACCGCCTGACGGCGACACCAGCTCCCCATGACGGCCCGATCCTTCAGGACCCAACAGCGTGTCATGGCCCCTCCCCCGACGCCGGCTGCGGTCCACTGCCTCCAGCAGCCCCACCCGAAGGCAGGACCGCTGTCAGCTTGTACTGGCTCACCGGCACCCGAGAAGGCGCCGTAATCGATGTTCCACCCGTGAGCACCTGCTGTGGGACGTGCGCCCACAGACCAGGCTCTGCACCAGCCCCCGACCGATCCGGCCGGCGGGCTCGTGAGTGCTCCTTAGAAAGGAGGTGATCCAGCCGCACCTTCCGGTACGGCTACCTTGTTACGACTTAGTCCCAATCGCCAGTCCCACCTTCGACGGCTCCCCCCTCAAGAGGTTGGGCCACCGGCTTCGGGTGTTACCGACTTTCGTGACTTGACGGGCGGTGTGTACAAGGCCCGGGAACGTATTCACCGCAGCGTTGCTGATCTGCGATTACTAGCGACTCCGACTTCATGGGGTCGAGTTGCAGACCCCAATCCGAACTGAGACCGGTTTTTTGGGATTCGCTCCACCTTACGGTATCGCAGCCCTTTGTACCGGCCATTGTAGCATGCGTGAAGCCCAAGACATAAGGGGCATGATGATTTGACGTCATCCCCACCTTCCTCCGAGTTGACCCCGGCAGTCTCCTATGAGTCCCCGGCATTATCCGCTGGCAACATAGAACGAGGGTTGCGCTCGTTGCGGGACTTAACCCAACATCTCACGACACGAGCTGACGACAACCATGCACCACCTGTACACCGACCTTGCGGGGCACCCATCTCTGGATGTTTCCGGTGTATGTCAAGCCTTGGTAAGGTTCTTCGCGTTGCATCGAATTAATCCGCATGCTCCGCCGCTTGTGCGGGCCCCCGTCAATTCCTTTGAGTTTTAGCCTTGCGGCCGTACTCCCCAGGCGGGGAACTTAATGCGTTAGCTGCGGCACGGATCTCGTGGAATGAGACCCACACCTAGTTCCCAACGTTTACGGCATGGACTACCAGGGTATCTAATCCTGTTCGCTCCCCATGCTTTCGCTTCTCAGCGTCAGTTATGGCCCAGAGACCTGCCTTCGCCATCGGTGTTCCTCCTGATATCTGCGCATTTCACCGCTACACCAGGAATTCCAGTCTCCCCTACCACACTCTAGTCTGCCCGTACCCACTGCAAGTCCGGGGTTGAGCCCCGGATTTTCACAGCAGACGCGACAGACCGCCTACAAGCTCTTTACGCCCAATAATTCCGGACAACGCTCGCACCCTACGTATTACCGCGGCTGCTGGCACGTAGTTAGCCGGTGCTTCTTCTGCAGGTACCGTCACTTGCGCTTCTTCCCTGCTGAAAGAGGTTTACAACCCAAAGGCCGTCATCCCTCACGCGGCGTCGCTGCATCAGGCTTTCGCCCATTGTGCAATATTCCCCACTGCTGCCTCCCGTAGGAGTCTGGGCCGTGTCTCAGTCCCAGTGTGGCCGGTCGCCCTCTCAGGCCGGCTACCCGTCGTCGCCTTGGTGAGCCATTACCTCACCAACAAGCTGATAGGCCGCGAGCCCATCCCAGACCGAAAAACTTTCCACACGGTAGACATGCATCTCCGTGTCATATCCGGTATTAGCTCCGGTTTCCCGAAGTTATCCCAGAGTCTGGGGCAGGTTACTCACGTGTTACTCACCCGTTCGCCACTGATCACCCAAGAGCAAGCTCTCGAGGTCACCGTTCGACTTGCATGTGTTAAGCACGCCGCCAGCGTTCGTCCTGAGCCAGGATCAAACTCTCCGTTGATGTTTTTCGCCCCCACCAACCACCAAAGGGCCGGCGAGGAAAACTCAACCCCGAAGGGCTAAATCACTAGCTGAACACAAACGACTAGCTCTCAAAAACTAGATCGATCGTTGTCAACCAAAGGAATCTCCCCCGACACCATCCACGCCAGCCCATATGACCGACATACGACAGCACCGAGACGAGGTAAAACTTGGCATCGATTACTGACACGCTGTTGAGTTCTCAAGAATCGGACGCTCACCACCACCCCACCCTGCGGGCGAGGCTGCCGGGGCAACCCTCACAACTTACTCGGCCGGACCGGTCCGGGTCAAACCCGCGGGCCGCCGTCTTCGGCGTCCCAGCAGGCCCTCCTCGGGCCCCTCGGCGCTCCCTCACCGTAGCAGGCTTTCGGCCTGCCCCCGTCCGCCCTGGGGCGGGCCCGGTCGACCTGGCGGACCAGATCCTCCGAGCGAGGGGCCAACCCGCGGGACCGGCCTCCGTCGGGGGGCTCGCGCCCACCTCGTCGGTGTCCGTTCCTCCCTCTCGGGCTGACGTCCAGAACAGTAGACGGGCTCGGGCCGACAACACAAATCCGTGGTCCCGCGAGGGCGCCGTACGGCCCCGTTCTCGTTGTGAGGCAACGGGGATCTGGCCCTACGGAGGGCGACTCAGGCCCGTCGGGCCGCCGCCATCGCCTTGCGGCCGCGCTTGAGCACGGCCACCCGACCGTGCAGGAAGTCCCCCTCGGCGAGCACCTGCTCGGGGTCGGTCACCTTGGCGTTGTTGAGCGAGGCCCCGCCGTCGCCGATGGCCCGACGGGCCGCGTTGCGCGACTCGACGAGCCCCGTGGCCACCAGCGCGTCGACCACGCTCGTGCCCACCGGGACCTCGGCGCCCGGCAGCTCGGCCGTCGCGTCCCCGAGGGTCGCCCCGTCGAGGCCGGCGAGGTCGCCCTTGCCGAACAGCGCCTCCGAGGCCGCCTGCACGGCGGCGCACGCCTCGGCGCCGTGGACGAGGGTCGTGATGTCGGCGGCCAGGGTCCGCTGCGCCTCCCGGCGGAACGGCTCGTCGGCCACCGCCCGCTCGAGCCGCGCGATGTCCTCCTCGTCGCGGTCGGTGAAGACCTTGAGCAGGCGGACCACCGAGGCGTCCTCGATGTTGAGGAAGTACTGGAAGAACGCGTAGGGCGAGGTCATGTCCGCCGACAGCCAGACCGCGTTGCCCTCGCTCTTGCCGAACTTCACCCCCGACGAGTCCTCGAGCAGCGGCGTCGACAGCGCGTGGACGGTCACCCCCTCCGCCCGGTGGACGAGGTCCACCCCCGCGGTGATGTTGCCCCACTGGTCGCTGCCGCCCGTCTGCAGCGTGCAACCGTGCGCGCGGTACAGCTCGAGGTAGTCCAGCGCCTGCAGGAGCTGGTAGCTGAACTCCGTGTACGAGATCCCCTGCTCGCTGGCCAGCCGCGTCGCGACGGCGTCCTTCTTGACCATCTGGTTGACGCGGAAGTGTTTTCCCACGTCACGGAGGAAGTCGATGGCCGACATGGGCGCCGTCCAGTCGAGGTTGTCGACCAGCAGCGCGGGGTTGTCCCCGTCGAAGACCAGGAAGGGCCGGACCAGGGCCGTGATCCGCGCGACGTTGTCGGCGGTCTGCTCCTTGGTCTTGAGGATCCGCTCGCTCGTCGGTCTCGGGTCGCCGATGAGACCGGTCGACCCGCCCACCAGGCAGATGACCCGGTGCCCGGCCCGCTGGAAGTGCCGCATCACGACGAGCTGCACGAGGTTGCCGAAGTGGAGCGACGGGGCCGTCGGGTCGAAGCCGCAGTACATCGTCACCGGTCCGTCGGCGAGGGCCTGTCGCAGGGCGGTCTCGTCGGTGGACTGCGCCACCAGACCCCGCCACTGCAGCTCGTCGAGGACTGTGCTCACGACCGGTCGCTCCGTTCCGTCGTCGGTGGTCCGCCGGGGCCCGCTCCGGGCCCGGTCGGGGCGTCGTACGGGGACCAGCCTGCCCTACGCGCCCGGGCGAGGAGCACGGGGTTTCGCCGGTCGGTACGGCGACACGGTGGGTTCGCCGTCCAGCCACCACCGCCAGGGGTAGCGGTCGGCGTCGCCGCCCTCCCCCGCGACACCGACCCGCGGGCCGGAGCGCCACCGGGCGGGGTCGACGGGCTCGGCCGGTGCGCGCAGCACGACCGGCGAGCCGGGCGCCGTGGTGTCGAGCCCGGACAGGGCCCCGTCGACGCCCAGGGTGGTGGCCAG
This sequence comes from Lapillicoccus jejuensis, assembly GCF_006715055.1. Lineage (NCBI taxonomy): Bacteria > Bacillati > Actinomycetota > Actinomycetes > Micrococcales > Intrasporangiaceae > Lapillicoccus > Lapillicoccus jejuensis. Next base: position 4,438,579 of record NZ_VFMN01000001.1, read on the forward strand.
CCGGGCCGGACCCCGGCACCAGTCGCGGGGGCGGACCCCGGGGCGCCGTACGGCGGCGGTGTCGTGGCCCGCGACCACCTCACCGGCGCGCAGCAGCACCGCCTGGGCGGTGCCCTCGCGGCCGGTGACGACGTTGACGCACCAGTGCATGCCGTAGGTGAAGTAGACGTAGAGCAGACCGCCCGCACCGAACATCGGCGCGGTCCGCGGTGTCCGCCCGCGGTAGGCGTGCGAGCCGGGGTCCACCGCCCCGCTGTAGGCCTCGACCTCGGTGAGCCGCACGGTCACCCCGGCGTGGGTCAGCGTCGCCCCCAGCAGCGCCGGCGCGACGTCGTGGACGTCGCGCCCCAGGGCCCGGCGCCCCAGCCGGCGACCGGGCATCAGGCCCCGCGCGGTCCGCGGGCGACGGGCGCGGTGAAGGCGCGCGACCCGGCGGCGGCCGCGCGGGCACGGTCGAGCTGCTCGGCCACCCGGGCCGGCGCCGTCCCGCCGACGGCGTCGCGCGAGGCCAGCGAACCCTCGACGGAGAGCACCTCGCGCACGGCGGGCGTCAGGTGCGGGTCGATCCCGGCGAGGTCCTCGTCGGTGAGGTCCCACAGCTCGACCCCCCGCTGCTCGCAGGCGCGCACGCAGGCGCCGGCCACCTCGTGGGCGACCCGGAACGGCACGCCCTCGCGCACCAGCCACTCGGCGACGTCGGTCGCGAGCGCGAACCCCTGCGGCGCGAGCGAGGCGAGACGCTGCGTGTCGAAGCGCAGCGTCGCCACCATGCCCGCGAAGGCGGGCAGCAGGACCTCGAGGGTGTCGACGGCGTCGAAGACCGGCTCCTTGTCCTCCTGCAGGTCGCGGTTGTAGGCCAGCGGCAGGGCCTTGAGCGTCGTCAGCAGCCCCGAGAGGTCGCCGACGAGACGACCCGCCTTACCGCGCGCGAGCTCGGCGACGTCGGGGTTCTTCTTCTGGGGCATGATGCTCGACCCCGTCGAGTAGGCGTCGTCGAGGACGACGTACGAGAACTCCTTGGTGGCCCAGAGGACGACCTCCTCGGCGAGCCGCGAGACGTCGACGGCGACCATGGCGGCGACGAAGGCGAACTCGGCGGCGACGTCGCGCGACGCCGTCCCGTCGATGGAGTTCTCGACGCTGCGCGCGAACCCGAGCTCCTCGGCGACCGCCTGCGGGTCGAGCCCGAGCGAGCTGCCGGCGAGGGCACCGGAGCCGTACGGCGACACGTCGGCGCGGGCGTCCCAGTCGCGCAGCCGGTCGACGTCGCGCAGCAGCGCCCACGCGTGGGCGAGCAGGTGGTGGGCCAGCAGCACGGGCTGGGCGTGCTGCAGGTGCGTCCGTCCGGGCATCGGCACGCCGGCGTGGGTCGTTGCCTGGGACACGATCGCGTCGACGACGTCGAGGACGAGCGCGGCGATGGTGCGGGCCTCGTCGCGCAGGTACATCCGCAGCAGCGTGGCGATCTGGTCGTTGCGGGAGCGCCCGGCGCGCAGCCGGCCGCCGACGTCGGCCCCGGCGCGCTCGACGAGCCCGCGCTCCAGCGCGGTGTGGACGTCCTCGTCGTCGTCGGCGGCGACGAAGGCCCCCGAGACGACGTCGGCCTCGAGCGCGTCGAGGGCGGCGAGCATCGACGCCAGCGTCGGGTCGTCGAGCAGGCCGGCCCGGTGCAGCACGCGGGCGTGGGCGCGGGAGCCGGCCAGGTCGTGCCGGGCCAGGCGCCAGTCGAAGTGGGTGCTCTTCGACAGCGCGGCGAGGGCGTCGGCCGGACCGCCGGAGAAGCGGCCGCCCCACAGGCTGGCGGAGGAGCGGCTGCCGGTGGGGGTGGTCGGGTCGGTCGTCATCGTCGGGGGCTCCGCTGGTCGTGGGTGGGTGGGTGGGCCGGCTCAGTCGCCGGCGAGGTCGAGCAGCCGACGGGCGACCGCCTCGGCGGCCGCCGCCGAGGGGGTGACGACGAGGATGGTGTCGTCCCCCGCGAGCGTGCCGACGACGTCCGGGAGCTGGGACTGGTCGAGGCTGCTGGCCAGGTAGTTCGCCGCGCCGGGCGGGGTCCGGATGAGCACCTGGTTGGCGCACGGCTGGGCGCTGACGAGCAGCTCCTCCAGCGCGCGGCGCAGGCGGGCGGGCAGGTCGGCGTCCGCGCCGCCGGCGGGCAGCGTGCCGTCGGGGCCGGGGACGGCGTAGACCAGCGCGCGCCCGCGGCGGACGCGGACCGCGCCGAGCTCGACGAGGTCGCGCGACAGCGTGGCCTGGGTGACGTCGACGCCCTCCCCCGCCAGCAGGGTGAGCAGCTCGCCCTGCGAGCGCACCTCGTGCCGGGCGAGCAGGTCGAGGACCCGGGTCTGCCGGGCCGTGCGGGCCGACGGGCTCACGAGGACGTGCTCACGAGGCCGGGGAGGACGGCGGGACCGCGGCGTCGAGGACGCCGGGCAGCGCCGCCAGGAAGCTCTCGACCTCGGCCGGACCGAGCACGAGCGGCGGAGCCAGGCGCAGCGCGTCGGGTGCGACCGCGTTGACGAGGAAGCCGGCCTCCCGGGCGACCGTCATCGCCGAGGCGGCGACCGGCTCGGTGAGGGTGATCGCGAGCAGCAGGCCCCGGCCGCGGACCCCGGCGACCCGCGGGTGGCCGAGCGCGAGGACGCCCTCGGTCAGGGCGCGGCCCATCGCGGCGGCGTTCTCGAGCAGCCCGTCGGACTCGACGGTGCGGATCGTCGCCAGGCCGGCCGCGCAGGCGAGCGGGTTGCCACCGAAGGTCGAGCCGTGCTGGCCGCCCTGGAGCAGCCCGGTCACGTGCGGGCCGTAGGTGACGAGGGCCCCGACGGGGACGCCGCCGGCCAGGCCCTTGGCGAGGGTGACGGCGTCGGGCACGACGTCGGTGGCGTGGTGCGCGAGCCAGTGCCCGGTGCGGCCCATCCCGCACTGGATCTCGTCGAGGACGAGCAGCGCGCCCGCGTCGCGGGTCAGCTCCCGGGCGAGGCGCAGGTAGTCCTCGTCGAGGACGATGACCCCGGCTTCGCCCTGGATCGGCTCCAGCAGGACGGCGGCGAGGTCGTCACCGGCCTCGGCGACGGCCGCGCGCAGGGCGTCGGGGTCGCCGTACGGGACGTGGGAGACGCCGGGGACGAGCGGCTCGAAGGGCTCGCGGTAGGCCGGCTTCCAGGTGAGCGACAGCGCGCCCATCGTGCGGCCGTGGAAGGCGTGCTCCATGGCGATGACCCGGTGGCGACCGGTGCGCCGGGTGAGCTTGAGCGCGGCCTCGATGGCCTCGGCCCCGCTGTTGGCGAAGAAGACGCCGGAGCCCTCCGGGGCCCGGCAGACCCGCAGCAGCGCCTCGGCGAGCTCGACCTGCGGGCGCGAGGCGAAGAAGTTCGAGATGTGCATGACCTGCGAGACCTGCTTGGTGATCGCCTCGACGATGGCCGGGTGGCCGTGGCCGAGGGTGTTGACGGCGATGCCGCCGAGCAGGTCGAGGTAGCGCTTGCCGTCGACGTCGACGACGTAGCAGCCGTCACCGTGGTCGAGCACCGTCTGCGGCACGCCGAAGACGGGGACCAGCGCGGCTCGGTAGCGCTCGAGGAGCTCGTCGGTGTGGGTGGTCACGCGGTCACCTCGCTGCTGGTCGGGCTGGTGTGTGGGCTGGTGTGTGGGTCGGGCAGGACCATCGTGCCGATGCCCTCGTCGGTGAAGACCTCGAGCAGGATCGAGTGCGGTCGGCGGCCGTCGACGACGTGGGCCTGCGGGACGCCGCCGCGGACGGCGCGCACGCACGCCTCGAGCTTCGGCACCATGCCGCTGTCGACGCGGCGCAGCAGCTCCTCGGCCTGCGAGACCGGCAGCTGGCTCAGCAGCGAGTCGGGGTCGGGCCAGTCGGCGTAGACGCCCTCGACGTCGGTGAGGACGACGAGCTTGCGGGCCCCGAGCGCGACGGCGAGCGCCGAGGCCGCGGTGTCGGCGTTGACGTTGAGGACCTGGCCCTCGGTGTCGAGGTCGGGGGCGACGGTCGAGACGACGGGGATCCGCCCGGCGGCGAGGATGTCGAGGACCGCTTCCGGGTTGACCTCTTCCACGTCACCGACCAGACCGATGTCGTGCTCGGTGCCGTCGGCGTCGACGTGCTGGCGGATGCGGGCGCCGAGCAGGCCACCGTCCTCCCCCGACAGCCCGACCGCGATGGGTCCGTGCTGGTTGAGCAGACCGACGAGCTCGCGGCCGACCTGGCCGGTGAGGACCATCCGGACGACCTCCATCACCTCGGGGGTCGTCACCCGCAATCCACCGCGGAACTCGCTGTCGAGGCCGAGCCGGTCGAGCATCCCCTTGATCTGCGGTCCGCCGCCGTGGACGACGACGGGTCGCAGGCCGGCGTACCGCAGGAAGGCGACGTCCTGGGCGAAGGCGAGCTTGAGGGCGTCGTCCGTCATCGCGTTGCCGCCGTACTTGACGACGACGAGCGCGCCGCGGAACTCCTGCAGCCAGGGCAGGGCCTCGACGAGGGTCAGCGCCTTGCTCGCGGCGACGCGCAGGGCGGCGGCGTCGATGACGCCGCGCAGGGTGGGGGTGGTGCTCATGCTCTGGTCCCGATCAGGTGCTGTAGGCGGAGTTCTCGTGGACGTAGTCGTGCGTGAGGTCGTTGGTCCAGACCGTCACCCCGGCGTCGCCGGCGTGCAGGTCGACCAGGACGTGGACCTCGCGGCCGGTGAGGTCGACATCCGTGCGGTCGGCGCCGACCCCGCCGGCGACGCACACCGGCACCCCCTGCATCGTCACGTCGAGCCGGTCCGGCTCGAAGGCCGCACGGGTGGTGCCGACGGCGGCGAGGACGCGGCCCCAGTTGGGGTCGCCGCCGTAGACGGCGCACTTGAAGAGGTTGTTGCGGGCCACGGCGCGGGCGACCTCGAGGGCGTCGTCGGTGCTCGCGGCGCCCACGACCTCGACGGCGATGTCGTGGTGCGCGCCCTCGGCGTCGCCGACCAGCTGCCGGGCGAGGTCCGCGCACACCGCGGTGACCGCCTCGGTCAGCTCCTCCGGCGCCGGGGTGACGCCGCTCGCGCCGGAGGCGAGCAGCAGGACGGTGTCGTTGGTCGACATGCAGCCGTCGGAGTCGACCCGGTCGAAGGTCACCGCGGTGGCGGCGCGCAGGGCGGCGTCGAGGGCGGCGGGGTCGGCGACGGCGTCGGTCGTCACGACGACGAGCATCGTCGCCAGGGCCGGGGCGAGCATGCCGGCGCCCTTGGCCATCCCGGCGACCGACCAGCCGTCGGCGTCCGCGGCGGCCTGCTTGGGGACGGTGTCGGTCGTCATGATCGCGCGGGCCGCGGCCGGGTGGCCGGCGGCGTCGAGGGCGGCCGCGGCCGCGTCGACGCCGGCGAGGAGCCTGTCCATCGGCAGCAGCTCGCCGATGAGACCGGTCGAGCAGACGGCGACGTCGCCGGCGCTCAGGCCGAGCGCGGCCGCGACGTGCTCGGCGGTGCGGTGCGTGTCGAGGAAACCCTGTGGGCCGGTGCAGGCGTTGGCGCCGCCGGAGTTGAGGACGACCGCGTCGACCCGGCCGTCGGCGAGGACCTGGCGGCTCCAGGTCACGGGGGCGGCGACGACCCGGTTGCTCGTGAAGACGGCGGCGGCGTGGTGGTGCGGCCCGTCGTTGACGACGAGGGCGACGTCGGGGCGTCCGCTGGGCTTGAGGCCCGCGGTGACGCCGGCGGCCCGGAAGCCCTGCGGCAGGGCGACGTCCGGGGCGGCGGCCGCGGTGGGGACGGGCGGGGCGTCGTACGTCGTCACGGGGCCACTCCCACGGTCGGCAGGCCGGTCGTCTCGGCCAGCCCGAGCGCGAGGTTGGTGCACTGGAGGGCGCCGCCGGCGGTGCCCTTGGTGAGGTTGTCGACCGCCGCGACGACGACGACCCGGCCGACGCTCTCGTCGACCGCGACCTGGAGCAGGACGTGGTTGCTGCCGACGACGTCGGCCGTGCGGGGCCACTGCCCCGGCGGCAGGAGGTGGACGAAGGGCTCGGCCTCGTAGGCGTCGACCCACGCCTGCCGGACCTCGTCGGGCGTCGTCCCGGCGGTGAGCCGGGCGGTGCAGGTGGCGAGGATGCCGCGCGGCATCGGGGCCAGCGTCGGCGTGAAGGAGAGGCTGACCGGCGCCCCCGCGGCGGCCGACAGGTTCTGGGCGATCTCCGGGGTGTGGCGGTGACCGCCGCCGACGCCGTACGGCGACATCGAACCCATCACCTCGGCGCCGAGCAGGTGGGGCTTGAGGCCCTTGCCCGCGCCGGAGGTGCCGCTCGCGGCGACGACGACGAGGTCCTGCGGCGAGACGACGCCGGCGGCCAGGCCGGGGGCCAGCGCGAGCGAGACGGCGGTCGGGTAGCAGCCGGGGACCGCGATGCGCCGGGCGCCGGCGAGGTCGTGGCGGGCGCGCGTGCCGTCGGCGCGCGGCAGCTCGGGCAGGCCGTAGGGCCACGAGCCGGCGTACGGCGTGTCGTAGAACCGCTCCCACGCGGCGCCGTCGGTGAGCCGGAAGTCGGCCCCGCAGTCGACGACGACGGTGGTGTGCGGCAGCTGCGCGGCGAGGGCGGCCGAGGCGCCGTGCGGCAGGGCGAGGACGACGACGTCGTGGCGCGCGAGCAGCTCCGGGGTGGTGGGCTCGAGGACGCGGTCGGCCAGCGGCACGAGGTGCGGGTGGACGTCGCCGAGGCGGCGACCCGCGGACGAGTCCGCCGTCACCGCACCGACGGTCAGCTCCGGGTGCCCCAGCAGCAGCCGCAGCACCTCACCCCCGGCGTACCCGCTCGCACCCGCCACCGCCACGCTCCACATGTGCATGACGATACACGCAGTGAGGAGTTATGCAGTCACGACCCTGTCGGACATTATCGGGTCGCCCGAGAAGGTCAGGCTCTGCCGGAGAACGGTTGTCCGGCAGAGCCTGACATTATCGGGTCGCCCGATAATGTCCGGAGCCCTCCTCAGCGCTGGGTGGCGCCGGTGCGGGTGGCGGCGGAGGCGACGGCGGCGTCGCGGAAGCCGTTGACCTCCTCGGTGGTCAGGGTGCGGTCGCGGGCGCGGAAGGCCATCCGGTAGGCGAGCGAGGTGCGGCCCTCCCCCACCTGCTCGCCGGTGTAGACGTCGAAGAGCTCCACCGACTCCAGGGCGTCGCCGGCGCCGGCGCGCAGGGCCCGCTCGACCTCGGCGGCCGGCACGCCGGCGTCGACGACGAGCGCGACGTCGGTGAGGGCGACCGGGTAGTCGGAGAACGGCACGAGCTGCGTCGTCGGCTCGCTCGCCGCGGTGAGGACGTCGACGTCGAGCTCGGCGGCGCAGGTGCGCGCCGGCAGGTCGAGGGCCGCGCAGACCTTCGGGTGCAGCTCGCCGGCGTGGCCGACGAGCGTCCCGTCCGGCAGCGTGAGCCGCGCGCAGCGGCCCGGGTGCCACGGTGCGTGCTCCCGGTCGGCGTCGACGACGAGCTCGACCGCGAGGGCGTGCGCGACGGCGCGCGCCGCGTCGACGAGGTCGGACCAGTCGACCGGCCGGCCCGCGCCCCACCAGCCACCGCGGTCGGACTCGCCGGCGGCGAGGATCCCCACGTGCCGGGGCTGGCGCGGGACCGCCGCCTCGATCGCGGCGACCGTGGCGTCGTCCGGCCGGGCGTCGACCCCGGGCACGGGCGCCGGACGCGGACCGTCCGCCCCCGGCCGGGTGACGAGCCCGAGCTCGAAGAGCCCGACGTCGCGCCGGCCGCGGGAGACGTTGCGGCGCAGGGCGTCCAGCAGCGAGCCGATGACCATGGTGCGCATCAGCGGGGCCTCGTCGCTGAGCGGGTTCGCCACCCGGGTCGCGAAGCGCCGGTCGTCGCCCTCGGGCAGGCCGAGCTGGTCGGCGAGCCGGTCGGATACGAACGGGTAGGTCAGCACCTCGGTGAGACCGCGACCGACCAGCGCCGTGGCGACGACGCGCCGGACCCGCTGGCCGTGGGTGAGGCCGCGGCCGTTCGTCGGGGTCGGCACCACCGACGGGATCTTCTCGTAGCCGTCCACCCGCGCGACCTCCTCGGCGTAGTCCGGCCCGTCGACGAGGTCGGGGCGCCACGACGGCGGGGTGACGTCGGCGGTCCCGTCGGCCTGCTCGACCACGGTGCAGCCGAGGTCGCGCAGGATCCCGACGACCCGCTCGGCCGGGTAGTCGACGCCGACGAGCCGGGACGGCAGCCCCAGGTCGAGCCGGTACGGCGCCGTCGCGGACGTCCGGTCGACGTCGGTCACCTCGGGTCCGGCGGTGCCGCCGCCGTGAGCGACGAGCAGGTCGACGACGAGCTGCGCCGCGACCGGCGGCAGCTGCGGGTCGACGCCGCGCTCGAAGCGCTTGCTGGCCTCACTGACCAGCTTGTGGCGGCGTGCGGTCCGCGCCACCGTCACCGGGTCGAAGTGGGCGGCCTCGACGAGGACGTCCCGGGTCGCGTCCGAGATCTCCGACGACGCACCGCCCATGACGCCGGCGAGCCCCAGCGGGGTCTCCCCGCCGTCGGTGACGAGCAGGTCCTGCTCGTGCAGCGCGCGCTCCACCCCGTCGAGGGTGGTCAGCCGCTCCCCCGGCCGCGCCCGGCGCACCTGCACCGACCCGGACAGCGCACCGAGGTCGTAGGCGTGCAGCGGCTGCCCGGTGAGGAGCATGACGTAGTTCGTCACGTCGACGGCCAGCGAGATCGGGCGCATCCCCATCTGGGTGAGCCGCTTGGCCATCCACGGCGGCGTCGGCGCCTGCGGGTCGACGCCGCGGACGACGCGGGCGACGAACCGGTCGCACCCCTCGCGGCCGTCGATCGGCGCCCCGTCGTCGAGGACGACGTCGTACCCGTCCTCGGTGGCCGCCGGCACCGCGACGTCCGCCGGGTCCCGGAGGGCGCCGGCCGGCGAGCCCTGGCTGTGCCAGTACTCGCGAGCGAGACCGCGCAGCGAGAAGCAGTACCCGCGGTCCGGCGTGACGTTGACCTCGACGACCTCGTCGGCGAGGCCGAGCAGCGCGATGGCGTCGTCGCCGGGCTGCACCGCGGCGGCGGCCTCCTCACCGAGGTAGCGCTGCAGCACGATGATCCCGGAGTGGTCCTCGCCGAGACCGAGCTCGTCCTCGGCGCAGATCATCCCGTTGGACACGTGGCCGTAGGTCTTGCGGGCGGCGATGGCGAACCCGCCGGGCAGCACCGCGCCGGGCAGCACGACGACGACGAGGTCGCCGACCTCGAAGTTGTGCGCGCCGCAGACGATCTCCTGGTGCTTGCCCTCGGACGCCATCTGCCCGTGCGGGCCGACGTCGACGGTGCACCAGCGGATGACCTTGCCGTTCTTCTGCGGCTCGTCGACGAAGCTCAGGACCCGGCCGACGACGAGCGGGCCGGTGATGTCGCCGCCGTGCAGGTCCTCCTCCTCGAGACCGACGGAGACGAACGACGCGGCGACGTCGCGGCCGGTGGCACCGGCGGGGACGTCGACGAGCTCGGAGAGCCAGGACAGGGGGGCGCGCACGTCAGACCTCCAGGCCGAACTGCTGGGAGAAGCGGACGTCGCCCTCGACGATGTCGCGCATGTCGGTGACCCCGTGGCGCAGCTGCAGCGCGCGCTCGATGCCGAGGCCGAAGGCGAAGCCGGTGTAGACGTCCGGGTCGATGCCGCAGGCCCGCAGGACCTTCCGGTTGACCATCCCGGAGCCGCCGAGCTCGATCCAGCCGGACCCGCCGCACGTGGGGCAGGCGACGGTGGCGCCCTTGGCGTCGGTCACCCGGCCCTCGCCGTGGCAGGCGAAGCACTGGAAGTCGGTCTCCATCGAGGGCTCGGTGAAGGGGAAGTACGACGCCCGCACGCGGGTGCGGGTGCCCGCGCCGAACATCACCCGGACGAAGTGGTCGATCGCCCCGCGCAGGTGGGCCATGGTCAGGCCCTTGTCGACGGCGAGCGCCTCGATCTGGTGGAAGACCGGGGTGTGGGTCGCGTCGAGCTCGTCGGTGCGGAACACCTTGCCGGTCCCGACGACGTAGATCGGCGGGGTGCGGGTGAGCATCGTGCGGATCTGGATCGGCGAGGTCTGCGTGCGCAGGACGATCCCGCCGTCGGGCGGGTCGACGAAGAAGGTGTCCTGCATCTGCCGGGCCGGGTGGTCGGGACCGATGTTGAGGGCGTCGAAGTTCATCCACTCCGACTCGACCTCGGGGCCCTCGACGACCTCCCAGCCGGTGCCGACGAACGCGTCCTGCAGCCGCTGCGTCGTCAGCTCGAGCGGGTGGCGGGCGCCGAGCGGCCGGCGGCCGGTGGGGCGGGTGACGTCGACGGTCTCCTCGAGGAGGATCCGCTCGTCGCGCTCGGCCTCGAGCTCGGCGGTGCGGGCGGCGAGCGCCCGCCCGAGCTCGGCCTGGGCGGCGCCGACGCGCTTGCCGGCCTCGGCCTTGGCGCTCGGGGGCAGCGCCGCGATCTCGCGGCGCGCCCCCGCGACGGCGCCGCGGTCGACGTGGGCCAGGCGGGCCGCCTTGAGCTCGTCGAGGTCGCGGGCGGCGGCGAACGCGGCACGGGCCGCATCGACCGCCTCCTGCAGGTGCGCGGGGTCGAGGGCGGCGACCTCGACGGGGTCGTACGGCGTGTTGGGTCCGGACATGTCGGCTCTCATCGCTTCCTGGGTGGGTGGGCGCGGGTGGCCCGACCGTCCCGGCCGGCGCGCGTCCTGGCAGGTCCCTGGTCGTGCACGGGTACACGGGGTCCGCGCGGACGCGGGGCGGGCGACGGCGGGCCCGAGTCTAGGGGGGCGCCGTCGGGGGCCCGTGTCGCAGGTCGCCTCAGGCGAGGTGCTCGGGGGCTCCCGACGGCAGCGTAAATCGGAACCGCGCCCCGCCGGAGGGGGCACGGTCGACCCCGATGGTGCCGCCGTGGGCCTCGACGAGCCCGCGGACGACGTACAGCCCGAGACCGGTGCTGCCACGGCGGTTGCCGCCGTGCCAGAAGCGGTTGAAGACGAGCGGCAGGTGCGCTTCGGCGACCCCGTCGCCCTCGTCGGTCACCTCGATGGCGACCATCGGTCGGCCGTCGCTGGTCGTCTCGGCCGCCGTCGCCACGTTGACCCGCACGGTCCCGGCGCCGTGCCGCAGGCCGTTCTCGAGGAGGTTGCCGAGGATCTGGCTGAGCCGGTCGGGGTCGGCCCACACCTCGGGCAGCTCGTCGGCGTCGGCGACCTCCAGCTCGCGGCCGGAGTACTCCTCGACCGACTGCAGGCGCTCGACGTGGCGCTGCGCGGCGAGGACGAGGTCGACCGGCTGGGCGCGCACGTCGAGACGGCCCGCGTCGATGCGCGAGACGTCGAGCAGCTCGGTGATGAGCCGGGTCAGTCGGTCCGCGTCCGCCTCGATCGTCTCGAGCATGAACCGCTTCTGGTCGTCGGAGAAGCGGTCCCAGCGCCGCAGCAGGGTGCTGGAGAAGCCCTTGACGGACGTGAGCGGCGAGCGCAGCTCGTGGGCGACGGTGGAGATGAGCGCGGCGTGGTCCTGCTCGGCGCGCTGCCGCGCTGACGCATCGCGGACGGAGGCCAGGACTCGCCGTACGGGGCCGCGCGGCTCGTCGCGGACGTAGCGCGAGGTCAGCAGGACCTCGGTGCCGTCCTCGGTCCACAGCAGCTTCTCGCGGTGCCCGCGCACGGTGTGCAGGGTGTGCCAGGGGTCGGTGACCTCCCACCAGGCGTTCCCCTCGATGTCGCGCAGCGGGAGGGCCTCGGCCAGCGGCCGGCCGAGCCGGGCGGCGAGGTCGACCCCCAGCACCTGGGTGGCCCGGGTGTTGGCGAAGACGAGGCGGGCCCCGGAGTCGGCGACGACGAGACCGTCGGGCAGGGACTCGGACAGCCGGACGACGACGTCCATCGGGGCCGGCGCCGGGTCGGCGCCCGGGACGGAGCCGGGCAGCGGCCCGGTCGGGTCGCCCTCCCCTCCATCGGCCATGCCCCGACTGTACCGATCCGTCCGGTCCTCGCCTCCCTGGCGCCCGGCGAGGCGGCCGGTCGTTCGCGTCACGTCGCTCACGTCGCTCACGCCGCCCACGTCGCTCACGCCGGGCCGACCGGGTGCTGCGCCCCGGCCGAGGCGTAGAGGCAGACGGTGGCCGCCATCGCGAGGTTGAGCGACTCGGCGAGCCCGTGGATGGGGACCCGGACGACGTCGTCGCAGCGCGCCCGCAGCTCGGTCGGCAGCCCCCAGGCCTCGTTGCCCATGAGCCAGGCGTGCGGCGCCGAGAGGTCGAGGGCGCCGAGCAGCCGGTCGCCCGCCCCGTCGGCCGCGTGCACGGCGAGACCGGCCGCGCGGACGGCGTCGACCGCCTCCGCCGCGCCCACCCCCGTGACGACGGGCAGGTGGAACAGCGACCCCGCCGTCGAGCGCACGACCTTGGGCGAGAAGACGTCGACGCTGCCCTCGGTGAGGACGACGGCGTCCGCGCCGGCCGCGTCGGCGGCGCGCAGGACGGTGCCGGCGTTGCCGGGGTCGCGCACCTGCGCGCACACGCACAGCAGGCGCGGCGCGCGGGCCAGCACCGACTCCAGGGTCGCGGTCTCCGTGCGGCACACGGCGACCAGCCCCTGGGGGGAGACCGAGGCACCCTCGTCGCCGAGGGCGGCGAGGACCTCGTCCGTCACCTCGTGGACGGGCAGGTGCGCCGCGTCGGCGCGGGCCAGCAGGTCGTCGTACCGCTGCGCGGCGGCGGGTGTGACGTAGACGTCCCGGACGAGGTCGGGGCGGTGGTGCACCGCCTCACGGACCCCCTGGGGGCCCTCGACGAGGAAGAGACCCTGCCGATGACGCACGGCGCGCCGGGACAGCGCCCGGACCGCGCGCACCCGGTCCGACCGCGGGTTGGCCAGCAGGCCTGCTCGGGTCGGACGGGGTGGCGACGGCATCGGGGTGTCCCGGCGCGCGGGGTGGTGCGGGTCGCTCAGGCGGCGCTGGTCTCGGCGGTCGCCGGCACGTTGGCCCGGGACAGCTCGACGAGCGCGGTGAACGCGGCGGCGTCGGTGACCGCGAGGTCGGCGAGGACCTTGCGGTCGACCTCGACCCCGGCGGCCTTGAGGCCCTGGATGAACCGGTTGTAGGTCATGCCGTTGGCGCGGGCCGCGGCGTTGATCCGCTGGATCCACAGGCGACGGAAGTCGCCCTTCTTCGCGCGACGGTCCCGGTAGGCGTAGCCCAGCGAGTGGGTGACCTGCTCCTTGGCCTTGCGGTAGAGCCGCGAGCGCTGACCGCGGTAGCCGCTGGCGCGCTCCAGGGTCACCCGGCGCTTCTTCTGGGCGTTGACCGCCCGCTTCACGCGTGCCACGTGAGTTCCTTCCTAGACGTGTGGGTGCCCCGGCTCAGCGGCCGAGGAGCTTCTTGATCTTCTTGGCGTCGGGCTTGGCGAGCTCGAGGTCGCCGGCGATGCTGCGCATCTTCTTGCTCGACTTGCCCTCGAGCAGGTGGCGGCCGCCGGCCTGCTCGCGCATGACCTTGCCGGTGCCGGTCAGGCGGAAGCGCTTCTTGGCGCCGCTGTGGGTCTTCTGCTTCGGCATGGCTGCCGGTCTCCTTCGTCGTGCCGCGGTGGTCCGCGGCGGGCTCGGGTGGTCACGGGGTGGGCGGTCGGCCGCCCACCCCGCAGGTCTGGTGCGTCAGGCGGTGGACCCGGTGGCGCCGGTGTCGGCGCCGACCTGCTGGGCCTCGGTGGCCTGGTCGCCCTCGGTGCTCGCGTCGTCGGACGGCGCCGCGTCGACGTCGGCCTCGTCACCGGGGCGGGCGTCCTCGCGGCGGCGGCGCTGCTCGGCGCGGGCCTCGGACTTCTTCTTCGTCGGACCGAGGACCATGATCATGTTGCGGCCGTCCTGCTTCGGGGCGGACTCGACGAACGCGAGCTCGACGACGTCCTCCGCCAGGCGCTGCAGGAGCCGGAAGCCCAGCTCCGGCCGCGACTGCTCGCGACCGCGGAACATGATGGTCACCTTGACCTTGTCGCCCGCCTTGAGGAACCGCTCGACGTGGCCCTTCTTGGTGCCGTAGTCGTGCGGGTCGATCTTCGGGCGGAGCTTGATCTCCTTGATGACCGTGTTGACCTGGTTCTTGCGCGCCTCGCGCGCCTTCATGGCGGCTTCGTACTTGAACTTGCCGAAGTCCATGAGCTTGGCCACGGGGGGACGGGCCATGGGGGCCACCTCGACGAGGTCGAGGTCCGCCTCCGCAGCCAGCCGCAGGGCGTCCTCGACCCGCACGATGCCGACCTGCTCGCCGTTGGGGCCGACCAGGCGCACCTCCGGGACCCGGATGCGCTCGTTGATACGAACCTCGCTGATGTGGTGCTCCTTCGTGGGTGGGCAGTGCTGGTGCGGTGCGCCGGGGACGAGAAAGCCCCCCGCTCACCGGACGGTGCACGAGGGGCCTGGACAACGGGTCCGCGACTGCTCCCCCTCACGGCGGGGCACCCGACTCCGCACCCGGGAGCACCTCACGGTGCCGCACCCGACGCGGTGGACCTGACCCGGCGACGTATCCTGCACTGTCGACGCGGGTGGAAGCCGGCGGCTCCTCTTGCACGGCGGGACGCACGCGTCCCACCTGGTCACGATCATCGTACCAGCCCACGCCCCCCGCCCCGTGCGGGCGGCGACGTGGGCGGCCGCGCGGACGGGCCCGGACCCGGGGGACGCTCCCCCGGGTCCGGGCCGGGTCTCACGGGACGTCGACGCCGCGGCAGGCGACGGTCTGGTTCGCCCCCGCGCCGACGTTGGCCGCGACGACGCACACGGTGTGGTGACCCCGCACGCCCAGGGGCACCGTGCCCTGGTAGCCGGAGTAGGGCCAGGCCTCGGTGATCTTGCCCGAGACGTCCGGACGGGGCTGCCCGGTCCACAGCCGCATCGCCGAGGCCGACCCGTCGGGGCGGACGTCGAGGACGTCGACCGGCACCTGGCCCCACAGCAGGTTGGCGTCGATCGACCAGCCGCGCACCGTGAGGTTGGTCCCCGACAGGCTGCTGCTGTCCCAGCGGGCCAGCGGGTTCGGCGAGTAGGCCGAGGGGAACGGACCGACCTGCAGCACACCGCCGGCGTACGCCGTCGTCGAGCCGGACCCGCGCTGGATCCTCAGACACAGCCAGTACTTGCCGTAGGGGACCCCGGCGGTGTTCCAGCTCGTCGTGTTGACCCCCGCCTGCACGGGGACCCCGGCGGCGATGGTGGTGCCGTTGCAGCCGACGCGGTCGGTGTCGGCGACGAGCGTCGCCGTCCCGCCCGGCGCGTAGGCGTTGTCCTGCCAGGTGATCGGGAACGTCCCGGTGGTCTGGAAGTCGGAGCGGAGCTTGACGTCGTACATCGTCCAACGACGGGCGCCCATGTCCTCGTTCGGGTCCCAGCGCAGGCGCAGGATCGGCGAGTCGGCGATGAACGGCACCTTGGCCATGGTCGGCGCGAGCAGCGTCGAGCTCGGCTGGCTCATGTCGATCGTCACGTTGCGGGTGCCGGAGTAGGTGACGACGGCGGCCGTCTGCCCGAGGGCGTTGTTGGGGTAGAGCCACAGCCACCGGCCGTGGCTGCCGCCGCCGACGGCCATCCGCAGGTCGAACGGCCCCTGGTAGCTCTCGGTGATGGTCAGGTGGTGGTAGATGCGGGTGTCGATGCCGCCCGCGCCGACGTTGAGGTACACGTTCGGGTCGTCCGTGGTGTTGGTCGCCGAGAAGGCGCCGCCGCCCCAGGTGAGGTTGGTGGCGTTGTAGGTGCGCCACACGTCGTCGGAGCCGTTGAAGTCCCACGGGTTGCCGAGGACGGTCGTCGCGTAGTCCTTGTCACCCTGCTCGTTGGGGGTGAGGACCTGCGGCCGGGGCTGGACGAGGGTGACGCTGCGCCAGCCGGTGAACCCGTGGCCGGTCTGCACGCCGATCCGGTAGGTGCCGGCCGGCAGGGGGCTGAGGTCGGCGGAGCCGCTCGTGCCCGAGACGGTGCCGAGGCTGCCCCAGCCGGAGGTGCCGTACGTGTTGTTCGTGTCGCTGCCGTCGGCGTCCCAGACGAGCTGGCCGGAGCCGCCGTACTGGTTGGTCCACGAGGTCGCGGCGCCGGAGCCGGGCTGGACCACGCGGAACCAGTCGAGCATGAGCGCGCTGCCGGCCGAGCCGGGGTAGACGGCCAGCCACAGGCCGTTGAGGGTGCCGCTCCAGCCGACCGGGTAGCCGAACGAGCCGAACTGCGAGGCGCCCGGGTGCAGCACGTAGGTGTGCCACCCCGCGTAGAGCTTGACCGACATGCCGCCACCGCAGGAGGCGGCGACCGCGCCGTTCGGGCAGTTGTACCAGAACACGTTGCCGGCGACGTCGCGGCTGGACCAGGCCTCGAAGGCGATGGTGCGGTACCGCGAGGTGTCGAGGGCCTGGCCCGCGCGGGAACCGTCGTGCCCGGTCTTCAGCGGGTCGCTGTAGCCACCCCAGAGCGGGGCGACGTAGCCGTTGTTGGTGAAGTGGGTGGTGAAGATCCCGTTGGCCATCGTCGAGCCGGTGGCGTTCTGGGTCGGGCCGGCGTCGGTGAGCAGGTCCGAGGGGTTCGAGTAGTCCCAGGGGTCGCCGAACATGTCGTTGGCGTAGTCGCGGCCGGCGGCGGACAGCGCCGCGGTGTCGGCCTGGGTCGGGGCCGCGGTCCACAGGGCCGGGACGACCGCCGCGGCGACGAGCGCGACGGGCACGAGCAGGCGGGTCAGGCGACCGGTGGGGCGCCGGCGCGAGAGCCGGGACCACGGACCGCGTCGCGACGACGAGGGTGAGGGCGCCGAGGGCGCGACGGAGTGGGGTGAGAGCATGGCAGGCTCCGAATCCCGCTGCGGCCGTCGGGGGGACGTGGGGGTACCGCAGCGCTGGGGCGGTGGGGGGTGGGGTAGTTATATCACCAAATGACCGAATTGGACCAGAGTCTGGGTGGACTCAGGCGGCGAGCACGGCGACTGCGTGGATGATAAGGCCCACGACGCCCCCGACGACGGTCCCGTTGATCCGGATGAACTGCAGGTCGCGCCCGACGAACAGCTCGACGCGCCGGGCGGTCTCGTCGCCGTCCCACCGGTCGATGGTCGAGGAGACCACGTCGGTCAGCTCCTGGCCGTAGCGGTCGACGGCGAAGACGGCCAGGTCGGCGAGGTGCCCGTCGAGCCGGTCGCGCAGGGCGGCGTCGTCCTGCACCTGCCGGGCCAGCCGCGCGACCTCCTCGCGCGCCCGCGTGCGCAGCGGCCCGTCCGCGTCGGCGAGCGCGGCCAGCAGGGTGCGCCGGAAGGCGCGCCACAGCGAGAGCGCCGTCTCCAGCACCTGGGGGTGGTCGAGGACGCGCTGCTTGAGCCGCTCGGCCCGCTCCATCGTCGCCTCGTCGTGCAGCAGGTCGTGCGACAGCTGCGCGAGCAGGTCGTCCAGCGCGCGGCGCACGTCGTGCTCGGGGTCGGTGCGGATGTCCGAGACCCAGCGCAGCGCCTCGGTGTGGGCCCGGCCGATGACGAGGTCGTTGACCAGCTGCGGCACCCACGTCGGGGCCCGGTCCTGCAGGACCGTGGCGAAGGTCGCCTTGTTCTCGCGCAGCCACCGGTGCGCCTCGTCGAGGGCCAGGTCGACCAGGCCGTAGTGCGCCTTGTCGCGCACGACCTCGCCCAGGAGGCTCCCGGCGATCGGGCTGACCGCCTCCTCGCGCAGCCGGGGCAGCACCGCCTCCTGCACCAGCTCGCCGACCGACTCGTCGCGCAGCCGCTGCAGGCCGGCGGAGAGCACCCCGGCCGCCTCGTCGACGGCCCGGCGGGTGTTGCCCGGCTCGAGCAGCCAGCGCGAGACGCGGGCGCTGACCTGGGCCGTGAGGACGCGCTCGCGGATGATCTCCTCGCGCAGGAAGTTCTCACCGAGGAAGTCCTGCAGGCTGCGGGCCAGCATGTCCTTGCGGCGCGGGATGAGCGCGGTGTGCGGGATCGGCAGCCCGAGCGGGTGACGGAACAGCGCGGTGACGGCGAACCAGTCGGCCATCGCCCCGACCATCGAGGCCTCGGCGCCGGTGTGCACGAACCCCCAGAACGAGGCCTCCGGCGCGTGCAGGGTGAGGACGAAGACGACGGCGGCGAGGACGAGCAGCCCCAGCGCCACCAGCCGCATCTGCCGCAGGCCGCGCAGCCGCGCGGCGTCGGCCTCGGGGTCCGAGGCGATGGCCAGGCCGAGGACCGCGGGCGCGGGTGCCCGTCCGCTCATCGCTCCCCTCCCCTGCCGCTCCCGTCCGCTGCGAGCGGCTCCGGGCAACCTACCGACCCGAGCAACGCGCGGGGGCCGGCGGGGGTGCCGGCGCGCCGGGCCGTCGCGGGGCGCCGTACGGGGTCCTCGGGGCGCCGTACGGGGCCCTCGGGGCGCCGTACGGGGTCCTCGGGTGGGCGTCGGTAGCGTGGCGGACGTGACGATCTACCACCTCGCCGACCCGACCGAGTGGGCGGACGCGCAGCGCGCGGGCCGTTACGAGCGCTCGACGCGCGGCCGCTCGCTCGAGCAGGAGGGGTTCGTGCACTGCAGCGAGGCGGACCAGTGGCCGGGGGTGCGCCGCCGGTTCTACGACGACGTCGCCGGCGACCTGCTGCTGCTCGAGCTCGACGAGTCCGCGCTGCGCTCGCCCGTCGTGCGCGAGCCGGCGCCGGGGACCGACGAGCTCTTCCCGCACGTCTACGGACCGCTCGACCTCGACGCGGTCGTCGCGACGACCGTGCTGCACCCCCCGCACGGCTGAGGGTCGGGCGGGACCCGTCCTCGAACCGCCCTCGAACCGTCCTCGAACCGAACCGTGACGGGGCCGTCACCTGCGCTGCGTAGGGTGACGGACGTGACGACCGCGCCCTCGGCCCCGCCGGACGGGAGCCTCGTCCTCGTCGTCGAGGACGACCCGGCGATCGCGACGATGCTCCGGCTCCAGCTCGAGGTGGCGGGGCACCGCGTCGCCACCGCCCGTGACGGGCGGGCGGCCCTGGACACCGTGCAGCGCGACCACCCGGACGTCGTCCTGCTCGACATCGGCCTGCCCGGGCTCGACGGGATCGAGGTCTGCCGCACCCTGCGCGCGGGCGGCGACTGGACCCCCGTCATCTTCCTCACCGCCCGCGACGACGAGGTGGACCGCGTGGTCGGGCTCGAGCTCGGGGCGGACGACTACGTGACGAAGCCGTTCAGCCCGCGGGAGGTCGTGGCCCGGATCGCCAGCGTCCTGCGGCGCAGCAGCCGGCCCGAGCTGCCCGGCGACGACGAGGTGCTCGCCCTCGGCGAGGTGCGGCTGCGCCCGCGCGAGCGGCAGGTCTTCGTCGCCGGCGACGAGGTCGTCCTCACCGCCACCGAGTTCGACCTGCTGCAGCACCTCATGGCCTCGCCCGGCCGGGTGTGGACCCGCGAGCAGCTGCTCGAGCACGTGTGGGGCTTCGACACCCCCTCGGGGCGGCGCACCGTCGACGTCCACGTGGCGCAGGTGCGGGCCAAGCTCGGGGCGCACGACGTCATCCGCACGGTCCGCGGCGTCGGGTACGCGGCCCGCGCGCCGCGCGACCAGCCCGCACCGTGAGCCGTCGGCGCGGGTCCCGCACCAGCCTGGCGACGCGGATCGCCGCGCTCGCGGTCGCCGTCGCGCTGCTCACCTCGCTCGTCGTCGGCGTCATCAGCATCCGGCTGCTGCGGGTCGCGAGCGAGCAGACGGCGCAGCGGTCGCTGGCCGCGATCGCGGACGAGGCTCAGGCCACGGCGACCACCGGACCCTCGCCCTCGGTGGGGCAGAACCGCGCCCGCAAGGCGCTGCAGTCGATCAACGTCCAGATCGGGGTCATCCGCTCCTCCCCCGACGGCACGGTCTCGGTCGGCGGCGACGCCCTCGCGCGCCGCGCCCTCACGACCGCGCAGGTGCGCCAGGTCCTCGACGGGCGCTCGTTCTCGCTCCGGCTGGACCGCGGGGAGGTCGGTGGCGTCGTCTACGTCGAGGCCCGCCCCACCGACGCCGGCGGGCTCGTGCTCGCGCAGCGCCGCGGCGACGCGACCGCGCTGAGCGAGCAGGCGCTGCGCCAGCTGACCTGGTCGCTGCTCGCGACGGCGCTCGTGGCGGTCGTGCTCGCCCTGCTCGTCGCCTGGCGGCTCGCGCTGCCGCTGCGGCGGACGGCGAGCGCGGCCAGCGCGCTGGCCGAGGGGCACCGCGACGTCGCCGTGCCCGAGACCGGTCCGCGGGAGGTGGCTGAGGTCGCCGGCTCCGTCAACCGGCTCGCCGGGGCGCTGCGCCACTCGGAGGCGCGCCAGCGCGAGTTCCTCCTCTCGGTGTCGCACGACCTGCGCACCCCCCTCACCGCGATCACCGGGTACGCCGAGTCGCTGGCCGACGGGGTCGTCCCCCCGCAGCGGGTGCCCGAGGTCGGCGCCGTGCTCGGCACCGAGGCGGCCCGCCTGCAGCGGATGGTGAGCGACCTGCTCGACCTGGCCCGGCTCGACGCCCAGGAGGTCAGCCTGCACCCGGTGCCGCTGGACCTCGCGGCGTTCGCGCAGGAGGCCGCGGCCGTGTGGGCGCAGCGGTGCGAGGCGCAGACGGTGCCCTTCCACCTCGAGCGGACGCCCGGGCCGCTGCCGGTGCTGGCCGACCCGCAGCGGCTGCGGCAGGCGGTCGACGGGCTGCTGGAGAACGCGTTGCGGGTCACCCCCGCGGGGCGTCCCATCGTCCTCGCGGCGCGACCGGCGGCCGGTGCCGGCGGCCGGGCCGAGGCGGTCGTCGAGGTCCGCGACGGCGGCCCGGGGCTCACCGACGAGGACCTGCCGGTGGCCTTCGACCGCTCGGTCCTCTTCGAGCGCTACCGCGGGGTGCGGCAGGTCGGCACCGGGCTGGGCCTGGCCATCGTTGACCGGATCGTCACCCGTCTCGGCGGGCGCGTCGAGGCCGGTCACGCGGCGGAGGGCGGGGCCCGGTTCACCGTCACGCTGCCGCTGGCCGACGCCTCCCCCGGATCGGGGGTCGTCCGTTCGGACGGTGTCCAGCCGCCGACGGTCACGATCGGGTAACGACGACACGAACACCCGGCCCGGCCGGGACGATGGACGGGTGGGGGGTGACGACGACCGGCGCGCCGCGACCCGGCTCGTGCGCCGGGTCGCCTTCGGCGCGTCCGGTGACGTCGTCGACGCCGTCGCCCGGCGCGGACCCGCCCGCTGGCTGACCGACGCGCTGGGCGCCGACCCGGCCACCGACCCCGGCAGCCTCGCGACCCCGCCCCCGTCCCTGCCCCCGGTCCCGCTGCCGTCGGCCCACCCGAGCCAGGACGAGCGTCGCGCCCGCAACGCCGCCGTCCGCGACCAGCGCGAGGCGCTCGGCCGCTGGTGGGTGCGCAGGATGGTCACCACCGGCATCCCGCTCGCCGAGCGCGTGACGTTCGCCTGGCACCACCTCTTCGCCACCGACCTGCGGGTCGTGCGCGACGCGGGAGCGGTGCTGCGCCAGAACGAGACCCAGCGCCGGCTCGGGCGCGGCACGGTCACGGCGATGACCGGGGCGATGCTGCGCGACACCGCGCTGCTGTCCTACCTCGACGGCACCGCGCGCACGGCCGGCACGCGCAACGAGAACCTGGCCCGCGAGCTCTTCGAGATCTTCACCCTCGGCCGCGGGACGGCGTACGGCGAGCCGGACGTGCACGACGCGTCGCTGGCCCTCACCGGCTGGCGCATCGGCGACGGCGGCGTGGCGACGTACGACCCGGCCTGGCACGAGGGGGGCCGGCTGACGGTCCTCGGGCGGACCGGGCGGCTCGGGCTGGACGACGTCGTCGACGCCGCGCTGGCCCACCCGACCTCGGCCCCGCACGTCGTCTCCCGGTGGTGGGACCTCGTCGGGGCCTCGACGCCCGTGCCGGCGGGGGTGCTGCGCCGCGCCGTGGCGGCGTACGCCCCGCGGCGCGAGGTCGGCGCCCTGCTCACCGCGCTCGTCCTCGACCCCGAGACGGTGGCGCTGCCGCCGTCGCTCGTGCGCGGGCCCGTGGACTGGCTGGTCGGCTCGGCCCGCAGCCTCGGCGTCCGGTTCGACGACGAGGCGGCCGGCACCGCGCTCGGCGCCCTGCGCGCGCTCGGGCAGGAGCCGTTCGCGCCGCCGAACGTCGCCGGCTGGCCCGGCGGCGCGGCCTGGCTCTCGACCGCCGCCGCGCACACCCGGCTCGGCGCGGCGACCTGGCTGGCCGGGCTCGCCGACCTCGACGACGTCGCCGCCCTCGACGCCGCCTCCCCCACCTCCCGCGTCGAGGCGGTCGCCCACCGCCTCGCCCTGCCCACCCTGTCCGACCGGACCGTCGTCGGTCTGCGCAGCGTCCGTCGCGACCCCGTCGCGCTCGTCGCCGCCGCCCTCGTCTGCCCCGAGAACCTCGTCGTCTGAAGGCCGTTCATGCCCCTGCTCCCCCCGCTCGACCCGCGTCGGCCGCTCGACGGCCTCACGCGGCGCACGCTGCTGCGCGCCTCGTGCGGGGTGGCCGCGGTCGGCGCGCTCGCGGGGGCGGCGTCCGTCGGGTGGGAGCAGGTGGCGGGCCGCGCTCGGCGCGACCCGCTGCCGGCCGGGACGCCGATCCTCGTCCTCGTGACGATGTACGGCGGCAACGACGGGCTCGGCACGGTCGTCCCGGTCGGGGACCCGGCCTACCGCGACGCCCGGCCGGGCCTGGCCTGGGGCGCGGACGAGGTGCTGCCGCTCGACGGCCCGCTCGCCGGCCCGGCCACCGGCCGCGACGCCGTCGGCCTCAACCCCTCGCTGACCGGGCTGGCCGACCAGTGGCGCGCGGGGCGCCTGGCCGTCGTCCGCGGGGTCGGGCACCCCACCCTGGACCGGAGCCACTTCCGCAGCATCGACGTCTGGCAGACCGCCTCCCCCGACGAGCCGGTCGGCACCGGCTGGGTGGGGCGGTGGCTCGACACCACCGGCGACGACCCCCTGCGCGCGCTGCACCTCGGGTCCGTGCTGCCGCCGCTCGCGGTCGGACGACGGGTGCTCGCGGCCGCGCTGCCGCTCGGGACCGCGCCGTCGGGCGGCGACCGCACGGTGCTCGACCACTTCGCCGCCCCGGACCCGGGGGACTCGCCCGTGCTGGCGCAGGTCGCGGCGTCGTACGGCGACGCGGTGCGGGTCGGCGCGGCGCTCGAGCCGGTGGGCGACCGCGCCACCGGGCTGCTCGACGCGGACCAGTCGGCGGCGACGAGCTTCGCCGCGCAGGTGGCGCTCACCGCGCGGTGCATCCGGATGGGCGTGCCCTCGCGGGTCTACTCGCTGTCGCTCTCCGGCTTCGACACGCACGCCGACGAGCGCGACGGGCACGCCGCGCAGCTGGCCCGGCTCGACCGCGGGCTCACGGCGCTGCGCGACGCCCTCGACGGCGACCCGCGCGCCGGCGACGTCGTCGTCATGGCGTACTCGGAGTTCGGTCGGCGGGTGCGGGCCAACGCCTCGCAGGGCACGGACCACGGCACGAGCGGGCCGGTGCTGCTGCTCGGCGACCGGGTCCGCGGCGGGCTGCACGGCGAGCAGCCGTCGCTCACCGACCTCGTCGACGGCGACCTGCGCACGACGACGGACTTCCGGCGGGTGTACGGCGACGTGCTGCGCTCGGTCCTGCACGCCGACCCCGCTCAGGTGCTCGGGCAGGACCCCGAACCGCTGGGGCTGCTGCGCCCGGTCTGACCTCTCGGTGCGTCCGCACCGACACGGCACCGGTGCCCCGGCGGTGCGGACGCCGTGTCCTGACCGCGACGTGACCGGACCCTGACACTCCTCGAACAGCGGCCGCGCACACTCGGGCGCATGCCGACGACGAGCGCCGCCTCCGGGACCTGGGCCACCACCGCCCGACTGCTGCGCCGCGCCGGGTTCGGGGCGACCGGCGCCGAGGTCGACGCCGCCGACCGGCTCGGGGCGGGGGCGTGGCTCGAGCAGGCCCTGCGCGCCGATCCCGCCGCCGATCCGGCCGCCCGCAGCACCCCGCCCCCGAGCATCGCGCCGCTCCAGCGGGCCGGCAAGGGCGCGACCCGTGAGCAGCGGCAGGCCGTCAACAGGACCGTCGCCGCCTCGCGCAAGCAGCTGCTCGGCTGGTGGCTGCAGCGGATGGCCACGACCGGGCAGCCGCTCACCGAGAAGCTGACCTTCGGCTGGCACGACCACTTCGCGACCGACGTGCACAAGGTGCGTGACGCCCGGCTCATGCTCGCCCAGAACGCGACGCTGCGCCGGCTGGGTCGCGGCTCGTTCACCGACCTGGCCAGGGCGCTCGCCGTCGACCCGGCCATGCTCGTCTGGCTCGACGGGCGGCTGAGCACCGCGAAGGCCCCCAACGAGAACCTCGCTCGCGAGTTCATGGAGCTGTTCGCCCTCGGGCACGGCAACGGCTACACCGAGCAGGACGTGCGCGAGGGCGCGCGGGCGCTGACCGGGTGGACCGTCGACGGGACGAGCGCGCGCTTCGTCGCCCGCCGCCACGACGACGGGAGCAAGACCGTCCTCGGGAGGACCGGCGACCTCGACACCGACGGGTACGTCGACGCGGTCCTCGCCGCCCCGGCGTCGGCCGGGTTCGTCGCGACGCGGTGGTGGCAGCGGCTGGTCTCCCCCACCCCGCCGGGCGCGGACCGCCTGGCCGCGCTGACGGCGGCGTACGGGCCGCGGCGGGACCTCACCGCGCTCTTCCGCGGGCTGCTGACCACCGTGCTCGACGACCCGTCGGTCGCCGGGACGCTCGTCGTCACGCCGGTCGAGTGGACGGTCGGGGCCGTGCGCGCGCTCCGCGTGCCGCTCGGCGGCGAGGAGGGCGCGAAGCACCTCGCGCTGGTGACGTCGACGCTGAACCAGCTGGGGCAGGTGCCGTTCTCGCCGCCCAACGTCAGCGGGTGGCCGAGCGGGCAGGCGTGGCTGTCGACGGCGGCCGCGCAGAACCGCCTCGAGGCCGCCACCCGGCTCGCCGCGGCCGGCGACCTCGACGCCGTCGCCTCCGCGCCGCAGGCGTCCCGGGTCGACGCCGTCGCCCACCTGCTCGCGATCCCGACCCTCACCGACCGCACCGTCGTCGGGCTGCGCGCGGTCGCGAGCGACCCGCGCCGGCTCGTCGCCGCCGCGCTCGTCAGCCCCGAGTACCTCACCGCCTGAAGGGGATCCGATGCCCGTCCTGCCTCCGCCCGACCCGCGCAAGCCGCTCGACGGCCTGACCCGGCGCACCCTGCTCAAGGCCTCGTGCGGTCTCGCCGCCACCGGCGTGCTCGCCGGCGCCGCCGCCGTGACGTGGCGGGACGTCGTCCACCACGCCGCGACGAACCCGCTCGCCGACGGCACGCCCGTGCTCGTCCTCGTGACGATGTACGGCGGCAACGACGGCATCAACACCGTCGTGCCGTACGCCGACCCGGCGTACCACGCGGCGCGGCCCGACCTCGCCTACACCGACGCCGAGGTGCTGCCGCTGGCCGACGGACTCGGGCTCAGCCCCGGGATGACCGGGCTGCACGCGCTGTGGCAGTCGCAGCAGCTGGCCGTCGTGCGCGGTGTCGGCTACCCGAAGCCCGACCACAGCCACTTCCGTTCGATGGACATCTGGCAGACCGCCTCGCCGGACACCCCCGTCAGCAGCGGCTGGGTCGGGCGGTGGCTCGACGGCGCGGGCGACGACCCGCTGCTCGCGCTCAACCTCGGCGACGTCCTGCCCCCGCTCGCGGTGGGGCAGCAGGCGACCGCGGCGGCGCTCTCGCTGCAGGCCGCCCCGAAGGGCGCCCCGGACGGCAGCGTGCTCGACCACTTCGCGGCCGACGACCCGCGGGACGGGGCCGCGGCCCGGCAGGTCGTGGCGTCGTACGCCGCCGCCCGGACCGTGCGCTCGGCCCTCGCCCCCGTGACGGACGCCGTCGACCCGCAGGCCGCGTCCTCCAAGGGCGCCGACGGGCTGTCGGCGCAGCTCGACCTCGTCGCCCGGTGCCTGGCCATGGGCGCGCCGACCCGCGTCTACAGCGTCTCGCTGTCGGGATTCGACACGCACGCCGACGAGAAGGCCACGCAGAGCGCGCAGCTGGGGCTGCTCGACCAGGCGCTGACCCGGTTCCGCCAGTCGCTGGCCACGACCGGGCGCGCGAAGGACGTCGTCGTCATGGCGTACTCCGAGTTCGGCCGGCGGGTGCGCGCGAACGCCTCGGAGGGGACGGACCACGGCACGGCCGGTCCGGTCCTCGTCATGGGCGAGGGGGTCAGGGGCGGGTTCGTCGGCGACCAGCCGTCGCTCACCGACCTCGACGCCGGCGACCTCAAGGTGACGACCGACTTCCGGTCGGTGTACGCGGACGTGCTGCGGTCGGTGCTGGGGGCCGACCCGCAGCGGGTCCTCGGGCAGGACCCGGCGCCGCTGGGGCTGTTCGCCTGACGTTGGGGGGTGCAGGGCCGGGTCTCGGCGGCCCCGGGGCCGCTTGACGCAGCGTCGAGCCGGTTGACGCCCTGTGCACAGGGCGTCGAGTGCCATGACGCTGCGTCAAGTGGCGGGGCGCAGCGCGAAGGCGAGGCCGTCGACGCGGGCGCGCAGCTCGCCGTCGGCGGCGAGGCGCTCCCCCACCCGGGTGGCGAGCGCGGCGACGGCGTCCTGGTCCAGGCCGGGGCGCAGCGCGAGGACGACGCGCAGGGTGCCGCTGCCGGCGGGGGCGCCGTCCTCGAGGTCGGCGCGCTCGACCGCGTCCTCCGGGCGTACGGCGCCCTCCACGGCCGCCCGCACGAACGGGTCCTCGTGCGCGGGCAGCCACGCGCGCCGCTGCGCGAGCGCCCACACCTGGCTGGGGCGCAGCTCCGTCGCGGGCGCTCCCCCGCCGCCGGCGAGGTCGACGACCATGACGTCGCAGCCCTCGGCGACGGCGGCCTGAGCGGCCCGATCGGCGGGGACGGGGACGGGCCGGGCGGCGGGGTCCCAGGCGGTCAGCGCCGCGGTGCCGGTGAAGACCGGCAGGGCCCGGCGCCCGTCCGGCCCGGTGAGGGTGACGACGGCCATGTCGGTGGACGTCTCCACCGTGTGGCCGGTGGCCCCCTCCTCGACGTCGACGGCCACGGCGACGACGGGGACGAGCCAGCGGGCGGCGGCCGCTGCGCGGGTCAGCGCGAGGTCGGTGGCCGGCGACGGGTCGGCGGCGCGGGCGACGAGGGCGGCGACGAGGTCCGGGTCGGCGGCGCCGTCGTCGCCCTCGAACCCGCCGGCCGGCAGCGTCCGCCCGCCCCACGGGACGCCGGCGCTGTCGTGCCCGTCCTCGCGCCCCTCGCTCACTCCGGCCCCCCGGCGCCGACGACCGCCTCGACCTCGATCTCGACGCGCATGTCGGGGTGGAGCAGCCCGGCGACGACGACCATCGTCGCGGCCGGGCGGACGGCGCCGAACAGCTCGCCGTGGGCGCGGCCGACGAGCTCGCAGTCGCGCCGGTGGGTGACGTAGAGCCGGGTGCGGACGACGTCCTCGAGCCGGCCGCCGAGCTCGACGACGGCGGCGACCGCGGTCTCGACCGCGAGCCGCAGCTGGGCGGCGGGGTCGCCGGGGAAGCGGACCGCGCCGTCGCGGGTCGACGTGCAGCCGGAGACGAGGATGGTGTCGCCGGTGTGGACGGCGCGCGAGTAGCCGAACGACTCCTCCCAGGCGCCGCCGGAACCGATCCTCGTGACGGTCATCGGGCGCTCATCGGCGCGTCACGGCCGTCCCGCCACGTCGAGCGCGTCGGGGAGGGTGAAGGCGCCGCGGTAGAGCGCCGAGCCGATGATGGCGCCCTCGACCCCGGCGGGGACGAGGGTGCGCAGCGCCCGCAGGTCCTCCAGCGTCGAGACGCCGCCGGAGGCGACGACCGGGCGGTCGGTGCGCGCGCAGACCTGCTCGAGCAGCTCGAGGTTGGGGCCGGCGAGCATGCCGTCCTTGCGGACGTCGGTGACGACGTAGCGCGCGCAGCCCTCGCGGTCGAGGCGGGCCAGGGTCTCCCACAGGTCGCCGCCGTCGCGGGTCCAGCCGCGGGCGGCCAGCGTCGTGCCGCGCACGTCGAGGCCGACGGCGATCCGGTCGCCGTGCTCGGCGATCGCGGCCGCGGTCCACTCGGGGTCCTCGAGCGCGGCCGTGCCGACGTTGACCCGGCGGCAGCCCGTCGCGAGCGCGGTCCCCAGCGTCGCCGCGTCGCGGATCCCGCCGGACAGCTCGACCTGCAGGTCGAGCCGGCCGACGATCTCGTCGATGACGGCGCGGTTGCTGCCGCGGCCGAAGGCGGCGTCGAGGTCGACCAGGTGCAGCCACTCGGCCCCGGCCTCCTGCCAGGCCAGGGCGGCGGCCAGCGGGTCGCCGTACTCCCCGCCGGTGCCGGCGACGCCCTGGACGAGCTGGACCGCGCGGCCGTCGGCGATGTCGACGGCGGGCAGCAGCTCGAGCCGCGGCCCGGTCGCGGTGGGCTCGATGGCGGGGTCGGTGGTCGGGTCGGTGGTGGGGTCGGTGCTCACAGGGATCTCACCCAGTTCTCCAGCAGGGTCGCGCCGGCGTCGCCGGACTTCTCGGGGTGGAACTGCGTCGCCGACAGCGGACCGTTCTCGACGGCGGCGACGAAGGGGGCGCCGTGCTCGGCCCAGGTCACGAGCGGCGCGACGACGGCGAAGGCGCCCTCGGGGTGCAGCGTCCACGACTGCGCGGCGTACGAGTGGACGAAGTAGAAGCGCTCGTCGCGCACGCCCTCGAACAGCCGGGAACCCTCCGGGACCTGCACGGTGGACCAGCCCATGTGCGGGACGACGTCGGCGGGCAGCCGGTCGACGCTGCCGGGCCAGTGCCCGAGACCCTCGCGCGGGTCGGCCGACGGCTCGCTCGCCTGCTCGAACAGCACCTGCATCCCGACGCACACGCCGAGGACCGGGCGCCCGCCCGCGAGCCGCACGTCGATGATCCGCGGCCCGTCGGCGGCGGCGAGCTGCGCGAGGCAGGCGTGCACGTTGCCGACGCCGGGGACGAACAGCCCGTCGGCGCCGAGGGCCTCGACGCGGTCCGCGGTGAGGCTCACCCGCGCCCCGACGCGCTCGAGCGCCCGGACGGCGGAGTGGACGTTGCCGCTGCCGTAGTCGAGGACGACGACGTGCTTGGCGCCGGTCACCGGTGCTCCTCCGTGTCGGGGCTGTCGGGGCTGTCGGTCGAGGGGTCCGTACGGCGCCCCGCGGACGGCCGGCCCTCGTCGGCGTCGTCGGGAGCCGTCATCTCGGCGTGCCACGACGCGTCGTCGGCGACCATCCTCGCGAACGCGGCGACCCCGCGCGGGGCGGGCGTCACGTGCCGGGCCTCGTCGTCCACCGGTGCCCCGAGCAGGCCGCCGCCGGGCAGGCCCAGCGCGGCGAGCAGCCGGCGCAGGGTCTCCACCGGGCTGCCGGTCGGGTCGTGCAGGACGTCGGCGACGTCGCCGAGCGCGCCGGGCGCCTCGCTGCCGGACAGGTGGACCAGGTCGGCGACGCGCAGCGGCGCCAGGCCGCCGGGCCGCACGACGCCGACGCCGGGCTGCCAGGCGACCCAGCGCGGGACGGCGCGCCAGCCGCCGGCGGTGGCGGTGAGCAGGGCCTGCCGCCCGACGACGCCGACCCCGAAGGCCGGGCGCATCCGGTGCGGGACCGGCCGGTTCAGCAGGACCGCCACCGGGTCGTCGTACGGCGGCGGGACGGCGCTCGAGGGGGTGCTGGGCGTCAGCGCCGACCAGCCGTCGGACAGGCCGGTGACGTGCACGCCGGTGAGGCCCTGCTGCGCCCAGGAGGCGGCGGCCTCGGGCTGCGCCCGGACCAGGCGCAGCGCCACCGGCGCCCCGCCCCGGGCGGCGCCGCCGGGCGCCGCCGTCCCGCTAGAGGCTGCCCTTGGCACTGGGGATCCCGGTGACGCGCGGGTCGGGCGCCACGGCGGCGCGCAGGGCCCGCGCGACCGCCTTGAACTGCGCCTCGACGATGTGGTGCGGGTCGCGGCCCGAGATCACCCGCACGTGCAGGCAGATCGCCGCGTGGTGCACGAGCGACTCGAAGACGTGCCGGGTCATCGAGCCGGTGAAGTGGCCGCCGATGAGGTGGTACTGCTGCCCCTCCGGTTCGCCCTCGTGGACGAGGTAGGGCCGGCCGGAGACGTCGACGACGGCCTGGACGAGGCACTCGTCGAGCGGGACGGCGGCGTCGCCGAAGCGGGAGATGCCGCGCTTGTCGCCGAGCGCCTCGCGCAGCGCCTGGCCCAGGACGATCGCGACGTCCTCGACGGTGTGGTGCACGTCGACGTCGATGTCCCCGGCGGCCTTGACGCGCAGGTCGATGAGCGAGTGCTTGGCCAGCGAGCGCAGCATGTGGTCGTAGAACGGCACGCCGGTCTCGACGTCCGCCTCGCCGGTCCCGTCGAGGTCGAGGCTGAGCTCGATGCTCGACTCGCTCGTCGTGCGCGACAGCGAGGCGGTGCGGTGCGTGCTCACGCGGGCTCCTCCTGGCGACTCGTGCGGGCGGTGGGGGTCGAGGTGCGGTGCGAGTCTGGCAGACCGGACACGGCGGCGAGGAACGCGTCGGTCTCGGCGGGCGTGCCGGCGGTGACCCGCAGGTAGCCGGGCAGGCCGACGTCGCGGACGAGGACGCCGGCGTCGAGCAGCGCCCGCCACGTCGACGGCGCGTCGGCCAGCCCGCCGAAGAGGACGAAGTTCGCGTCGCTCGGCACCGGCGGGTAGCCGAGGGTGTCGAGCTCGGCGACGATCCGGTCGCGCTGCTCCTTGATCGCCTCGACGGTGCGCAGCAGGCTCGGGTGGTGCTCCAGCGCGGCGAGCGCGACCGCCTGGGTCGGGTCGGACAGGTGGTACGGCAGCCGCACCAGGCGCAGCGCGTCGAGCAGCTCGGCCGCGCCCGCGAGGTAGCCGACGCGGGCACCGGCGAGGGCGAAGGCCTTGCTCATCGTGCGGGTGACGACGAGCAGCGGGTGGTCCTCCAGCAGGGTGACCGCGCTGGGCGTGCCGGGCCGGGCGAACTCGGCGTAGGCCTCGTCGACGACGACGAGCGAGGTCGGCGCGGCGTCGAGGACCGCGCGCACGACGTCGAGGCCGAGCGCGGTCCCGGTCGGGTTGTTCGGCGAGCAGAGGAAGACGACGTGCGGGCGGTGGCGTCGTACCTGCTCGGCGGCCGACCCCGGCGTGAGGTCGAAGGTGCCGGACGGCGCCCCGCGCAGCCCGTCGACCCACGTGGTCCCCATGGTGCGGGCGATGATCGGGTGCATCGAGTAGGCGGGGGTGAAGCCGAGCGCGGTGCGGCCGGGACCGCCGAAGGCCTGGACGAGGTGCTGGAGCACCTCGTTGGAGCCGTTGGCCGCCCACACCTGCTCGGCGGTGAGGGTCACGCCCGTCTGCCCGGTGAGGTACGACGCGAGCGCGCTACGGAGAGCGACGAACTCGCGATCGGGGTAGCGATTGAGGTGGCGCGCGGTGCGGGCGACCGCGTCGGTCACCGCGTCGACGACGTCGTCCGGGACGTCGTAGCTGTTCTCGTTGGTGTTGAGCCGCACCGGGACGTCGAGCTGCGGGGCGCCGTACGCGCTCTGGCCGCGCAGGTCCTCGCGCAGGAGGGCCTGGACGAGGGCGGTCGGGTCCTGGGCCGCGCTCACGCCGGGTCCGGCACGCGGTCGCCGAAGCGGGCCGTGACCGCCTCGCCGTGGGCGGGCAGGTCCTCGGCCTGGGCGAGCGTGACGACGTGGTGGGCGACGTCGCGCAGCGCCGCCTCGTCGTAGGCGACGACGTGGATGCCGCGCAGGAAGGACTGGACGGACAGGCCGCTGCTGTGGCAGGCGCACCCGGCGGTGGGCAGGACGTGGTTCGACCCGGCGCAGTAGTCCCCGAGGCTGACCGGGGCGTGCGGGCCGACGAAGACGGCGCCGCCGTTGCGGACCCGGCCGGCGACGGCGGACGCGTCGCGCGTCTGGATCTCGAGGTGCTCCGCGGCGTAGGCGTTGACGACCTGCAGACCGGCGTCGACGTCGTCGACGAGGACGATCCGCGACTGGGTGCCGGTGAGGGCCTCGGTGACCCGCTCGCTGTGCTTGGTCGCCGGGACCCGGCGGGCGAGGGCCTGCTCGACGGCGTCGGCGAGCGCCTCGCTGTCGGTGACGAGGACGGACGCCGCGAGCGGGTCGTGCTCGGCCTGGCTGACCAGGTCGGCGGCGACGTGCTCGGGGTCGGCGCTGTCGTCGGCGAGGACGGCGATCTCCGTCGGCCCGGCCTCGGAGTCGATGCCGATGAGGCCCATGAGCAGGCGCTTGGCGGCGGTGACGAAGATGTTGCCGGGGCCCGTGACGAGCACGGCCGGCTCGCAGCCGATCTCGGTGCCGTCCTCGGCGGTCTCGGTGTAGCCGTAGGCGAACATCGCCACGGCCTGGGCGCCGCCGACGGCGTAGACCTCGTCGACGCCGAGCAGGGCGCAGGTCGCGAGGATCGTCGCGTTGGGGTAGCCCTCGAAGCCGGCGAGGTTCTCCTTCTGCGGCGGGCTCGCGACGACGAGGGACGGGACCTCGGCGAGCTGGGCCGGGACGACGTTCATCACGACGCTGCTCGGGTACACCGCGCGGCCGCCGGGGACGTAGAGGCCGACCCGGTCGACGGGGACCCAGCGCTCGGTGACGGTGCCGCCGTCGACGACCTGGGTCGTCGTGTCGGTGCGGCGCTGGTCGGCGTGCACGAGGCGGGCGCGGCGGATCGACTCCTCGAGCGCGGCGCGCAGGTCGGGGTCGAGGGCGTCGAGCGCGGCCTGGAGCACCTGGGCCGGGACGCGCAGGTGCGTCGGGCGAACCCCGTCGAAGCGCTCCCCGAGGTCGCGCAGCGCGTCGGCGCCGCGATGGCGGACGTCCGCGACGATCGGGCGCACCTGCTCGAGGGCGGCCTCGACGTCGAACTCGGCTCGGGGCAGGGCGTGGCGCAGGTCGCGCACGTGGAGGGTGCGCCCCCGCAGGTCGAGACGGGACATCATGCGCCCCAGTCTAGGTGGGGCCCGTACGGCGCCCCGACGGCGTCCGGACCCCGGGCGGCCGCCTCGGACGTCGTACCGGGTGCTGGAACCCATCGATCGATGGAGGTCAGCAGCCGGCCACGCGTACGGCGTGCTGAGAGCCAACGATCGATGGAGGTCACCGCAGGGTGTCGCGGGCGACGAGCTCGAGGGTGAGCAGGACGGCGACGGCCTGGACGAGCAGGAGGGCGGCGAGGACGACGAGCTGGACGGCGGCCGCCTGGAGGGGGCTCGCGCCGCCGAGCAGGACGCCGACGAAGGCGCCGGGGAGGGTGACGAGGCCGACGGTGCGGGTCTGGTCGAGGCCCGGCAGCAGCGCGAGCGCGGCGTCGTCGCGGCCGACGAGCAGCCGGGCGTCACGCTCGAGCAGACCGATGGACAGGGCCGCCTCGACCTCGCCGCGGCGGGTGCGCAGCGCGTCGAGGGTACGACGCCCCGACAGCACGGTCGCGGTCATCGCGTTGCCGATGAGGATGCCGAGGACCGGCACGACCGACACCTCGGTGAGCGGGACGAGCCCGGTCGCGAGCAGCGCGGCCCCCACGGGCACCGCGCCGGTGACGACGGGCACGGCCGCCACCCACCACCGCCCGCGGGGCACGAGCCGGCGCCCGGCCGTCACCGACGCGACGCCGAGCATGAGCGCGACGAACCCGAGCGTCAGCCACCACGACGCGAGGACGGCCGCGATGAGCAGCCCGACGACGCCGAGCTGCACGGTCGCGCGACCGGCCGCCCCGAGCTGGCGCCACGGTGACCCGAGACCCCCGACGTGGGCCACGGCCGCGGCCAGCGCCGCGAGGGCGGCGACGACGACGACGAGCCGCACGTAGCCCGCCGTGCCGTGCAGGTCGACGAGCGCCGCCGACGGCGCGAGCGCGGTCACCGCGGCGGCGGGGTCAGCCGGCCGCCGCGGCCTCGGGCAGCGGGTCGGTCGCGACCGTCACCAGCCACGCCCACTCCCGCGCGGTCTGCTTCCAGGCGTCGTACCGGCCCGAGACGCCGGCGTGGCCGGCGACCAGCTCGGTGCGGAAGACGATCGGCGCGTCCTCGCGCTCGCCGGCGCCGAGGGCCCGCAGCCGGGCGACGTACTTGGCCGGCTCGGTGACCAGGACCCGGGTGTCGTTGAAGCTCGTCGTGACGAGCAGGGCGGGCAGGGGGTGGCCGCCGGGCTCGGCCGCGAGGTTCTCGTACGGCGACCAGCCCTTCATCCGGGCGTAGTCCTCGGCGCTCTCGATGGGGTTGCCCCACTCCTCCCACTCCCCCGCCGTGAGCGGCAGGGTCGGGTCGAGCATCGTCGTCAGCGCGTCGACGAACGGCACCTGCAGGTGCACCGCGCGGAACCGGTCGGCGGCGAGGTTGACGACCGCGCCCATGAGCAGGCCGCCGGCGGAGCCGCCCTCGGCGACGAGCCGGCGGCGGTCGACCAGCCCGAGGTCGAGCAGGTGGTCGGCGCACGCGACGAAGTCGCTGAAGGTGTGCTCCTTCGCGGCGAGCTTGCCGTCGTCGTACCAGGGCCGGCCCATCTCGGAGCCGCCGCGGATGTGCGCGACGGCCCAGACGAAGCCGCGGTCGAGCAGCGAGAGGCGCGCCACCGAGAACCACGGGTCGAGGCAGATGCCGTAGGACCCGTAGCCGTAGAGCAGGCCTGGTGCGGTGCCGTCGAGCGGGGTGTCGCGCCGGTGGACGATGCTGATCGGCACCTTCGTGCCGTCGGCGGCCGTCGCCCACTCGCGGCGCTGGACGTAGTCGGCCGGGTCGAAGCCGCCGAGCACCGGGGTGGCCTTGACCAGGGTCGACTCCCCCGTCGCGACGTCGTGCTCGAGCACGCTCGAGGGCGTGACGAGCGAGGTGTAGCCGAGCAGCAGCGTCGTCGAGGCCGGGTCGGGGTTGTCGCCGAGACCGACGGTGCGCACCGGCTCGTCGAAGGCGAGGTCGTGCGCCGCACCGAAGCCGGTCGGCGCGGCCGGGTCGCGCGGCAGCAGCCGCAGCGCGGTGAGCCCGCCGGTGCGCAGCGAGACGACCGCGAAGCCCGCGAACGCGTCGACGCCGACGACGTACTCGTCCTCGCTCGTCACGCCGAGCGGTTCCCAGGCGCCGACGCGCCCGTCCTCGACCCGGGCGCGGGCGACCTCGAAGTTGCGCCGGTCGCGGTTGTGCACGACGAGCAGCTCGTCACCGAGGGGCTCGACGTCGTACTCGACGCCGGGCACCCGCGCGGCCACGAGGACCGGCTCGCCGGTGACGTCGGCCGCGTCGAGCAGCCGCACCTCGTTGGTCGTGCTCGACCCGGCCGCGACGACGACCCAGCGGTCGTCGCGCGAGGTGCCGAGGCCGAGGGTGAAGCGCACGTCGTCCTCCTGGACGACGAGGACGTCGGTGTCGGCGGGTGCGCCGATCTCGTGGCGCCAGACCTGGAACGGCCGCCACGCGTCGTCGACGCGGGTGTAGAGCAGGTGCCGCCCGTCGAGCGACCAGGCCAGGCCGTAGCCGATGTCCGAGACGGCGGTGTCGAGCACCCGGCCGCTGTCGAGGTCGCGCACGGTGAGCGCGAAGCGCTCGTCGCCGGCGGTGTCGGTGGAGAAGGCGATGAGCCGCCCGTCCGGCGAGACGTCGCTCGAGCCGACCGAGAAGAACTCGTGGCCGGCCGCCTCGGCGTTCTCGTCGAGCAGGACCTGCTCGCCGGCCGGCGGGGCGTCGCCCTCGAGGGCCGGGCGCTGCGGCGAGTCGGCGACGGCGACCCGGGCGTGGACGGCGTACTGCTGGCCCTCGACCGTGCGCGAGTAGTACCACCAGCCGTCGTGCCTCACCGGGACGCTGAGGTCGGTCTCCTGGGTGCGGCGCTTGATCTCGCCGAAGATCTCCTCGGCCAGCGGCGTCGCGCGCCCGGTGACCTGCGCCGCGTACGCGTTCTCGGCCTCGAGGTAGGCCCGCAGCGCGGGGTCCTCCTTGTCGGCCATCCAGGCGTACGGGTCCTCGACGGCGTCGTCGTGGACGGTGCGGGTGTGCGGGCGGGCGGGGGCGACCGGGGGCTCGGGCAGGGGCACGACGAGCACTCTAGGTGGCGGGTGCGCCAGCGTCCTGCGGGGGCCCGTCGAGCGCCGCCAGCAGCTCCGCGCGGTCCCAGCCGGACAGCGTCCGCCCGCTCGTGAGGACGAGGCGCCGCCCGTCGACCGGGTCGGTGAGGACGAGCCGGGCCGCGAGCAGCGCGAGCGGGCGCGCGAGGTCGTCGGGGGTGTCGGGGGTGTCCGGCGCGGGGTCGGGGGCGCCGTACAGGGGGTCGTGGAGGATCGGCGTGCCGAGGTGGGCCAGGTGGGCGCGCAGCTGGTGGGTGCGCCCGGTCGTCGGGGTGAGCCGGTGCAGCCCGACGCCGTCGCGCTCCCCCACCAGCTCGACCCGGGTCTCGCTGTTCGGTGGTCGCCCGGGTACGACGCGGGCGCGCAGGTCGCCGCGGTCCTTGGCCAGGTGCAGGGCCACGGTCGTCAACAGCGTCGCCCCCGGGCGCACCGGCGCGAGGGCGAGGTAGGTCTTGGCGACCTCGCGGCGGGCGAAGAGCTCCTGGTAGGCGCCCCGGTGCCGCGGGTCGCCGACGAGGAGCAGGACGCCGGAGGTCAGCCGGTCGAGGCGGTGCGCCGGGACCAGGTCGGGCCGCCCGGTGGCCCGTCGGGCGCGGGCCAGCGCGGTCTCGCGCACGTGCCGCCCGCGCGGGGTCGAGGCGAGGAACGGCGGCTTGTCGACGACGACGAGCCGCTCGTCCTCGTGCAGCACGGGCATGGCCAGGGGCACGACCGGCTCCGGCTCGAGCTCGCGGCGCACCCAGACGGTCCCCCCGGGCCGGTACGGCGTCCTGTCGTCGACCGGCTCGCCGTCGGCGCCCCGCACCCGCCCCTCGGCGAGCAGCCGGGCCACCCCGTCCGGGCCCACCGGGCCGAGGCGGGCGACCAGGTGGGCCGCGACGGTGGGCCACGGTCCGGGCGGCAGGCGGAGCCGGGCCGCGTCGACGCCGTCCTGCTGCGGGAACGGGGAGCGCGGCCGGGGCCCGCGGGCCACCTCAGCCGTCCCCGCCGGGCGCCGGCGCCCAGGTCGTGTCGACGGGCCGGCCGAGGAAGGCGCCGTACCGGGCGACCGCCTCCTCGACGGCGCGACGCGTCCGCGCCGCCGGCGGGTCCCACGGGCTCATCGTCACCCGGGCCCGCTCGGTGCCCAGCCGCCGCCCCCAGGTGCCGCGCACGGCGCCGTCGACCACCACGGTGGCGAGGAACATGCCGTTGCCGCCGGGGACGACGACCCGCTCCTGCTCCGCGGTGAGCAGCGCCCAGCGCTCCTTGTAGCCGAGCACGAGCTCGTCGAACGGGGCGGCGAGGACGACTCCGCCCTCCCCCGCGGTGGGGGCGTCGACGTGGACCAGCAGGTCGCGACCGGCGACCCGCTCGACCGCGAGGACGTCGCCGGCGAGGGCGACCGCGGCCCGGACGTCGCGCAGCGGCAGCCCCGTCCACCCGGCGAGGTCGCGCTCCCCGACCGGACCGTGGCGGCGCACGTAGCGCGTCGCGAGCGTGGCGAGCGCCTCGTCCCGGTCCGGGCGCCACGGGTCCAGCACCCACTCGTCGTGCAGCACGAAGGTCGGGTCGCGGCCCTGCGGCGGTCCCTGGACGAGCAGCCCCTCCTGGCTGAGCAGGCCGAGCAGGTGCACCCCGCGCTGGCCGTCGGGGTCGATCCCCGCGGCGCGCAGGGCGTCGTACGCGCGGGGACGGGTCAGCGGCGGGTGGTCGGCGTCGCGTCCGGCCCCCTGGGCGGCGGCGACGAGGGTACGGCGCGCCCGCGCCGTCACCTCCTCGTCGAGGCCGAGGTCGCGCCGGCGCCGCGCGGACGCGGCGACGGCGCGTCCGGCGAGCAGCCCCGTGAGCCAGCCGGCGTCGCGGGCGGCGACGAGGTGCAGCGTGCCGCGCATCGGCCAGGTCCGCGTGATGGTCCCGGCCGCCCACGCGTCCACGACCTGCTCCCGGGTCAGCCCGGACCGCGACCCGACCGACCAGAGCCCGCTCTCGAGGTCCTGGGCCTGCAGCGCGAGGTGGCTGCCGACGACCGCCTCGGCCCGCTCGGGCGCGTCGGTCGGTGCCAGCCCGGTGGCGGCGAGGCGGCGCCGCACGACCTCGCGGCGGACCCGCCCGCTCGGCTCGGGACCCGGGGTCGCGGGGGTCGCGGGGGTCGGGGCGGGCACGCGACCACGGTAGCCACGCGGGGGCCCACCGGGACGGCAGCCGGGGGGACCACGGGGAGACCCCGGGGACAACGAAGGGTGCCGCCCCCCACGGCCGGCACCCCTCGCGTGCACGGAGCCCGTCCGTCCGCCGGGCCGCGAGGCGGCCGGCGCTCCCTCCCGGGGACCGGAGGACCGTGCGTGCTGACGACCATAACAGCGCCGTCTGACGGGTCCCCGCCGTCGACCCGACGGACCTGCGTGACGCGTTGCGTCATCCGAAGGGTCCCGCAGCAACCCGCTCGCCGTGCGAGCCGTCAACCCCGTGAACGACCCGACACGCCGTACGACGCGCCGTGTCGGGGAGAGGAACGCCCGGTTATGTCGTACATCGGCGCTTTCCCGGGAGGACGGGCCGCCCTCCACCGGCGACGTCACCGCGATCCGGCCGCCGGCGGGATGTCCTCAACTCGCCACCGTCACGTACCGGTCATCCTCGTCGGGACCGGCGGGTGACGGCATCCTCCGGGAGCGTTCCTGGCGGGGCACGCAGCCTGGCCGGACGTCAGCCGGCGAGGCAGGAGGGCCCGAGCAGCGCCTTGAGGTCGCCGAAGAGCGCCGGCCCCGCCGAGACCCGCAGGGTGTCGTCGAGCCGCATGAGGGTGAACCGCCCCGGCTGGGTGAGCCGCAGCTGCACCTCGGTGACCCCCGGGTGCTCGCGCAGGGTCTGGGCCAGCCGCTGCGCGAGGG
Organism: Lapillicoccus jejuensis; assembly: GCF_006715055.1. Lineage (NCBI taxonomy): Bacteria > Bacillati > Actinomycetota > Actinomycetes > Micrococcales > Intrasporangiaceae > Lapillicoccus > Lapillicoccus jejuensis. Next base: position 4,477,561 of record NZ_VFMN01000001.1, read on the forward strand.
CGTCGGTGGCCCGCACCAGCGGCAGCGAGACGACGACCGGCCCGCGCGGGCCCTCCTTGATGTCGGGAAGCGCGAGGTCCTGGGCGAAGATCGACACCGAGTCGTCGCGGGCGTTGACCCGGCCCTTGACGACGCACACGACGTCGGCGCCGAGCATGGTCGCGTAGGTCTGGTACGACGACGGGAAGAAGAGGCACTCGATCGCGCCGTCGAGGTCCTCGACCGTGGCGATGGCCCACAGGTCGCCCTTCTTCGTCCGCTTGATCTGCAGGCCGGTGATGAGACCGGCGATGGTGACGTTCGCGCCCTCCTGGGGCGAGTCGTCGCCGGTCAGCGAGGCGATCGAGGTGTCGGCGTGCTGGGCGAGGACGTGCTCGATGCCGAGCAGCGGGTGGTCCGAGACGTAGAGGCCGAGCATCTCGCGCTCGAAGGCGAGCAGCGTGCCCTTCTCCCACTCCGCGAGCGGCACCGGGGGCAGCCCGTCGAACGCGTCGGCGCCGCCGGCGGCCTCCTCGTCGCCGCCGCCGCCGAAGGACCCGAACAGGCTGTCCTGGCCGATGGCCTCCTGGCGCTTGACCTCGACGAGCGCGTCGATGTAGCGCTCGTGCACCTCGAGCATCCCGCGCCGGCTCTCCCCCAGGCTGTCGAAGGCGCCGGCCTTGATGAGCGACTCGATGGTCCTCTTGTTGCAGACGACGGCGGGCACCTTGCCGAGGAAGTCCTTGAACGAGGAGAAGGCCCCCTTCTCCTCGCGGGTGCGGATGACCGCCTCGACGACGTTGGCGCCGACGTTGCGCACGGCCTCGAGACCGAAGCGGATGTCGGTGCCGACCGCCGCGAAGTTGCCGATCGAGGAGTTGACGTCGGGCGGCAGGACCTTGATGCCCATCCGGCGGCACTCGTTGAGGTAGAGGGCCGACTTGTCCTTGTCGTCGCGCACGCTGGTCAGCAGCGCGGCCATGTACTCGGCCGGGTAGTTGGCCTTGAGGTAGGCCGTCCAGTACGACACCAGGCCGTACGCCGCCGTGTGGGCCTTGTTGAAGGCGTAGTCGGAGAACGGGACGAGCACGCCCCACAGCGCCGCGACCGAGGCCTCGTTGAAGCCCTTGGCCTTCATCCCCTCGGAGAAGGGGACGTACTCCTTCTCGAGGACCTCCTTCTTCTTCTTGCCCATGGCGCGGCGCAGCAGGTCCGCGGTGCCGAGGGTGTAGCCCGCGAGCTTCTGCGCGATCTCCATGACCTGCTCCTGGTAGATCACCAGGCCGTACGTCGTGCCGAGGATCGGCTCGAGGGCCGTCACCATCTCCGGCTGGAGCTTGCCCTTCAGCTGCGGGTCGAGGGGGACGATCTCCTGCTTGCCGTTCTTGCGCAGCGCGAAGTTCGTGTGCGCGTTGACGCCCATCGGCCCCGGCCGGTAGAGCGCGAGGGCCGCCGAGATGTCCTCGAAGTTGTCCGGCTGCATGAGCTTGAGCAGCGAGCGCATGCCGCCGCCGTCGAGCTGGAACACCCCGAGCGTGTCGCCGCGGCAGAGCAGCTCGTAGGCGGCGCGGTCGTCGAGGGTCTTCGACAGCGCGTCGAGGTCGATCTCCTCGTCGCGGTTGGAGCGGATGTTGTCGATCGCGTCGTCGAGGATCGTGAGGTTGCGCAGACCGAGGAAGTCCATCTTGACCAGGCCGAGCGTCTCGCAGCTCGGGTAGTCGAACTGCGTGATGACCTGGCCGTCCTGCAGGCGGCGCATGATCGGGATGACGTCGACGAGCGGCTCGCTGCTCATGATGACGCCGGCGGCGTGCACGCCCCACTGCCGCTTGAGGCCCTCGAGGCCCTTGGCCGTCTCGACGACCTCCTGGGCGCCGGGCTCGACCTCGACGAGCGCGCGGAACTCGGCGCCCTCGTTGTAGCGCGGGTGGGCCGGGTCGTAGATGCCCGACAGCGGCACACCCTTGCCCATGACGTCGGCGGGCATCGCCTTGGTGAGCTTGTCGCCCATCGCGAAGGGGTGACCGAGGACGCGCCCGGCGTCCTTGACCGCCTGCTTGGCCTTGATCGTGCCGTAGGTGACGATCTGCGCGACGCGCTCGGCGCCGTACTTCTCCGTGACGTACTTGATGACCTCGCCGCGCCGGCGCTCGTCGAAGTCGACGTCGAAGTCGGGCATCGACGCTCGCTCGGGGTTGAGGAAGCGCTCGAAGATCAGGCCGTGGGGCACCGGGTCGAGGTCGGTGATCCCCATCGCGTAGGCGCACATCGACCCGGCACCCGAGCCACGGCCGGGGCCGACGCGGATCCCGTTGTCCTTGGCCCAGTTGATGAAGTCGGCGACGACGAGGAAGTACCCCGGGTAGCCCTTGCCGACGATGACCTCGGTCTCGTAGGCGGCCTGCTTGAGCGCGTAGTCCGGGACGCCCTGCGGGAAGCGCCGCCGCAGGCCGGTCTGGACCTCGCGGGTGAACCACGACGTCTCGTCCTCGCCCGGGGGGCAGGGGAAGCGCGGCATGAAGCGCCCCTCGCCCTCGACGAAGTCGACGTCGCACATCTCGGCGACCCGCAGCGTGTTGTCGCACGCCTCGGGCAGCTCGCGCCACAGGTGGCGCATCTCCTGCGGGGACTTCAGGTAGTAGCCGTCGCCCTCGAACGCGAACCGGTTGGGGTCCATGAGGGTCGAGCCGGACTGGACGCAGAGCAGGGCGCCGTGCGCCTTGGCGTCCTCCTTGCGGGTGTAGTGCAGGTCGTTCGTCGCCAGCAGCGGCAGCCCGAGGTCGTTGGCCAGGCGCAGCAGGTCGTCGCGGACCCGGCGCTCGATGGAGTTGCCGTGGTCCATCAGCTCGCAGAAGTAGTGCTCCGCGCCGAAGATGTCGCGGAACTCGGCGGCCGCTTCCCTCGCCTTGTCGTACTGCCCCAGCCGCAGCCGCACCTGGACCTCGCCGGAGGGGCAGCCGGTGGTGGCGACCAGGCCGTCGCCGTACTGGTTCAGCAGCTCGCGGTCGAGCCGGGGCCACTTCGCGTACACCTGGTCGAGCGAGGCGATCGAGCCCATGGTGAAGAGGTTGTGCATGCCCTGCGTCGTGCGCGCGAGCAGCGTCATGTGCGTGTAGGCGCCGCCACCGGACAGGTCGTCGCCGGCCGGCGTGCGCTCGTCGCCCCACTTGACGCGGGTGCGGTCGGTGCGGTGGGTGCCGGGCGTGACGTAGGCCTCGAGCCCGATGATCGGCTTGATGCCGTGCTTGCGCGCCTTGGACCAGAACTCGTACGCCCCGAAGAGGTACCCGTGGTCGGTCATGGCGACCGCCGGCATGCCCATCTCGACCGCGGCGGCCATCAGCTCGTCGATGCGGGCGGCGCCGTCGAGCATCGAGTACTCGGTGTGGTTGTGCAGGTGGACGAAGCTCTGGTCGGGCGACGGCGTGACGGTCATCAGGCGGCTCTGGGGGGTCGTGACGGGCGGGTGTCGGGGGCTGGTGCAGGGGCCCACTCTAGGTCGCCGCGGTGACAGCGACGACGCCGTACGGCGTGTCCGCAGGTCGCCCCGGCGTGTCGGCGCGACGCGCCGTCGGGGCGCTCTCCTCAGCCCTCGGCGACGACGTCGAGGGCGTGCTGGAGGTCCTCCGGGTAGGTGCTCTCGAAGGTCACCCACTGCCCCGTCCCGGGGTGCTCGAAGCCGAGCCCCATCGCGTGCAGCCACTGCCGCTCGAGGCCCAGGCGGGCGGCGAGGGTGGGGTCGGCGCCGTACGTGAGGTCACCGCAGCAGGGGTGGTGCAGCGCCGAGAAGTGGACCCGGATCTGGTGCGTGCGACCGGTCTCGAGGTGGATCTCGAGCAGCGAGGCGCGGCGGAAGGCCTCGATGACCTCGTAGTGGGTGACGGCGTGCTTGCCCGAGTCCATGACGGCGAACTTGTAGTCGTGGCCCGGGTGGCGCCCGATCGGCGCGTCGACGGTGCCGACGACCGGGTCGGGCAGGCCCTGGACGAGCGCGTGGTAGGTCTTGTCGACCGTGCGCTGCTTGAACGCGCGCTTGAGGACCGAGTAGGCGTACTCGCTCTTGCAGACGACCATGAGGCCCGACGTCCCGACGTCGAGACGGCTGACGATGCCCTGCCGCTCGCTCGCGCCCGACGTCGAGATCCGGTAGCCGGCCGCGGCGAGGCCGCCGAGGACGGTGGGTCCGGTCCAGCCGACGGAGGGGTGCGCGGCGACCCCGACCGGCTTGTCGACGACGACGATGTCGTCGTCGTCGTGGACGACGCGCATGCCCGGCACCGGCTCGGCGACGACCTGCGGCGCCGGGGCGGCGGCCGGGATGGCGACCTCGAGGAGGTCGCCGGCGCTGACCCGGTGCGACTTGCCGACCTCGGCGTGGTTGACGAGGACGTCGCCACCCGCGGCCAGCAGGGCCGCGGCCGTGCGAGACAGCCCGAAGAGGCGGGCGAGCGCGGCGTCGACCCGCTCCCCCTCCAGCCCGTCGGGCACGAGGACGGTGCGCGTGTCAGCCATCGGCCGGCTCGCGCTCCGTGCGACCCTCGCGCCGGCCGTCGACGCCGATCCCGCGCAGCGCGAGGAGGGCGATGAGGACGGCGGCGGCCACGATGGCGATGTCGGCGACGTTGCCGATGAACAGGTCGTAGTAGTCGATGAAGTCGACGACGTGGCCGCGGCCGAAGCCGGGCTCGCGGACGAGCCGGTCGGTGAGGTTGCCCAGCGCGCCCCCGAGGAGCAGCCCGAAGGCCCACGCCCAGCCGAGGCTGCCCAGGCGGCGGCTGAACCGGACGATGACGACGAGGACGACGACCGCGACGACCGTGAGCACCCAGGTGCTGCCGGTGCCGAGCGAGAAGGCCGCCCCGGGGTTGCGGATGAGCTGGAGGCGCAGCAGCGACCCGAGCAGGGGCCGGGGCAGGCCGTCGCCGAGGGCGGCCACGGCCCACAGCTTGGTCAGCTGGTCCAGGACGTAGGCGACGGCGGCGATAACGGCCAGGAGCAGGGTCAGCCGGCGGCGACGGACGAGGTCCGGGGCAGGCCCGGAGGCGTCGGTCGCCGGCCGTACGGCGTCGTCCTGGGGCTCGTCCACGGGGTCGATCCTCCCGCCCGCGCCCTCGGCCGGCGTCGGCGGGGTCAGCGGCTCTCCTGGCGGGTCTTGCAGTCGACGCACAGCGTGGCGCGCGGGGCGGCCTGCAGCCGCAGCTTCCCGATCGGCTTCCCGCAGCTCTCGCAGGTGCCGTACGTGCCGTCGTCGAGCCGCTCGAGGGCGTGCTCGACCTGGTCGAGCTTGTCGCGCTGACCGGCGGCGAGGGTCATCTCGTAGTCGCGGCCGCCGATGCTCGCGCCGGCGTCGGCCTGGTCGTCACCGGCACCGTCCCCCGCCTCGCGCAGCAGGCCCTGCAGGTCGGCCTCGGCGATCTGCAGGTCGTGCCGCGCCTTGTCGCGCTCGGTCTCGAGCTCGGCGCGGATCTCGCGCAGCTCCTCCTGGGTCCACTCGATCCCGCCGACGGTCACCGGACCCGCGGGCGCAGCGGTCGTCGTGGCGGTCTTCTTCGTGGCCGTCTTCGTGGCCGTCTTCGTGGTGCTCTTCGTCGTCGTGGCGGTGGTCTTCTTGGCGGGGGTCGTCACCGGGGCGGCCTTCGTCGTCGGGGCGGCCCGGCGGGCCGCGGTCGGGGTGGCGCTCTTCGCCGGGGTCGTGCGGGCGGCCGTCGCCGGGGGCGGGGCCGTCGTCCTCGTCGTGCTCGAGGCCGTCGTCGCCGGGGCGGCCTTGGAGGCCGCCTTCTGGGCCGGCGCGGCCTTCGTCGTCGCGGCCTTCGTGGCCGGCGCGGTCTTCTTCGCCGGCGCGGTCGTGGTCGCCGCCTTCTTCGCCGGCGCGGCCTTCGTCGTCGCCGCCTTCTTGGCCGGCACGGTCGTGGTCGCCGCCTTCTTCGCCGGCGCGGCCTTCGCCGGCGCGGCCTTCGCCGGCGCGGCCTTCGCCGGCGCGGCCTTCGCCGGCGCGGCCTTCGCCGGCGCGGCTTTCGTCGTCCCCGCCTTCTTGGCCGGCACGGTCTTGGTCGCCGCCTTCTTCGCCGGCGCGGCCTTCGTCGTCGCCGCCTTCTTCGCCGGCGCGGCCTTCGTCGTCGCCGCCTTCTTGGCCGGCGCGGCCTTCGTCGTCGCCGCCTTCTTGGCCGGCGCGGCCTTCGTCGTCGCCGCCGTCTTCGCCGTCACCGCCGTGGTCGCCGCGGTCGTCGTACGGGAGGTGGTGGCCGCCTTGGCGGGGACGGACCTCGATGGGGCCATGGTGGACGGCCTCTCTGAACGAAGGTGGCGGGTCGCCCTCGGCACCGGTCTCGGCCTGGGGCGCGACGTGCGCCGCAGGATACGGGCCGGGTGAGCGTGCCTCCAAACCGGCTCGCCGCTCACGGGGTCCCCCTGGCGTCCGCAGCGGGACGGCACCGGTGCCCCACGGGTGCGGACGCAGCGGGGGACCCGGACGGGCCCCGACCCCCCGGGGGGGGTCGGGGCCCGTCGCGACGGACCGCCTGCGGTCAGTGGCTCTCGGCCGGGGCGGGCTCGGGCTCGCCGCCGCCCTCGACGGCGGTCTGCTCGAGCTCCTGGAGCTGGCCCTGGAGGTACGAGCGCAGCTGCTGGCGGTAGCTGCGCTCGAAGCCGCGCAGCTGGTCGATCTTCTTCTGCAGCTTCTGCTTCTCGTCCTCGAGCTCCTCGAGGACGCGGGCCTTCTTCTGCTGCGCCTCGGCGATCATGCCCGTGGAGCGCTCGCGGCCCTCGGTGATGAGCTCCTCGTGCCGGGCGGTGGCCTCGGCGATGAGCCGGTCGTGCTCGCTCTGGCCGGTGCCGAGCAGCTCGTCGTGACGCGACTGCGCCGTCGTCACGAGCTCCTCGTGCCGGGCCGTGGCCTCGGCGATGAGCCGGTCGTGCTCGCTCTGGCCGGTGCCGAGCAGCTCGTCGTGACGCGACTGCGCCGCGGCGACCAGCTCGTCGTGCTGGCGCTGCCCCTCGGAGACCAGCTCGTCGTGCTTGGCCTGGCCCTGGCCGACGTGCTCGTCGTGCAGGCGCTGGGCCAGCTCGATGAGCGCGGCGGCGCTGGCGCCGCCGCCGGCGCCGGCCGCGACGGCGCGCATGGCGCCGGTCGCGGTCTCGCCCTCGGCCGCCTCGGCCGGGGCGCTGGTGCGGGCGGCCTCGAGCTCCTGCTGGAGCTGCTGGACCTGCTGCTGGGCGGCGTCGGCGCGGGCCTGCTCCTGCTCGGCCCGCTGCTCGGCCGCGGTCAGCTGCTCGCGCAGCTGCGTCTGGGCCTCCTCGCCGGCGCTGCTGGCCTCCTGGTGGCCGGAGTGCGCGGACTCCAGCTGGCGCTCGAGCTCGGCGATCCGCGCCTCGGCGGCCTGCTTGGCCTCGGTGGCCTCGCGGGCGGTGCGCTCGGCGCCGTCGAGGCGCTCCTGCACCGACTGGTCCACGGCGCCCTGGCGGTCCTTGAGGAAGGTCTCCGCGTTGGCGATGTCGGTGTTCACCTTGGCCAGGCGGCCCTGGGCCTCCTGCTCCTGGCCCTGCAGCTGACCGAGGCGCGCCTCGAGCTCGGCCACGCGGGCCTGGGTGGCCTCCGCCTGCGAGGCGTCGACGGGGGCGGCCCCGCCGTCCTGCACCGCACCGAGCCCACGGCCCGAGCGGCAGTCGTCCAGCTGCTGCGTGACGTCGTCGCGCTGGGCGATGAGGGTGCGCATCTCGGCCACGATCTCGTCGAGGAAGTCGTCGACGTCGCGCTCGTCATAACCCTTCCGGAACTGGGTCGTCTGGAAGTGCTTGTTGAGGATCTGTTCGGGCGTCAGCGCCATGGGCTCCACCTCGGTCGTCGGGCTATCGGACGCAACGTTAGCGAAGCCCCCTCGTCCCACCAACACCGTGGGTCCCGTGGGGCCCTCCGGGCTCGCGAAGGGCATCTCCCCGCGCGGGCCGCCGCCGTCACACCGGGTTGAGGTTCATCAGCACCGAGGTGACGACCATGAGGACGAGGAACGCGAAGTCGATGCGCAGCCCGCCGAAGCTCACCGCCGGGATGACCTTGCGCAGCGCCTTGAGCGGCGGGTCGGTGACGGTGTAGACGCCCTCGGCGAGGACGAGGACGGCGCCGCGCGGACGCCAGTCGCGCGCCAGCACCTGCACCCAGTCGATGACCAGGCGCCCGATGAGCGCGAGGAAGAAGAGGAAGACGACGGTGCGGAACAGCGACCAGAACAGACCCATGGGACCAGTGTCACCGACGCGACTGTGGGCGGGTCGTCAGGCTGCTGTCAGCCGGCTCCCACCCGGTCGCGGACGGCGCTCAGCTCTGGTTGAAGAACCCGCGCTGCTGGCGCGGGCCGGGGACGGACTCCTCGGTCGACACCTCGACGTGCGCCGGCGAGAGGAGGAAGACCTTGGAGGTCACGCGCTCGATCTCGCCGTGCAGCCCGAAGATCAGGCCGGCCGCGAAGTCGACGAGCCGCTTGGCGTCGTCGTCGGCCATGTCGGACAGGTTCATGATGACCGGGGTCCCGTCGCGGAAGGCCTCGCCGATCTTCTTGGCCTCGTTGTAGGTGCGCGGGTGGATGGTCGTGATGCGGGTCAGCTGACCCACCTCCGTCTCGCGGACGACGCGGGCCACGGGCGTGTGGCGCTGCGGCAGCGGGGTGACGGCGGCGCGGTGCTCCGTCTCGGGCTCGGGGACGGCGGCGACGTGGGGGCGCTCGGCCCGCTCGGTCCGCTGACCGCGCGCGTCGTCGCGGCCCGCCTCGTCGTCGTACTCGTCGTAGCCGTCGTAGCGCTCGTCCTCCTCGGCCAGTCCGAGGTACACCATCGTCTTGCGCAGTGCCCCAGCCACGGTGAACTCCTCGAAATGCCTCGGTGATGTTGCTCGGCGTCGTGCTCGGCGTCGTGCCCGCCGTCGGGCCGCGTCGAGCGGGTCCCGGTGTCGCCAGCGACGTTAGCGAACGCCCGGGCGCGCGCCGAGGATTGCCGACCCGACACGCAGGTGTGTCGCCCCGTGCCGCACCGCGTCCTCGAGGTCGCCGCTCATCCCGGCCGAGACGACGACCGCGCCGGGGTACGACGCCCTGACCTCCGCGGCGAGTTCGGCGAGCCGCGCGAAGGCGGCGTCCGGGTCGGCACCACGCGGCGCGACGGCCATGAGGCCGGCGAGGTCGAGGCCCTCGGACCCGGCCGTCAGCTCGGCGAGGGCCGGCAGGTCGGCCGGCCGCACCCCGCCACGGCCCGCGTCCGCGCCGTCCTCGAGGTCCACCTGGAGCAGCACGCCCTGGACCGTGCCGGCCGCCTGCGCCGCCCGGTCGAGCGCGCGGACGAGCTTGGGCCGGTCGACCGAGTGGATCAGGTCGGCCCAGCCGACGACGGCGGCCGCCTTGTTGGTCTGGACCTGGCCGATGAAGTGCGTCGTCAGGCGCTCCCCCGCCGGCGCCGGCCAGGGCGCGAGGGCGTCCTCCTGCGCCTTGGCGAGGGCCTCCTGGACCCGGCTCTCCCCCACGTCGCGCACGCCGAGCCCGGCCAGCAGCCGCACGTCGGCGGCGGGGAAGAACTTCGTCACGACGACGAGGGTGACCTGCGACCGGTCGCGGCCGGCGTCCTCGCAGGCGCGGGCCACCCGCTGCTCGACGGCGGCGAGCCGCTCGGCCAGCTCGACCCGGCGCGGGTCGTCGCCGCTCACGACGTCCCGCCCGGCTCGGGCGACGTCGGCGCCAGCAGCCGGACGACGCCGGCGGACCGGCCGGTGAGGCCGTCGCCGCGGTAGGAGTAGAGGTCGGGGTCCTCGCGCGCGCACCCGGGGACCCAGTCCACCGCGACGCCCGCGCGCACGAGCTGGTCGACGACGCCGGCGGCGACGTCGACCGCGGGGGTGCCGGTCCACGACACCGTCGCCGACACCGGGCTGCGCCGCGCGGCGGCCGCGACCATCTCCTGCGGCACCTCGTAGCAGCGTCCGCACACCGCCGGACCGACGACGGCCCGCAGGTCGCGGGCGCCGAGGTCGCGCAGCGCGCCGACCGTCTCGCCGACGACCCCGTCGGTCATCCCCGGGCGGCCGGCGTGCACGGCGGCGGCGACCCCGGCCACGGGGTCGACGAGCAGCACCGGCGTGCAGTCGGCGACGAGCGCGGCCAGCGCGACGTCGCCGCGGGTCGTCACGACCGCGTCGCAGGCGGGCGGGTCGCCCTCCCACGGCCCGTCGACCCGGACGACGCGGGTGCCGTGGCACTGGGCCATGAAGATCAGCCGCGGGGGCGGGACGTCGTACGTCGCCGCGACCGCGGACCGGTTCGCGGCGACGGCCGCCGGGTCGTCGCCGACCGCGCCGCCGAGGTTGAGGGCGTCGTACGGCGGCGCGCTGACCCCGCCGCGGCGGGTCGTGAACCCCCACCGGTAGCCCCACGCGCCCTCCACCCCCGGGGCGACCACCCGCTCGCCGCGCAGCGGCACGGGTGGCCGGACCCCGGGCACGGCGGTCCTACTTGAGGAAGTCGGGGACGTCGAGGTCGTCGCCGTCCTCGAACGTCACCGTGCGCGGCGGGCTCTGCGCCGGCTGCTGGGCCGGCGCGGGCTGCTGGGCGGGCGCCGGCTGCGGGGTCTGCTGGGGGGACTGCTGGGGGGACTGCTGCGGTGCCGCCTGCGCGGGGGCCTGCTGGTACGACGGCTGCGGCGCGGCCTGCTGGAAGGAGGGTCGCGGGGCCGCCGGGCCACCGGTGGGGGCGGTCGGTGCGGGCTGGCCGGCCGGCCCGGACGGGCTGGTCGAGCGCGGCGCCGGGGTGCCCTGGATGGTGCCCAGCGCGCCGTCGTTGCGCTTGGTCGGGCCACCGCCGTCGAAGCCGGCCGCGATGACCGTGACCCGCACCTCGTCGCCGAGGGCGTCGTCGATGACCGTGCCGAAGATGATGTTGGCCTCGGGGTGCGCGGCCTCCTGGACGAGGCGGGCGGCCTCGTTGATCTCGAACAGCCCGAGGTCGGAGCCGCCGGAGATCGACAGCAGGACGCCGTGGGCGCCGTCGATGCTCGCCTCGAGCAGCGGCGAGGAGATGGCCAGCTCGGCGGCCTGGACGGCGCGGTCGTCGCCGCGGGCCGAGCCGATGCCCATGAGGGCCGAGCCCGCGCCCTGCATGACCGACTTGACGTCGGCGAAGTCGAGGTTGATCAGACCCGGGGTGGTGATGAGGTCGGTGATGCCCTGGACACCGGAGAGCAGCACCTGGTCGGCGCTGCGGAAGGCGTCCATCATCGAGACGTTGCGGTCGCTGATCGACAGCAGCCGATCGTTGGGGATGACGATGAGGGTGTCGACCTCCTCGCGCAGGCTGGCGATGCCGGACTCGGCCTGGTTGGCCCGCCGACGGCCCTCGAAGGTGAACGGGCGGGTGACGACGCCGATGGTCAGGGCGCCGAGGTTGCGGGCGATCCTCGCGACGACGGGGGCACCACCGGTGCCGGTGCCACCGCCCTCGCCGGCGGTGACGAAGACCATGTCGGCCCCCTTGAGGACCTCCTCGATCTCCTCCTGGTGGTCCTCGGCGGCGCGGCGCCCGACCTCGGGGTCGGCGCCCGCACCGAGGCCGCGGGTGGCCTCGCGGCCGACGTCGAGCTTGACGTCGGCGTCGCTCATCAGCAGCGCCTGGGCGTCGGTGTTGATGGCGATGAACTCGACGCCCTTGAGGCCCACGTCGATCATCCGGTTGATCGCGTTGACACCTCCACCGCCGATGCCGACGACCTTGATGACGGCGAGGTAGTTGTGCGGGTCTGCAGCCACGATGGGGCCTTCCTGCGGTGTGCGAGGCGGAGTCGAGAGTCTTGACGTCTACTGGAGGTCGACACCGGCGCGGGGGGTCCGCGCACGACGTGTCCGCCCGACCGTATGCCGCGGGCCCGTGCGGGCCCAAGTCGTGGCCCGGCGTGTCCTGCACCTGCAGGCGAGATCGACCCCCGTGATGGTACCGGTGTGACGGACGGGGTCCGTGGGGCCCCCGGGACCTCGACCCGACGACCTCAGGTCGTGGTCGGGGTGTCCGGCGCGGAGACGTCGACGGTGGCCGGCTTCGTCCCGAGGAGGATCTGCAGGACCCGCGCCTTCTTCGGCCCGTCGGCGGGCCCGCCCCAGCGGACCGTCACGTCGCCGAGCTGGAAGGAGACGGCGTCGGCGCTCGCGACGGTCATCCCGGTGACCTGGCGACGCAGGTCGGCGGGCAGGACCTGGAGGACCCCGGCGGCGGCGCGCAGCCCCTGCGGGTCGGGCGAGGCGCTGCTGGAGGTCACGAGCGGCACCCCGGCAGGGACCGCGGCGACCTGCTCGTACGGCGACCCGGTGGTGTCGACCACGCGCAGCGTCCCGTCGGGCAGCCGGACCGCGAGGGCCGGCGTCTTGCGGGTGACGGCCACCGTCACGGTCCCCGGCCAGGACCGGGTCACCTCGACGCTCGCGACGGTGGCGATCTCCCCGACCCGGCGCGCGGCGCCCGCGGTGTCGACGCGGGCGAGCGGGGTGCCGTCGGGGACGTCGGCCGCGGCGAGGACCGCGGCGGTCTCGCCCGCGTCGGTGAGCCCGGTGACCCGGACCTCGCGGACGGCGAGCACCGGCCCGAGGGCGAGCAGCCAGACGAGGCCGAGCAGCACCGCGAGGACGAGCAGCCCCCACCCGGCGAGCCGCCACGGGCGGCGGCGGGCCCGGGCCGTGCGGCGCTCGAAGCGGGCCCGGCTGGAGGCGACGCCGCGCGCGGCGCGGCCTGCGGTCCGGCGCCCTGCGCCCGGGCCGTCGCCCCCCGTCCCGGACGGGGTCCGTCGTGTCGTGCGCACGCTCATGCGCTCCCCTCCCCTGCCTCGTCGGACGGCGCGGTCCCGTCCCGCGGCTCGCGCTCGGCGAGGGCCAGCAGGACCTCCGGGCCGACCATCGTCACGTCACCGGCCCCGACCGTGAGGACGAGGTCGCCCGGGCGGACGAGCTCGACGACGAGCGGCGCGACGTGCACCCACGACGGCTCGTAGACGACCTGCGGACCGGGCTGCCCGGCGCGCGCGGCCGCGTGACCGACCGCGTCGGCGACCAGCGCCCCGGAGACGCCGGGCACCGGGTCCTCGCGGGCCGCGTAGACGTCCATGAGGACGACCGCGTCGGCGGGCACGAGCGCGGCGCCGAGCTCGGCGGCGAAGTCGCGCGTGCGCGAGTAGAGGTGCGGCTGGAAGACGACGACGAGCCGCGCGGTCCCGCCCCGCTCGCGGGCCTCGTCGACGAGCCGGCGACCGGTCGTCACGACGGCGGCCAGCTTGCCCGGGTTGTGGGCGTAGTCGTCGACGACCTGCACCCCGGCGGCGGTGCCGCGCGGCTCGAAGCGGCGCCGGGTGCCGGCGAAGGAGGCCAGCCCGGCGAGGACGACGGCGGGGTCCTCCCCCAGCCCGGCGACCGCGGCGCCGTACGCGCCGGCGGCGTTGAGGACGTTGTGGTGACCGGGGACGGCGAGGACGAGAGGGCTCGACCTCCCGTCGAGGGTGAGGGTCGCCCGGGAGGCCAGACCGTCGTGGCGGACGTCGGTGACCCGCAGGTCGGCGTCCGGCGCCTCGCCGTACCCGACGACCCGCAGGCCGCGGCCCCGGGCGTGCTCGGCGAGCGCCCGGGCGCCCGGGTCGTCGACGCAGGCGACGAGCAGCCCGTCGCTGGCGATGGTGTCGACGAAGGCCCGGTAGGCCTCCTCGACCGTGGCGAGGTCGCCGTAGAAGTCGAGGTGGTCGGCCTGGACGCTGGTGACGACGGCCACCTGCGGGCGGTAGCAGAGGAACGAGCCGTCCGACTCGTCGGCCTCGACGACGAAGACGTCGCCGGTGCCGCGGTGCGCGTTGGTGCCGAGGGCGGTCAGCTCCCCGCCGAGCGCGAAGGACGGGTCGAGGCTGCCCGCCTGGAGGGCGACGACGAGCAGCGACGTCGTCGTCGTCTTGCCGTTGGCGCCGGCGACGGCGACCCCGCGCGCGCCGACCATCGTCGAGGCGAGGCCCTGCGCGCGGTGCAGCACCCGCAGGCCGCGCTCGCGGGCGGCGGCGAGCTCGACGTTGCCGTCGCGCACCGCCGAGGAGACGACGACGGTGTCGGCGCCGTCGACGTGGCTCGCGTCGTGCCCGACCCAGACCTGCGCGCCCTCGTGCTCGAGGGCGGTGAGCAGCGCCGACCCGCGGGCGTCGGACCCGCTGACGGGCACCCCGGAGGTGAGCATGACCCGGGCGACGCCGGACATCCCCGCCCCGCCGATGGCGATGAAGTGGACCCGGCCCAGGTCCGCGGCCGGCGGCACGGGGGCGGTGAAGTCGAAGCGGGTGGCGGGCAGCGTCACGACCGGCCCCCCGCGAAGGCCTCGTGGACGAGGTCGGCGAGGGCGTCGTCCGCCCCCCGCCGGCCCACCGACGCGGCGGCGGCCGCCATCGCGGCGACCCGCCCGGCGTCGCCCGCGAGCGGGACGAGCTCGCGGCGGACCCAGTCGGCGCTCAGCCGCGGGTCGTCGACGAGCAGCCCGCCGCCGGCGGCGACGACCTGGCGCGCGTTGAGCCGCTGCTCGCCGTTGCCGATCGGCAGCGGCACGTAGACGGCCGGCAGGCCGACGGCGGTCAGCTCGCAGACGGTGTTGGCACCCGAGCGGCACACGACGAGGTCGGCGGCCGCGTACGCCAGCTCCATGCGGTCGGCGTACTCGAGGACGACGTACGGCGCCCCGCCCGGCACCCGCGCGGGCGCGGGCACCGCCTTGCCGCGCCCGGTGACGTGCAGGACCTGGACGCCCGCGGCGGCGAGGTCGCCGCCGGCGGCCGCGAAGGCCTCGTTGAGGCGCTGCGCGCCGAGCGAGCCCCCGGTGACCAGCACGGTGGGCCACCCGTCCTCGAGCCCCAGCGCGGCCAGCGCCGCGGGGCGCTGCGCCGCGCGGTCCAGGCCGGTGATCTCCGGGCGCAGGGGCATCCCGAGGACCCGGGCGTGGGCCAGCCGCGTCTCGGGGAACGTCGTGGCGACGTACGGCGTCAGCCGCGCGCCGAGGCGGTTGGCGAGCCCGGGCGTCGAGTTCTGCTCGTGGACGACGATCGGCAGCCGGCGGCGGCGGGCAGCGAGGTAGGCGGGCGTGCTGACGTAGCCGCCGAAGCCGACGACGACCTGGGCGCCCGCCTCGTCGATGGCCCGGCCGGCCGCGGCGACCGCCCCCTGCAGCGCCCCGGGCAGGCGGGCGAGGTCGGCGCTCGGCCGGCGCGGCATGGCGACCTTGGGCACCGTGGCGAGGGGGTAGCCGCGCTCGGGGACGATCCGCGCCTCGAGCCCGGTCGACGTCCCGAGGGCGGTGACCCGGACGCCTGGGTCGCGGCGGCGCAGCGCGTCGGCGAGGGCCAGCAGCGGCGAGACGTGGCCGGCCGACCCCCCGCCGGCCAGCAGCACCGACGAGGGACCCGGGGAGGACGCGCTCACGGTGTGCGCCGGTGCCGGCGGCTCGGCAGGACGGAGAGCGAGCTGCGCACGAGGCTCGGGCGCTCGGCCAGCAGCTCGCGCGCGCCGGGCTCGTTGCGCGCGAAGGCGAGCAGCATCCCGAGCGCGGCGAGGGTCATGACGAGGGCCGACCCGCCGGAGGAGACGAGCGGCAGCGGGATGCCGATGACCGGGAGCAGACCGATGACGACGCCGATGTTGATGAGGGCCTGGACGAGGATCCACACCATGACCCCGGCGCTGGCGACGCGCACGAACGGGTCGGTGGAGCGCACGACGAGCCGGTAGCAGGCCCAGGCGAGCACGCCGAAGAGGGCGAGGACGACGAGCGTGCCCGGCAGCCCGAGCTCCTCGCCGATGATCGCGAAGATGAAGTCGTTGTGGGCCTCGGGCAGCCAGCTCCACTTCTCCTTGCTGGCGCCGAGGCCGACGCCCCACCAGCCGCCGTCGGCGAGCGCGTAGAGCCCGTGGACGGTCTGGTAGCAGGAGGCGGCCTCGTCGGAGGTGCAGTGCCCGCCGAGGTAGGCCTGGACCCGCGCCATCCGGTTGCCGCTCGTCGTGACGAGCGCGACGACGGCGAGCGCGGCGACGACGGCGGCGACCCCGAAGAAGCGTCCGGGCACCCCGGCCGTGAAGAGCACCGCCCCGACGATCGCGACGAGGACGAGGGTGGTGCCGAGGTCGCCGCCCTTGAGGACGAGCCCGAGGCCGACCAGCACGCAGGGCACGAGGAACGGCACGAGGACGTGCAGGGGCCGGTCCAGCAGCCGCTGCTTCTTCGACAGCACGACGGCGCCGAGCAGGACGAGCGCGAGCTTGAGGATCTCCGACGGCTGCACCGTGACCGGCCCCAGCCTGATCCAGTTGCGGTTGCCGAGGACGGTGACGCCGAGACCGGTGAAGGTCAGCAGCTGCAGCGCGATCGCCGTCGCGAACGCGGGCACGGCGAGCCGCCGGAACCACCGCACGGGCAGGTGCGCCGCCACGGCCGCGACGACGACGCCGAGCACGGCGAACATCGCCTGGTTGGCGAAGTCGGAGAAGGCCGAGCCGCCGGCCTCGATCGAGGTGACGGTCGAGGCGGACAGCACCATGACGAGCCCGAAGACGACGAGCAGCGCGGTGGTGCCGAGCAGGACGTAGTACGTCGTCACCGGCGACTCGAGGCGCGCCGCGGCACCGCGCAGCCCGCCCGCGGTCGCATCACCCCGGGTGTCGCGGGGACGGCGCCCCGCCGGGACCGGGGCGCCGGCGGCGGTCACGCCCCGCCCTCGCGGCGGGTGCGGTGCCGGGCCACGGCGGCGGCGAAGGCGTCGCCGCGCGCGCCGTAGTCGGTGAACATGTCCATCGAGGCGGCGGCCGGGGCGAGCAGCACGACGTCACCGGGGTGCGCGAGTCCCGCCGCCCGCTCGACGACGAGATCCATGACGTCGGCTCCCGGCATGGCCCCAGTGTCCGACGGATCGACGTCGACGACGGGGACATCCGGGGCGTGTCGGGCGAGCGCCTCGGCCAGCCGGGCGCGGTCGCGGCCGATGAGCACGACGCCGCGCAGCCGGCCCTTCGCGCGGGCCACGAGCTCGTCGAGGACGGCGTCCTCGGCGCCCTTGAGCAGCCCACCGGCCACCCAGACGATCGACTCGTACGCGGTGAGCGAGGCCTCGGCGGCGTGCGGGTTGGTCGCCTTGGAGTCGTCGACGAAGCGGACCCCGTCGACGCTGCCGAGCTCGGCGATCCGGTGCGGCTCGGGGCGGTAGGCGCGCAGGCCGTCGCGGACCGAGAGCGGGCCGACGCCGTACGCCCGGGCGAGGGCCGCGGCGGCGAGCGCGTTGGCGACGTAGTGCGGTGCGACGTCGGGGGCGTCGCCCTGCAGGTCGGCGAGGGTGCCGAGCTCGGCGGCCGAGCTGGCCCGCTGCTCGACGAAGGCGCGGTCGGCGAGGACGTCCTCGACGAGGCCGAGCATCGACGGCGCGGGGACGCCGAGGGTGAACCCGATGGCGCGGCAGCCCTCGACGACCTCGGCCTCCATGACGAGCTGCTCGGTCAGCGGGTCGTTGACGTTGTAGACGCAGGCGATGTGGGTGTGCTCGTAGACCTTGCCCTTGGCCCGCAGGTACTCCTCGAACGAGCCGTGCCAGTCGAGGTGGTCGGGGGCGACGTTGAGGCAGGCGGAGGCGACCGGCGAGACCGAGCGCTGCCAGTGCAGCTGGAAGCTGCTCAGCTCGACGGCGATGACGTCGTACGGGTCGGGGTGCAGCACGGCCTCGAGGATCGGCGTGCCGACGTTGCCGGCCGCCGTGGCCCGCAGCCCGGCGGCGCGCAGGATCGAGGTGAGCATCCCGACCGTGGTCGTCTTGCCGTTGGTGCCGGTGATGGTCAGCCAGGGCGCGGCGCCCTCCCTGGTCCGCATCCGCCAGGCCAGCTCGACCTCGCCCCACACGGGGATGCCGCGGGCGGCGGCCTCGAGCAGCAGCGGCTGGTCGGGACGCCAGCCGGGCGAGGTGACGACGAGGTCGACGTCCTCCGGCGGCAGCGCGGCGACGTGCTCGGGCCCCTGGCGCACGGTGACGTCGAGGATGTCGAGGATCCCGGCGCGCTCGTCGACGACGGTGCGCTCCCCCGGCGGCAGGCCGTCGACGGCGGTGACGAGCGCGCCGCGCTCGGCGAGGGCGTCGGCGGCGGCGAAGCCGCTCACCCCGAGCCCGCAGACGAGCACCCGCAGGCCCGCCCAGTCGGCGTCGCGGTGGGTCAGCCCGGGCCGGGGCTCGTACGTCGTGTCGATCCAGTCGTCCTGGGGTCCGTCCTGGGGTCCGTCCTGGGATCCGTCCTGCGGTCCGTCGCTCACTGGCTGCCCACCACCCATTCGGCGTAGAAGATCCCGAGGCCGGCCGCGGCGCACAGCCCGGCGATGATCCAGAAGCGGATGGTCACCGTGATCTCGTTCCACCCCACCAGCTCGAAGTGGTGGTGCAGCGGTGCCATCCTCAGCACCCGTTTCCTCGTCAGCTTGAACGAGCCGACCTGCGCGATGACCGACAGCGTCTCGATGACGAAGAGCCCCGCGAGGACGATCATCAGCAGCTCGGTGCGGGTGCAGATGGCCAGCCCGGCGATGGCGCCGCCGAGGCCGAGCGAGCCGGTGTCGCCCATGAAGATCTTCGCGGGCGAGGCGTTCCACCAGAGGAACCCGAAGCAGGCCCCCATCCCGGCGGCGGCGACGACGGCGAGGTCCTGGCTGTCGCGCACCTCGTAGCACTTGATGCCCGGGTTGGTCTGGCAGTTCTGGTTGTAGGTCCAGATGCTGATGAGCGTGTAGGCGCCGAAGACCATCGTCGAGGCGCCCGTCGCGAGGCCGTCGAGGCCGTCGGTGAGGTTCACCCCGTTGGACGCGCCGGCGATCATGATGTTGGCCCAGACGACGAAGAGCACGACGCCCGCCACCGTCCCCGCGAAGGCGAGGTTGACGTGGGTGTCGCGCACCGTCGAGATGAACGGGGCCGCCGGGGTGCGGCCCTGGGCGTTGGGGAACTGCAGCGCGAGGATCGCGAAGACGATGCCGACGAAGGCCTGCCCGGCCAGCTTCTGCTTGCTGCGCAGGCCGAGGCTGCGTTGCCGCGAGATCTTGATGAAGTCGTCGAGGAAGCCGACCAGGCCGAGACCACCGGCGAGGAAGAGCACGAGCAGCCCGCTCGCGCTCGGCTCGGTGAACGTCACGAGGTGGGAGGCGAGGTAGGCGAGGATCAGCGCCCCGAGGATGACCGCGCCGCCCATCGTCGGCGTCCCCCGCTTGGTGTGGTGCGAGGTCGGTCCGTCGTCGCGGATGAACTGGCCGTAGCCGCGCCGGACGAGGAAGCGGATGAAGAGCGGGGTGCCGAGCAGCGCGAAGACGAGCGCGAGCGCGCCGGCGGCGACGACGGCCTTCACGCGGGCACCGTCCCCGCGCCGGCGGGCAGCGGCACCCCGGCGAGCCGGTCGCCGAGCCAGCGCAGCCCGGCGTCGCGGCTGGACTTCAGCAGGACGACGTCGCCCGCCCGCAGCTCGCGCTGCAGGACGTCGTACGCCGCGTCGGTGTCGGCGACGAGGGTCGTGACCGCCGGGTCGGAGCCGGCCGCGACGGCGCGCGCCCCCTCGCCGACGACGAGGACGCGGTCCACGCCGAGCTCGGTGGCGAGCCGCCCGATGCCGGCGTGCTCGGCGTCGGCCTGGTCGCCGAGCTCGAGCATCGCCCCGAGCACCGCGACGGTACGGCGCCGCGCGCCTCCCTGCGCGGTCGGCGCGTCGGCGATGGCGCGCAGCGCCCGCAGGGCGGCGGCCATCGAGTCGGGGTTGGCGTTGTAGGCGTCGTTGACGACGGTGACGCCGTCCTCGCGCTCGTGGACCTCCATGCGCCAGCGGCTCGCCGCCCCGGCCGCCCCGAGGGCCGCGACCGCGTCGGTGGGGTCGAGCCCGACGGCGACGGCGGCCGCGACGACGGACAGGGCGTTCCCGACCTGGTGCGCCCCGCTCACCGCGAGCCGGACCGGCAGGTCGAGCCCCCAGCCGTGCAGCGTGAACGAGGCCCGGCCGGCGGCGTCGAGGACGACGTCGCCCGCCGTGACGTCGGCGGGCTGCTCGACCCCGACGGTGACGACGTGGCCGGGGGTGCGGGAGGCCATGGCGGCGACCCGCGGGTCGTCGGCGTTGAGCACGGCGGTGCCGTCCGGCGACAGGGCCTCGACGAGCTCGCCCTTGGCCCGGGCGATCGCGTCCTGGGAACCGAACTCGCCGACGTGGGCCAGCCCGACGTTGAGCACGACGGCGACGTCCGGCGGGGCGATCCGGGTGAGGTAGGCGATGTGGCCGACGCCGCGGGCGCCCATCTCGGCGACGAGGAAGCGGGTGGCGGGCTCGACCCGGCAGACGGTGAGGGGGACGCCGATCTCGCCGTTGTAGGAGCCCACCGGGGCCACCGTGGGCCCGGCCGTCGCGAGCACCTGGCCGAGCAGGTCCTTGGTGCTCGTCTTGCCCGACGAGCCGGTGATCGCGACGGTGCGCAGGCCGCCGGCCCGCGCCCGGTCGTGGACCCCGCGGGCCAGCGCCCCGAAGGCGCTCTGGACGTCGGGGACGACGACGGTGCCCAGCTCCGGCACGGGCCGCTCGCCGAGGACGGCGACCGCGCCCGCGGACCGGGCCGCGGCGGCGAACGCGTGCCCGTCGGCGTGCTCGCCGACCCGGGCCACGAAGAGCGACCCGGGGCCGCACTCGCGCGAGTCCGTCGTCACCGGCCCGTCGACGAGCAGGTCCTCCGGCCTCGCCCCGGAGGGGTCGTCCGACGGGGACGCCGGGTGCAGCGCGCCCCCGGTCAGCGCGACGACGTCACGCAGGTGCAGGGGGATCATGCAGGGTCTTCCGGTCGGTAGGCGGTGCCGTCGAGGGCGGCCCGCAGGGCGTCGCGGTCGTCGAAGGGGTGGCGGGTGCCGGCGACCTCCTGGCCGGTCTCGTGCCCCTTGCCGAGGACGAGGACGGTGCCGGGGGCGCTCGCGGCGGCGCGCTCGCGCGCCAGGGCCACCGCGCGCTCGACGGCCGCCGCCCGACCGGCGACCTCGAGGACGAGGGGGTCCGGCGCACCCGTGCCGTCGCGGGCGTCGCGGGCGCCGCGTTCGACCTCGGCGCGGATCGCGGCCGGGTCCTCGCTGCGCGGGTTGTCGTCGGTGACGACGACGACGTCGGCGTGCCGGGCCGCGGCGGCGCCCATCGCGGGGCGCTTGCCGGTGTCGCGGTCGCCGCCGGCGCCGAGGACGACGACGAGCGGGCCGGCCGTCGTCGGCCGGATCGCGCGCAGCGCCGCCTCGACGGCGTCGGGGGTGTGGGCGTAGTCGACGATGCCGCGCGGGTCGTCGCCCCGCGGCGCGCCCGCCGTGACGACCTCCATCCGGCCCGGCACGACCGGCTCCTCGCCGAGCGCGCGCTCGACGTCGGCCGGGGCGTGCCCGAGCTGGAGCAGGGCGAGGGCGGCCATCGCGGTGTTGGCGACGTTGAAGTCACCGGGAAGGTGGCAGTGCAGGTGCAGCACGACGGGTCGCCCGCCCGACGCGGGGCCCTCCAGGACCAGGTCTGGCCAGGCGGCGTCGCGTACCCGCCAGTCGGCCTCGACGCCGTCGCGGGTGGCGAGCGTCGTCACCGGCACCCCGGCCTGCGCCGCGAGCCGTCGCCCCCACTCGCCGTCGACGCAGACGACGCCGCGCCGGCTGTGCTCGGGGGTGAAGAGCAGCGCCTTGGCCTGGAAGTAGTCCTCCATGCTCGGGTGGAAGTCGAGGTGGTCCTGCGAGAGGTTGGTGAAGAGGGCGACGTCGAAGACCGCACCGTCGACCCGGTGCTGCGCCAGGGCGTGGCTGGAGACCTCCATCACCGCCGCGGCGACGCCCTCCTCGCGCATGAGCGCGAACAGCGCGTGCAGGTCGGGCGCCTCGGGCGTGGTCCGCGCCGACGGCAGGCGCGTCGCGCCGACCCGCGTCTCGACGGTGCCGATGAGCCCGGTCGCGAGGCCGAGGTGCCGCAGCCCCGACTCGATGAGGTACGCCGTCGTCGTCTTGCCGTTGGTGCCCGTCACCCCGACGAGCGTGAGCGCCTGCGCCGGGTGGCCGTGGACGACGGCGGCGAGGCCGCCGAGGACGGCGCGCGGGTCGTCGGCGACCAGGGCGGGCAGCCGGACCCCGTCGGCGCGCAGCCGGGCCAGCCCGGCGTCGTCGGTGAGGACCGCGACGGCGCCGGCGTCGCGAGCGGCGCCCGCGAAGGCGGCACCGTGCGTGGTGAAGCCGGGCAGGGCGGCGTACAGGTCCCCGGGCCGGACGGCGCGCGAGTCGAGCGTGACCCCCGTGACGAGCACGTCCGGTCCGTCCGGAGCGGTGCCGAGGTCCGGGCGCAGACCCGGTACGGCGTCGCGGAGCGCGCCGAGGCCGGTCCCGTGGACCTCACGGGGACGGGCGGACGACACGACGGCGAGACTACTGCTTGCGCTTGGTGCCATCGAGGACCGCCGGGTCGTTGGGGTCCCACCCGGAGTCCGAGCTGAGCGGGATGACGGGGGCGGCCTGGCCGGACGGGGCGATCTGGTGCTTCTGGAGCAGGTAGGACATGACCTTCTGGAACACGGGGGCGCCGAGCATGCCGCCGAAGTGGCCGTGCACGGGCTTCTGGAGGGTGACGGCCACGACGTACTTCGGCGCGTCGGCGGGGGCGTAGCCGATGAACGACGCCGTGTAGCCGGAGTAGCCGCCGACCGCGGGGTCGTAGCGGTTGGCCGTGCCGGTCTTGCCGGCGACGCGGTAGCCGTCGATCTTCGCCTTGGGCGCGGTGCCGTGCGGCCCGACGACCTCCTCGAGCATCTGCGACATCTGCGTCGCGGTCTGCTGCGAGACGACCCGGACGCCCTGCGGCTGCGGCGCCTGGGTCACCGTGCCGTCGGGGGCGGTCGTGCTCTCGACGAGGGTCGGCGGGACGCGGACGCCGCCGTTGGCCAGCGTCTGGTAGACGCCGGCGGCCTGGATCGCGGTGACCGAGTAGCCCTGCCCGAACAGCGTCGTGTAGCGCTTGGTCCCGCTCCAGTCGCTCGCCTTGGCGAAGATGCCGGGCGACTCGCCGTACAGGCCCGAGCCGGACGCCGACCCGATGCCGAACTTGCGGAACGAGGCCTCCATGTCCGCCGGGGCCACGCCCTCGGTGGCGAGCATCGTGCCGATGTTGCTCGACATGGCCAGCGCGCCGGCGACGGTGAGGTCGAGCGTGGGGTGGTCCTCGTCGTCCTTGAAGCTCTCCCCCGCCCGCGGCAGCCGGTTCGGCACGATGAGCGGCGTCGTCGGGGTGATCTTCTTCTCCTCCAGCGCCGTCGCGATCGACATGACCTTGCCGGTCGAGCCGGGCTCGTAGACGTCCTCGAAGGCGTGGTTCTGGCGCTGGAAGGCGGTGGCGGCCCCCGGGTCGGACGGGTCGAAGGTCGGGTACGACGCCACGGCCCGCAGCTTGCCCGTCGCGACCTCCATGACGACGGCGTAGCCGGAGATGGCACCCGAGGACTGCACGACCGAGGCGATCTGGTTCTGCGCGTACCACTGCAGGTCGGCGTCGATGGTCAGCGTGACGTCCTGCCCGGGGACGGCCGGGGTGTCGACGTCCTGCGCCCACGGGATGGGCTCGCCGGACGCGCCGCGCTGGCCGACCTGCTTGCCCGGGGTGCCGTTGAGGACGGAGCGCTCGGTGAACTCCACGCCGGAGGCGGGGGTCCCGTCGGCCTGGGTGAAGCCGACGAGCGAGGCGGTCGATGGGCCCTCCGGGTAGACCCGCTGGGTCGTCGTCTCCGCGTAGACGCCGGGGATGCCGAGGGCGTCGATCTGGCGCCACACCAGCGGGGTGACGCCCTTGGCCAGCACCCGGTAGCGCGCCGTGCCGGTCAGCTGGGTCACGAGCTTGTCCGGCGTCGTGCCGAGCAGCGGGGCCAGCTGCTGCGCCGCGCCGACGACACCGACCGTGACGTCCTTCCGCTTCCCGTCGACGACGAGCTTGCGCTCGTAGGTCGGCACCGCGGTCTGGTCGACCGAGACGGTCTTGCGCTCGACGCTGGAGGCGAGGACGACCCCGTTGCTGTCGAGGATCTCGCCCCGGCTGGCGGGGATGACGGTGCTCGTCAGGCGCCGCTCCTGCGCGGCGTTCGCGACGGCCGAGGCGTCGAAGGCCTGCACCCGCAGCAGCTGGCCGCCGAAGACGGTGAGGACGAAGAGTCCTGCGATGAGCATGGTGCGCGCGCGGCGTCGCGGGTTCGCCACGCCGGGGACCGGCCGGCGACGGCGGGTGGCGTGGCCGGAGGCGGCCGGGCGGCGACGGGTGGGCGTCACCGGGTCATCGTCCCGTCGGGGCGCCCGCGGACGGAGCCGACGCGCCGGTGGCCGGCGTCGGGACGGCAGGAAGGTTGGTCAGCGCCTGCGACGGCGAGGCGGCGGTCGCGCTGCCGAGGACGGCGCCGTCCGAGAGCCGCACGAAGGCCATGCTGCGGCCCGGCACCATGCCCAGACCCTGGGCCCGGGCGGCGAGCTGGCGCGGCGAGCGCTGCTGGTCGATGGCGTTGGTCAGCTGCTCCTGGGTGTCGGTGAGGACCCCGGAGCGCTGCTGCAGCGCGGACGCCTCGAAGGCCCCCTGGGCGAGGCTGGTGTTGAGGATGAGCAGGGTGACCAGCCCGGCGAGCAGGAGCAGCGTGCACAGCCCGGCGAAGACCGCGTTGCCGGTGCGCGAGATCGCCGCGGGGACCACGCGCAGGGCCGGGGCCGGCCGGCGCGCGGGTCGCGGGCGCGCCGCCGGACGCGTCGCCGGACGGAGGGCGGTCTGCTGGCTCATCGGGGCTCCCTGCCTCGGGTCGTGCTGCGGGTGGTGCGGGTGGTGCGCATCGAACCGCTGACGCGCATGGTGCCCGTGGTGTCGCGGGTTCTCTCGGCGGCGCGCAGGCGGGCGGACGCGGAACGGGGGTTCTGCTGCGTCTCGGCCTCGTCCGGCACCTCGGCGCCGCGGGTCAGCAGACGCAGGTACGGCGCGTGCTCGGGCAGCTCGACGGGCAGGTCGGGCGGGGCGCTGGAGCGGGCGCCGGCGGTGAGGACCTGCTTGGTGATCCGGTCCTCGAGCGAGTGGTAGGACAGCACCGCCACCCGACCGCCGACGGCGAGCCGGTCGACGGCGACAGGCAGCGCCTGCTCGTAGCCGGCCAGCTCGCCGTTGACCTCGATCCGCAGGGCCTGGAAGGTGCGCTTGGCCGGGTGCCCGCCGGAGCGCTGCGAGGCGGCGGGGACGACCCCGCGCAGCAGGTCGACGAGCCGGGCCGAGGTCGTGAACGGCTCGCGCTCGCGCTCGCGGACGACGGCCTTGACGATCGGGCGGGCGAACTTCTCCTCGCCGTACTGCGCGAGGATCCGCACGAGCTCGCCGGGCTCGTAGGTGTTGAGCACGTCGGCCGCGGTCGGCCCGGTGGCCTGGTCCATCCGCATGTCGAGCGGCGCGTCGACGCGGTAGGCGAAGCCGCGGTCGTCCTCGTCGAGCTGCAGCGAGGACACCCCGAGGTCGAAGAGGACGGCGTCGACGGTCGGCAGGTCGAGGTCGTCGAGGACGTCCTCGAGGTCGGCGTCGACGGCGTGGACGAGCCGGGCCCGGTCGCCGTACGGCGCGAGCCGCTCCCCCGCGAGGGCCAGCGCCTCGTGGTCGCGGTCGAGACCGACGAGCACCGCCTGCGGGTGGGCGGCGAGGACCGCCTCGGCGTGCCCGCCCATCCCCAGGGTGGCGTCGACGTAGACCGCGCCCGGGCGCTCCAGCGCCGGCCCGAGGAGCCCGACGACGCGGTCGCGCAGCACCGGCACGTGCCGGTCGGCCGCGTGGCCTCGGGTCGTCATGCGGGTCCTTCCAGGGCGGGTGGGGCTCGGTGGTGGGGCTGGGCGGTGGGCTCCGGCCCCGGGGTCCCCATCCGCCCGGCGCGGGCCCGGGGCGGGGGAAGATCGTCCCGGGACCGTTCGGGCGGCTGGAGGCCGCGCGGTCGGTGCTGTGCTGCTGGTGCTGCTGGTGGAGCTGCTGCTGGTGGAGCTGCTGCTGGTGCTGCAGGTTGAGCGGGGTGGAGGGCCCTAGAAGAGCCCGGGGATGACCTCCTCGGACTGCTCGGCGAAGGCCGCCTCGCTGCGCACGAGGTAGGCCTCCCACGCCTTGGTGTCCCACACCTCGACGCGGTTGCCGGCGCCGATGACGGTGCAGTCACGGGTGAGGCCGGCGTAGGCCCGCAGCGGCGGGGGGACGGTGACCCGCCCCTGCTTGTCCGGCACCTCGTCGGAGGCGCCGGAGAGGAACACGCGCACGTAGTCGCGCACGGCCTTGCTCGAGGTGGGGCCCTGCTGCATCGCCGTGGCCACGCGGGTGAACTCGGCGACGTCGTACACGTAGAGGCAGCGCTCCTGCCCCTTGGTCATGACCAGCCCGTCGGCGAGCCGGTCGCGGAACTTCGCGGGGAGGAACAGGCGGCCCTTGTCGTCGAGGCGGGGGGTGTGGGTGCCGAGGAACACGACGCCACCTCCCGGTCCGACGGCCTCGACCCGTCCTGCTCCGGTGGCCGGTCGGAGCCGGTGACGAAGGCCCACGTCCCTCCGTCGCGCCCCACGGTACTCCACTTTGCTCCACACACAACGCGCCACGACCGGAATGTCGGACTTTTTTCGACCCCGTCCTGAGCGTCTGCGCAGGTCAGCGCGCAGTGGCCGCGGGTGGGGCACAGTGGAGGACGCAGGGCCGTCCCACCCCACCCACCGGGCCCCTCCCCGGCCCCCGAGGAGCCCCGGACGGGGCCCGTACGGCGCCCTCCCCCGCTCCGGCCCGCGGTCGGGGCACCCGAGGGGCGCCCCGGTCGTTGCGGCGTCCGGGACGATTCCCCTTCCCGCCCTTGGTGGGTGGGGCAGAGTGGGGGAAGATCGAGCCGGTGGGGTGCAGCCCCCGCCGCCGCAGGCGAAGGGACGACGCGTGACGACCGAGACCGACCAGACGGGGGCCGTCGCGCCCGCGTCCCTCAGCACCCCGGCGGGCACGCCCCTGAGCACGCCCGACGCGCTGGCCGAGGTGCAGCAGGTCGCCCGGGGGATCTCCGACGCGATGTCGCGGGTCATCGAGGGCAAGCCCGAGGTGGTGCGCACCGCGGTCACCGTGCTGCTGGCCGAGGGGCACCTGCTGCTCGAGGACGTGCCCGGGGTCGGCAAGACGATGCTGGCCAAGGCGCTGGCCCGCTCGATCGACTGCTCGGTGCGCCGCATCCAGTTCACGCCCGACCTGCTGCCGAGCGACATCACCGGCGTGAGCATCTTCAACCAGGACGTGCGCGACTTCGAGTTCCGCCCGGGCGCCGTCTTCGCCAACGTCGTCGTCGGCGACGAGATCAACCGCGCCTCCCCCAAGACCCAGTCGGCGCTGCTGGAGTCGATGGAGGAGCACCAGGTCACGGTCGACGGGACGACGTACGCGCTCCCGCGGCCGTTCATCGTCATGGCGACGCAGAACCCGCTGGAGATGGAGGGCACCTACCCGCTGCCCGAGGCCCAGCGCGACCGGTTCATGGCGCGCATCTCGATGGGCTACCCGTCGGCGGCGGCCGAGGTCGCGATGCTCGACCTGCACGGCGGCGCGTCCCCCCTCGACGAGCTCGCCGCGACGACGGACGCCGCGACGGTCGCCCGGATGATCCTCGTCGTGCGCGACGTGTGGACCTCCCCCGCGATCCGCCAGTACGTCGTCGACCTGGCCACCGCGACCCGGCAGACCGGGGCGCTGCGCCTCGGGGCGTCGCCGCGCGCCTCGCTGCACCTGCTGCGCGCCGCCCGCGCCGTCGCCGCCCTCGAGGGCCGCGACCACGTGCTGCCCGACGACGTCCAGCAGGTCGTGCTCCCCGTCCTCGCCCACCGGCTGCTGCTGTCCGGCGAGGCCCAGCTGGCCCGTCGCACCACCGAGGACGTGCTGCGCGAGATCGTCCGGCGCGTGCCGGTGTCGGTCCGCTGAGCCCTCGGGTGTCCGGCGCGGCGGCGGGACCTGGGCGGGTGCGCGACGTCCTCACCACGCGCGGGCAGGCGTTCGTCGCGGCCGGGATCACGCTCGCGCTGTGCGGCCTCGGTCTCGGCTTCGTCGACATCACCCGGGTCGGGGTGCTGCTCGTCGCGCTCCCGCTCGTCGCCGCCTTCCTCGCCCGGCGCCAGCACGCCGCGCTGCAGGTCGAGCGGCACCTCGTGCCGCCGCGGGTCTCGGTCGACGAGCCGGCCACGGTGACCGTGAGCGTGGAGAACGCCGGCGAGCGCCGCTCCCCGCTGCTCCTGGTCGAGGAGCGCCTCGACTACGTCCTCGGCGACCGACCGCGGTTCCTGCTCGGCGCGATGCAGCCGGGCGAGGGGCGCCAGGTCGACTACGCGATCCGCTCCCACCTGCGCGGCCGGCACCGGCTCGGGCCCCTCGCCGTGCAGCTGCGCGACGCGTTCGGGCTCACCACCCGCTTCGCCGAGGTCGGGGGGTACGACGAGGTCGTCGTCCTGCCCCGCGTCGAGCCCCTCGCGGGCGGGCGGCTCGCGGGGCAGGGGCTCGGTCAGGAGGGCGAGACCCCGCACATGGTCGCGCTGCACGGCGAGGACGACCAGTCGATCCGCGAGTACCGCGACGGCGACGACCTGCGCCGCATCCACTGGCCGGCGACCGCGCGCACCGGCGACCTCATGGTCCGCCAGGAGGACCGTCCGGCCCGGCGCAGGGCGGTGCTGCTGCTCGACCCGCGCGTCGCCGCGCACCGCGGCTCGGGCGCCGGGTCCTCGTTCGAGTGGGCGGTGACCGCGGTGGCGTCGGTCCTCGTCCACCTCGCCGAGGCCGGCTTCGCCGTCCACCTCGTCTCCAGCGAGAGCACCCGCGACGGCGCCGTCGAGGTCGTGCCGGACACCGACGCCGCGCTCGACCTGCTCGCCGAGGCCCGCACCGGCGGCGACGGCGAGCTCGACCTGCTCGTCCACGCCGCCCACGTGCCCGCCTCGCAGGGCGGCCTCGTCGTCGCCGTCCTCGCCGACCGCGACGAGGAGGCCGTGCGCCAGGTCGCCTCGCTGCGCCAGCCCGGCAGCACCGGCCTCGCCGTCGTCCTCGACACGGCCACCTTCGGCGACCGCGACGCCGGCTCCGCGTCCCGGGCGGACCCGGGCTCACCCGGCGACGACGCGACGGCGTACGCCGACATGCTGCGCATCGCCGGGTGGCACGCGGTGACGGTGCCCGCCGGCCAGCGCGTCGCCGGTGTCTGGCAGGCGCTCACCGCCCGCGGGGTGGCGGCGCGATGACCCGGGTCCGGGCCGTGGACGCCGCTGTGGCGCTGCTCGCGTCGATGTGCGCCGTCTTCGCCGTCACCACGCTGACGACGCCGGCGTCGTGGCTGGCCCCCGCCTTCTGGTGCAGCCTCGTCGCCGTCCTCGTCGGGGCCGGTCTGCGCCGGCTGACCTCGCGCAGCCTGCTCGTGCTCCTCGGCCAGCTCGTCGTCGGGGCGTACGTCGTCTTCGCCGTCACCGTCCCCGGGTCGCTGCGCGGCGGGCTGCCGTGGACCTGGACGGCCGAGGCGGTCGACCGGGTCGGGATCGACGTCACCGACGTCGTCACCCGGTACGCCGCCCCCATCCCCTCGACGTTCGGCATCACCGCGATGCTCGTCGCCGCCGCGGTGCTCCTGACGATCGTCGTCGACTTCCTCGCGGTGACCCGTGAGGCGCCGGCCGCCGCGGGCCTGCCGCTGCTCGCCGCGTTCCTCGCCGCCGTCGCCAACAGCGGCGCCGCGCTGGGGCTGGGCTACTTCGTCCTCGTCGCGCTGTCCTGGCTGCTGCTCGTCTCGCGCACCACCAGCGCCGTCGTCCGGCGGTGGTCGACGGCCGCCGCGACCCCGCGCACCCCCACCGCCGACCCGGAGACCGAGCCGGGCGTCCTGTCGGGCCTCGGGGCGAGCGCGCGGAAGCTGGGCGTCGTCGCCGTCGCCGCGGCGGTGCTGCTGCCGGTCGTGCTGCCGCACCTGCCGACGCGGTTCGTCCTCGACGGTCTCGGGCAGGACGACGGCGCCGTCGGTCGCGGCGGCCGGGTCGGCTTCTCCTCCACGCTCGACCTCAGCCGCAGCCTGCAGAGCGGGTCGCTCAACCCGGTCCTCACCTTCCGCACCGACGCCCCGGGCACCCCTCCGCCGCTGCGGGTCGTCGTCGCCCCCGAGTTCGTCGACGGCCAGTGGCGCACGACGACCACCGGGTCGGACAGCCGCACGCTCGTCGGGGCGGCGCGGATCTCCTCGCAGGTGCTGACCCGCGACCGCCGCGTGCAGGTGTCCGCCAACACGCTGGACGCGCCGCACCTCGCGACGATCCAGCCGGTCGTCAGCGCCGACCTCGGCAGCACGGCGTGGTCGGCCGACCAGCAGACGGGCGACCTCTTCGTCCGGTCCAAGCCGGACGACTACGTCCTGGCCTACCGCGAGGTGACCGTGAGCGCCGACCAGCTGCGCGAGGGCATCCCCGGCGGCGACTCGGGCGCGAGCGACCCGCAGGTGCAGGCCTCCCGGGCCCTCGACCCCGGCTCGGCCCAGGTCGTGCGGGAGACCACGGCGCAGGTGACCAAGGGCGCGACCAGCCCGTGGGAGTCGGCCGTGAAGATCCAGGACTACCTGCGCGGGACGGCCTTCACGTACTCGCTGCAGTTGCTGCCCGCCCCGACCCGGGCGGACGGGCGCCAGGAGACCGACCCGGTCGTCGCGTTCCTCGAGACCAAGCAGGGCTACTGCGTGCAGTTCGCCACGGCCATGGTGATGATGGCGCGGGCCGCGGGGATCCCCGCGCGGATGGCCATCGGCTTCCTGCCGGGCACCTTCGAGCAGGGGCAGTGGACCGTCCGCGCCGCCGACGCGCACGCCTGGCCCGAGCTGTACTTCCCCGGCGCCGGCTGGCTGCGCTTCGAGCCGACCCCGGCCGAGCGGACGGGCAGCACGCCGTCGTACGCGCAGGAGCCGACCGGCGGCGCGACGACTGCGCCGAACCGCGACCCGGAGGCGACGCAGAGCGCGACCGGCACGGCGGCGCCCACGACGAACCGCCGCCCCGACGTCGACCCGACGACGGGCGCCGTCCTCACCCCGTCGGTCGGCGACCGGCTGCGCGGCTGGGTCACCTCGCCGGCGGCGTACGTCGTCCTCGCGATCCTCCTCGGGCTGCTCGGCTCGCTCGTCCTGCCGGTGACCGCACGGCTCCTGCACCGACGGCGCCGCGAGCGCGCGCCGGACCCCGCGACCCGGGCCGAGGCCGAGTGGCAGGAGCTGGTCAGCCGGCTCGGCGACCTCGGGCTGCGGCCACCCTCCGGCGGCACCCCGCGGGAGTGGGCACGCCACTACGTCGTCGAGGGCTACCTCGACGAGCAGGCCGAGGAGTCGATGGGGCGGGTCGTCACGACCCTGGAGCGCGGCCGGTACGCCCGGCCGGGCTCGGCGCTCGACGACCGGCACCCGGACGTCGAGTCCGTCGCGAGGGCGGCCGCCCGCGGCCGGCCGGTCTCCCGGCGGGTCAGGGCGTTCCTCGCGCCCCGGGCCGCGGTGGCCTGGTGGTCGGGGCTCGGGTCCCGCGTCGCGGCCCTGCCGCGCCGGGCGCTGTCCGGGGTCGTGGCCCGGCTGCCGCGCCGCGGTCGCTGACCGACCGGTTCCCGCGGGGGCCGGGCGGGTAGGGGGCCTGCACCCCCGACCCGAGGAGACCGCCGTGCCCACCGTCGTCCGCACCTTCACCGTCACGCCCCCGCCCGAGCGCGTCCTGCCCTACCTGGCCGACTTCGCCCACGCCGAGGAGTGGGACCCGGGCACCGAGTCCTGCACCCGCATCGGCGCCGGCCCGGTCGAGCCCGGCGCGCAGTGGCACAACGTCAGCAAGATCATGGGCATGTCCACCGAGCTGACCTACACGCTGCGCGAGGTCACGTCGGACCGGGTCGTCCTCGTCGGCGAGAACGACAGCGCCGAGTCGACCGACACCATCGTCGTCGTGCCCACCCCCGAGGGCGGCAGCGAGATCACCTACACCGCCGACCTCGAGATGAAGGGCGCCGCCAAGCTCGCGGCGCCGGCGATGAAGCTCGTCTTCGAGAAGCTCGGCAACGACACCGAGGAGCAGCTGAGCCAGGTGCTCAACGCCCGCGGCTGACCCGCCCACGAGCGCACAGACGACGGCGCCCCCGACCGATGAGGTCGGGGGCGCCGCAGTGGCTGGTGCTGGTGCCGCGGCTCAGTCGAGGTAGTCGCGCAGGACCTGCGAGCGGCTCGGGTGACGCAGCTTGCTCATCGTCTTCGACTCGATCTGGCGGATCCGCTCGCGGGTCACGCCGTAGACCTTGCCGATCTCGTCGAGCGTCTTCGGCTGGCCGTCGGTCAGACCGAAGCGCATCGAGACGACGCCGGCCTCGCGCTCGGAGAGCGTGTCGAGGACGGAGTGCAGCTGCTCCTGCAGCAGCGTGAAGCTCACCGCGTCGGCCGGGACGACCGCCTCGGAGTCCTCGATGAGGTCACCGAACTCGCTGTCGCCGTCCTCGCCGAGCGGAGTGTGCAGCGAGATCGGCTCGCGACCGTACTTCTGGACCTCGACGACCTTCTCGGGCGTCATGTCGAGCTCCTTGGCCAGCTCCTCCGGGGTGGGCTCGCGGCCCAGGTCCTGGAGCATCTGGCGCTGCACGCGGGCGAGCTTGTTGATGACCTCGACCATGTGCACCGGGATGCGGATGGTGCGGGCCTGGTCGGCCATCGCACGGGTGATGGCCTGGCGGATCCACCACGTCGCGTAGGTCGAGAACTTGTAGCCCTTGGTGTAGTCGAACTTCTCGACCGCTCGGATCAGACCGAGGTTGCCCTCCTGGATGAGGTCGAGGAAGAGCATGCCGCGGCCGGTGTAGCGCTTGGCCAGCGAGACGACGAGGCGCAGGTTGGCCTCGAGCAGGTGGTTCTTCGCGCGCTTGCCGTCGCGGGCGATCCAGTCCAGCTCGCGGCCGGACTTGGTGAACTTCTCCTGCTTGGTCATCTGCGAGAGGCGCTCCTCGGCGAAGAGGCCCGCCTCGATGCGCTTGGCCAGCTCCACCTCCTGCTCCGCGTTGAGCAGCGCGACCTTGCCGATCTGCTTGAGGTAGTCCTTGACCGGGTCGGCGGTCGCCCCGGCGGTGACGACCTGCTGCGCGGGGGCGTCGTCCTCGTCGTCGTCGCGGATGACGAAGCCGGCGGCCTCGGACTCCTCCTCGGGGGCCTTCGCCGCGGCGGGCGCGGCACCCTCCTCGGCGTCGTCGCCGTCATCGGCGCCGGCGGTCTCGCCCTCCTCGGTGCTGTCGTCCGCGACCTCGACCTCGGTGTCGTCGGACACCTCGAGGTCGCCGTCCTCGGGGTCGACCTCGGCCTCGTCGCCCTCGTCGCCCGTGACGCCGTCGGCTCCGGCGGCCGCCTTGGCGGCGGTCTTCTTGGCCGTCGTCTTCTTCGCGGCGGTCTTCTTCGCGGCGGGGGCGGCGGCGGCGTCCGCGTCGCGGGTCGTGGCGGCCTTCTTCGCGGCGGTCTTCCGCGGCGCCGTACCGGCGTCGTCGGTCTCGCTCGTCGCCGCGGCGGTCTTGACGGCGGCCTTCGTCGTGGTCTTGGCCGCCGTCTTCGTGGCGGTCTTGGCCGCGGCCCGCGTCGTGGTCTTGCGGGTCGCCGTCGCGGCGACCGCACGGGCGGCGGCCTCCTCGAGCACGACGGTCACGCCGTGGTCGTCGAGGGCGCGCAGGACGACCTTCATCCGCGCCGGCGGGACCTGGGCCTCCTCGATCGCGACCTTCAGCTGCGTCCCCGTCACCTGGCCGTGGGTGGACCCGAGCGCGAACAGCTCCTGCAGGGCCGGGTGGCCGAACTCCTTGGGGAGCGGACCCGGGGAGCCGCTCGTGGGGGCCTGCTGCCCCTGCTTACCGGTCGAGACCTTCGACACCGACACCGATCACCTTTCGACGCATCACCCCGCGCCGTGCACGCCGCTGACCCGGGCGCACGGACGGACCCACCGAGTGGGCAAGGACCACAGCAGCCGGATCATTCCGCATCGGCCCGGGGATGGAGAGCCATCGAGGGAAACCCGCTCCTCGGCTGGGCCCCCGCGCGGCGACGTCGGTGGGTCCGGACCCCTTGCGACTGGCTGCTCCGACCATTATAAAACGCCGAGGGCTCCCTGCGCGACGAGGACCCCTCCGAGAGGGGCGTGGCGCGGCGGTATCCGGTCGTGCGTCAGGGCTGCGGGGCCTTGACGGCCAGCACCGGGCAGCCCGCGTCGAGCAGGATGCGCTGGGCGTTGGAGCCGAGGATGAGCTTGCCGACCGGGGTGCGACGGCGCAGCCCGATGACGATGAGGTCGGCCTCGACGTCGCCCGCGATCTCCAGGAGGTCGTCGGCCGCGTCGCCGGAGGCGGTCACCTCGCGGGTGCTGACGTGGTGGCCGGCGGCCTCGACGTCGCGCACGACCTCGCCCAGCTCGCGCTCGAACGTCGCCACCGACTCCGGGTCGTACGTCGACCCGTCGGGACGCACCGTGCGCACGACGACGACGTCGGACCCCGAGCGCACCGACTCGTCCCCGGCCCGGCGCAGTGCCGCCCGGCCCTCGTTGGTCGGTACGTACCCCACGACGATGGTCACGTCGATGCCTCCCTCACGCCCTGCGCTGACCGGCGGGCCGACGGACCGGGCCCCGACGCCGACGCTACACCGAACGCTGCGCGGTCGCGGGCGGCTCGTCGAGCAGCGCGCGCAGGTGCGCCCCCACCTGGTCGACCTCGACGAGGAACCCGTCGTGGCCGTGGCGCGAGGAGATCGTCGCGAGCCGGGCGCCCGGCACCCCGGCGGCGAGCTCCTCGCTGAGCCGGACCGGGTAGAGCCGGTCGCTGTCGACGCCGAGCACCGTCGTCGTCGCGGTGACCCGCGCCAGCGCCGCCGGCACCCCGCCGCGGTCGCGGCCGACGTCGTGCGAGCTCATCGCCTCGGTGAGGACGACGTAGGCGTTGGCGTCGAAGCGGCGCGCGAGCTTGCCCGCGTGGTGGTCCAGGTAGCTCTCGACGGCGTAGCGACCGCCGGCGCCGAGCGGCTGCTCGCCCCCCTGGGCGGCGCGCCCGAAGCGCTCGTCGAGCTCCTCGCCGCTGCGGTAGGTCACGTGCGCGATCCGGCGGGCGATGCCCAGGCCGGCCTCGGGACCCCGTACGGCGTCGTAGTAGTCACCACCGCGGAAGTCCGGGTCCTCGCGGATGGCCAGCAGCTGGGGCTGGGCCCAGGCGATCTGGTCGGCGGTGGCGGCGGCCGTGCTGGCCAGGACCATGAGCCGCGCGACCCGCTCGGGGTGGGTCACCGCCCACTCGACGGCGCGCATGCCGCCCATCGAGCCGCCCACGACCCCGGCCCACCGCCGGATCCCCAGGGCGTCGGCCAGCCGGGCCTCGACCTGCACCTGGTCGCGCACGGTGACGAAGGGGAAGCGGCCGCCCCACGGCCGGCCGTCGCGGGTCGGCGACGCCGGGCCGGTGGTGCCCTGGCAGCCGCCGAGGACGTTGGCGGCCACGACGAACCAGCGGTCGGTGTCGAGCGGCCGGCCGGGGCCGACCAGGCCCTCCCACCAGCCGGGCGAGGGGTGGCCGGGTCCGGCGGGCCCGACGACGTGGCTGTCCCCGGTCAGCGCGTGCTCGACGAGGACCGCGTTGCCGCCGTCGGCGTCGAGGGTGCCCCACGTCTCGTAGGCGACGACCACCTCGGGCACGACGCCGCCGCGCTCGAGGGGCACGTCGCCGACGGCGACGAAGCGCCGCTGCCCCACCGGGTCGCCGGGGCGCCAGGCACCGCTGGGGCGTGGGGTGGACCGCACGGTGTCGGGTTCGTCCCGGGTGACCGTCACTGGAGACTCCTGGTGATCGCGCTTGCCCGCCGGGACCGGCGGGCCGTGTCATCACCCGGGGCACCCCGCCGCGAGGAGGGTTGCCGGCCAGCGAGCCGGGGCTTGACGCTGGCGCTCATGACCTGACTCGAGTGTACCCGGCGGCGGGCGCCCGCCGGTCGTGTTGTCCACAGGGGTGGGCCGGCGGGGCACTGTCCACAGGGGGCGGCCCGCGCCGCCGCGCGGCCGACGCCGTCCGGCCCACGCTGAGGGGCATGTCGACGACCCCGCGCCCGCCCCGTCCCGCGTCCCCCGCCTCCCGCGCCGAGGAGGAGGACGTCATCCGCCTGCACTCCCCCGGTGACGTGCTCACGACGCTGCCCTACCAGCTGGGCTACGTCCCCGAGCGCTCGCTCGTCGTCCTCACGCTGCGCGGTAAGTCCGTCTTCTTCGTGGGTCGGGTGGACCTGCCGCCCCGGACGGCGTCGGGGCGGGAGGCCGCGGCGGCCCTGCTCGTCCCGCTGAGCCGGCACCGCTTCGACCGCGCCCTCGTCGTCACCGTGGAGGACGCGCTCGTGGCCGACGCGGACCAGTGGGACGGGGGCGCCGGGGTCGAGGAGCGTACCCGGGCCGGCTGTGACCCGGTGGAGCGGCGGCGGGCGGCGCCCCGGTCGTGGACCGACCTGGCCCGGGAGGTCTGCGCCGGGCTGCGGGCGCTCGGCGTCCAGGTGGACGAGCGGATCACCGTGCGCGACGGGATGTGGTGGTGCCCTGACGGCACGGCCCGCGAGCGCCGACCGCAGCGGCTGCCCGGCGCCGGCGACGTCGCGGCCGTCGCCGAGTTCGTCGGGCGGGGCCGGGTGCCGCTGCGGCACCGCGACGACCTCGCCGCGATGGTGGTCGGCAGCCCGGAGGAGGTCCGGGACGCGGGCGAGGTCGACGACCTCGTCACCCGTTTCACCGGGGGCGGCGCCGACCGCCGGTCGCTGCTGCGTGCCGCCGCGGCGGCGTGGGCGCGGTTCGTGGCCGACGACCCCGGCGGGGCCGACCCCGACGACGTGCCCCTGCTCCTCGCCTCGCTGCACGACGTCCCGCTGCGCGACCTCGTGCTGGCCTGGCTGTGCCCCCGCCACGAGCCGGGGCCGTCGGGCTCCGCGGCCGCCGAGGGACTGCACGGGGCCGTCGGAGGGGACCCGCCGCTGGGCGGGCTCGTGCGGGTGCTCGGGCCCGGCCCGGAGCAGGGGCGCGGTCACCTGGTGGCGGCGCTGACCCGCCTGTGCCGGGCCTGCCCGCCCGGCCGGGGCGCCCCCGTCCTCGCGGCCCTCGCGCACGTGGCCTGGTGGCACGGCGACGGGGCGCTGGCGCGGGTGGCGGTCGACGCCGCGCGCGAGCACGACCGCGACCACGGCCTGGCCGCGCTGCTCGAGCAGGTGCTCGACCTCGCCGTGGCCCCGGAGCACGTCGCGTGACGCGCGTCGCAGCTCGCGTGTCGTGCGTCGGGCGTCAGCGCACGACGTGGCCCTCGACGGTGGAGGTCCCCCACCCGGCGCGCCGGTCGTGGCGGTGGGCGCCGTCCGGGGCGTCCTGCGGGCGACCCCAGCGGTCGCGGGGGCCGGTGGTCGATCCCCCGTCGGTCGCGCCGGACGAGGTCCGGCCGGCGGACCTGCCGGGTCCGGCGGTCCGCTCCCACTGCAGGAAGGCCTCGGTGTCGTGGACGAGCGCGGCGGCGAGCCAGGCGACGACGACGGCGTCATCGGCGAGCCCCACGAGCGGCAGCAGCCCCTCGGGGAGCAGGTCGACCGGCGAGGCGACGTACGCGACCGCGAGCAGCAGGAGGCCGAGGTGCCCGGGGGTGACGGCGCGGTAGCGCCCGGACAGCACCGCCCGCACCAGCCGGGGGACGGCCCGGCCGCGGTCGGCGAGGCCGGGGCCACCAGGTCGCAGGGTGACGCGGACGGCGCCGGCGAGCTGACGCAGCAGCCCGGTGCGACCGGGGCGGGCCGAGGTGCGCGGCATGGGGACTCCTGGGGTGCGGGTGCGGCTGGGGGTGCGGCTGGGGACGGCCTGCTCTGTCGTGGACGCACGGGGAGCGGGCCCGGTTCCCGGCCGACCCCCGTCGTCCGGCCCGCGCCGCCGCCCGGCTCAGCGCGTGAGGGCGGGGGCGACCGGCGGGAACTCCTGGCGGGCCTGGTCGGCGATCCGCTTGAGCATGTAGGTGTCGAGCCCCGCGCCGACGGCCCCGCCCACCACCGGGACGTAGCGGCCGAAGCGGGCCAGGGTCGAGCGGCCCATCGTCGTGAGGAGGCGGAACCCGATGGCCTTGTTGACGACCATGAGGGCGGGCCCGGGCAGCCGCTGGGCGGCGAGGTTCGTCAGCCGGCTGCCGCCCCCGGCGATGCCGGCCTTCTTGAGCAGGTCGTCGGCGTCGGCGCCGACCAGCGTGAGCAGGACGGCGCTGCGGATCTGCGGCTGACGCAGGTCGTAGCCGCGCAGCGCCGCGATGGCCGCGGTCATCCGGGTGGCGACCAGGTAGAACGAGACGACGTTGGCCGGCAGCGCGACCGGCAGGGTGACGAAGCCCCCCAGACCGGTGACGAACCCGCCGGCGCCCGCGACGGTCAGGTGCTGGCGCACGACCTTGTCGATGGCGGCCTCGGTGTCGGCGGCGTGGCTGCGGGCCGAGTCGGCCACCCGCTGCGCGCCGTCGAGCGGCCCCCGGCCGTCGATGCCGGTGTCGAGCAGCCGCTCGACCAGGCCCGCGGCCGCGCCACCGAGCCCGTCGGCAGGCCGCTCCTGGCCGGCGCGCTCGATGGCGCTGCCCGGCTGCGGCGTGTCGTCCTTGCCACCGAAGATGCCCACGGTGCTCCTTCTGCTCCGGCCCCGCCGAGCGCGGCGGGGCGCGGGGCGACCCTCGTCGCCCCTCGTCGATACAGGTGGGGGGTACCCACCGCCGTCAAGGACGACCCGTGGCGCCCGTGGGTTCCCGCCGGCGGGCGCACGGCACCGGGGCCGGCGTCGTCGGGGGTCTCGGCCAGACTGGCGCCCGTGCTCCCCCTGCTCGTCGTCGGTGACCGCGCCGTCCTCGGCGCGGGGGCCGGTGGTGGCCCGCCGGGCGGCCCCGTCGTGGGGACGGTGGCGGACGTCGTCGACGCGCTGGCCCCGCTGCTCGAGGGCGACGCCCCCCGGCTCGTCGTCGTCGACGCGGCGTCCGCGGCCCCGGTCCTCGCCCACCGCCGGTTCGCGGGACGGCAGCGGGTCCACCGGCTGTGGGACGTCGCCGAGGCGCACCGCCTGCTGGCCGGCGGGTGGGCCGCCGACCCGGGGCTCGCGTGGGCGCACGTCGCCGGCCTCGACCCGGCGACCCGCCCGCGGTCGGCGTCGGGCGACCTGTTCGACTTCGCGGCCGACCCGGGGGCCGAGGGTGACCCCGGGTCGCCGTACGGGCGGGGTGGGCACCTGCGCCCGGACGCCCTCACCGGGTCGTGGGCGACCACCCCGGCGCGGCTGCTCGCGGCGGCCGACGCCCTCGCCCGGCTGGCGCTCCACCAGGTCGAGGCGCTCGGCGCCGTGTCGTCCCGGGCGGTCGCGACGGCCCACGCCGAGTCGGCCGCCGCCCTGCTGTGCGTCGAGCTCGAGCGCGACGGGCTGCCGCTGGACCGCCCCACGGCGCTCGAGCTCATCGGGCTGAGCGC
Source organism: Lapillicoccus jejuensis (assembly GCF_006715055.1). Taxonomy (NCBI): domain Bacteria; kingdom Bacillati; phylum Actinomycetota; class Actinomycetes; order Micrococcales; family Intrasporangiaceae; genus Lapillicoccus; species Lapillicoccus jejuensis. The sequence goes on from NZ_VFMN01000001.1 coordinate 4,517,130, forward strand.
GGGTCCCCCGCCGCGCGACGAGGCGGACGCGGCGGCGACCCGCGCGCAGCGCGACCGCGACGTCCTCGCCCACGCGCCCGGCTGGGAGTCGACCGACCTGCGCAACCCCGCCCAGGTCAGGACGCTGCTGGCCGCGCACGGGGTGAGCGTCCCGTCGACGAGGGCGCACGTCCTCGAGCCGTTCCGGCGCACCCATCCGCTCGTCGAGGCCCTCCTGCAGTGGCGCAAGGACGAGCGGATCGCGACGACGTACGGCTACCGCTGGCTGGCCGAGCACGTCGGTCCGGACGACCGGCTGCGGGGCGCGTGGACCGCGTGCGACGGTGCGGCCGGGCGGATGACCGCGCAGAACGGGCTGCACAACCTGCCTGCGCCGCTGCGACCGGCGGTCGCGGCCGCGGACGGTCACGTGCTCGTCCGGGCCGACCTCGGCCAGGTCGAGCCGCGCGTGCTCGCCGCGGTCTCCGGCGACCCGGCCTTCGCCGAGGCGACCCGCGCCGACGACCTCTACGCGCCGGTGGCCCGGAAGCTCGGGGTCCCCCGGCCGACGGCCAAGATCGCCGTCCTCGCCGCGATGTACGGCCAGCGCAGCGGCGCCGCCGGGGAGGCGCTGCGGGACCTCGAGCGCGCCTACCCCGTCGCGATGCGCCTGCTCGACGACGCCTACGCCGCCGGGGTCGCCGGGCGGCCGCTGCGCACCGTCGGTGGCCGGCTCCTCCCGCTCGACCGCCTCCTGCGCGCCGCCGACGCCCGCGAACCCGCGTCCGCGGGCGACGACGACCCGGGCGGCGGCGAGGCGCCCGTCGGGGCCCGCGACCGGTCCGCCCTCGACGCCGGCCGCGGCCGGTTCGCCCGCAACGCGGTCATCCAGGGCGCCGCCGCCGAGCTGTTCAAGGCGTGGGCGGCCACCGTGCGGCACGCCGTCCTCCCGTACGACGCCGCGATCGTCCTCTGCCTGCACGACGAGCTCCTCGTCCACGCCCCCGAGCAGCACGCCGCCCGCGTGGCCGGCCTCGTCGAGCGCTCGCTCACCGACGCCGCACGGCGCTGGACCGGCTCGGACCGGGTGCGCTTCGTCGCCGAGACCTCCGTCGTGCGCCGGTGGTCGGAGGCGAAGGACTGAACGCGCGGGACCCGGGCGACCCCGCGGTAACCCGGTCGAGGCTGTCGGTGCGAGCGGCTACGGTGGTGGTTGGTGACGACAACGACTTCCTCCCCCAGCGACACGACCGACAACGACTCCCGAGGGGAGGCGGGCGCGGCCGACGGGCCGACTCCCCCACCACCCCCGGACCCCGGCTCGGCCCGACCCGGCGAGCGGCAGGTCTCGGCCGCCCGGGCGCTGTGGCGGATGGCGCCGTACATGCGCCCGTACGTCGCCCGGATCGTCGTGATGATGGTCGCGGCCCTCGGCGGGGTGGGGGCGAGCATCGTCGTCCCGCTCGTCACCCAACGCGTCGTCGACGGCCCCATCGCCCACGGCGACCGGGCCGGGCTGCTGCCGCTGGGGCTGCTGGCCATCGGCCTCGGTCTCGCCGAGGCGGTCCTCGTCTTCGTGCGCCGCTGGGTGCAGAACGTCGCCACCTTCGGCATCGAGACCCGGATGCGCGACGACCTCTACCGGCACCTGCAGGCCCTGCCGCCGTCGTTCCACGACCGCTGGCAGTCGGGGCAGCTGCTGTCCCGTGCGACGTCGGACCTGTCGGCGATCCGCCGGTTCACCGGGTTCGGGGTGGTCTTCCTCGTCGTCAACACCGCCACCTTCGTCACCATCGTGGCGCTGCTCATCCACCTCGACCCGCTCCTCGGCGTCGTCGTCGCCGTCTGCCTCGCCCCGGTCGTCGTGCTGTGCCAGCGCTTCGAACGCCGCTACCGGGTCGTCAGCCGCCGGGTCCAGGACCAGGAGGGCGACCTGACCACCCTCATCGAGGAGTCGGTCACGGGGCTGCGCGTCATCAAGGCCTTCGGCCGCCGGCAGATGGTCCTCGACCGCTACGTCGACGCCGCCCGCGGGATGCGCGAGACGCAGCTGGACAAGGCCCGGCTGCGCGGTGGGCTCATCGCCTTCCTCGACCTGGTCCCCAACGCCGCCCTCGTCGTCGTCCTGCTGCTCGGCGCCTACGCCGTCGGCGAGGGCCGGATGACCCTCGGCGCCCTCGTCGCCTTCATCACCCTCGTCCTGCAGCTCGTCGTCCCGGTCGAGATGCTCGGCTTCATCCTCGCCTCGGCGCAGGAGGCGGCGACCGCGACGACGCGCTTCTTCGAGGTCCTCGACGCGGAGCCCGACATCGCCGACCGCCCCGGCGCCACCGACCTCCCGGACGGCCCGGGCCACGTGCGCCTCGAGGGCGTCGGCTTCGCGTACGACGAGCGCCGCGGCGCCGTCCTCGACGGCGTCGACCTCGACCTGCGCCCCGGCGAGACCCTGGCCCTGGCCGGGGCCAGCGGGTCCGGCAAGACGACCCTGGCCATGCTGCTCCCGCGGCTGGCCGACCCGACGTCCGGACGGGTGACCATCGACGGGCAGGACATCCGCGACGTCACCCTGCGCTCGCTGCGCACGGCCGCCTCGACGGCCTTCGAGGAGCCGATCCTCTTCTCCGCCAGCGTCCGCGAGAACGTCACCCTCGGTCACCCCGACGCGACCGACGAGCAGGTCGCGCAGGCGCTCGACCTCGCGCAGGCGGGCTTCGCCTACGACCTCCCGTGGGGGCTGGACACCAGGGTCGGCGAGCAGGGCATGTCGCTCTCCGGCGGTCAGCGCCAGCGGCTCGCGCTCGCCCGCGCCGTCCTGGGCCGGCCCCGCGTCCTCGTCCTCGACGACCCGCTGTCGGCCCTCGACGTCGAGACCGAGCACCTCGTCGAGGAGGCGCTGCGCCGCGTCCTCGCCACGACGACGGCGCTCATCGTCGTCCACCGCCCGAGCACCGTCGCCCTCGCCGACCGCGTGGCGCTGCTGCACGAGGGCCGGGTCGTCGCCGTCGGCACCCACGCCGAGCTGCTCGCCACGGTCCCGGAGTACGCCGACGTCCTCGGCCAGGACGAGCACGAGGAGGTCGCATGAGCACCCGGCCCACCGGCACGCCGTCGGCGGGCGGGGCCGCCGGTGGCAGCGCCGGCAGCACCGCCGGCAGCACCCCCGAGCCGCGGTGGCGTGGCGTCGCCGCCGAGCGCACCGAGGACGTCTCCGCCGGCGTCCGCGCGCTGCTCCAGCAGCGCACCACCCGGCTGCTGCGCGACCTGCTCGGGCCGCACCGTCGCGCCCTGGTCTGGCTGACCGTCCTCATCGTCGTCGAGAACCTCGCCAGCCTCGCCGGGCCCTACCTCGTCGGCCTCGGCATCGACAAGGGCATCCCGCCGCTGCTGGAGGGGGGCAGCCCGACCCCGCTCGTCGCCGCGGTCGTCGCGCTCGCCGTCGCGACCGTGCTCCAGATGGTCACCGAGCGCGCGTTCCTCGTCCTCACCGCGCGGATCGGACAGGACGTCGTCCTCGACCTGCGCCGCCGCGTGTTCGACCACATGCAGCGGCTGTCGCAGTCGTTCCACGAGACCTACACCTCGGGGCGCACCGTCTCGCGGCAGACCTCGGACATCGACGCGATCTCCGACTTCCTCTCGGACGGGCTGCAGGCGGTCGTCGTGTCCGGCCTGTCGATCCTCACCATCGGCATCACGCTGTTCAGCCTCGACGTGCCGCTCGCGCTCGTCGGGGTCGCGTCGTTCGTCCCGCTCGTCCTCGTCACGGTGTGGTTCCGCCGCGAGTCGGCGAGGGCCTACCGCGCCACCCGCGAGGCCGTGGCCCGGGTCATCGTCCAGTTCGTCGAGACGTTCGGCGGGCTGCGGGCGGTGCAGGCCTTCCGCCGCGAGCCGCGCGGCGAGGCGATCTTCGGCGACCTCAACGACCGCTACCGGGTGACCAACCGCCGGACGTTCGACCTCATGGCGGTCTACATGCCGGCGGTCAAGCTCATCGGCAACCTCGCCGTCGGCGTCGCCCTGCTCTACGGCGGCCACCGCGTCCTCGACGGCGACCTGCAGGTCGGCGTCCTCACCTCGATCCTGCTCTACCTGCGTCGCTTCTTCGACCCCCTGCAGGACCTGTCGCAGTTCTTCAACTCCTTCCAGTCGGCGTCCGCGGCGCTGGAGAAGCTGTCCGGCGTCCTCGAGGAGGAGCCGAGCGTGCGCGAGCCCACGGACCCGGTGCCCCTCGAGCGGGTCCGTGGGGACCTGCGGCTCGAGCGCGTGACCTTCGGGTACGGCGACCGGGTCGTCCTGCCGCGCCTCGACCTGCACGTCCCGGCCGGGCAGACCGTCGCCCTCGTCGGGCGCACGGGGGCCGGCAAGACGACCATCGCCCGGCTGGTCGGGCGGATGTGGGACCCGACTTCGGGCACCGTGCGGCTCGACGGCGTCGACCTGCGCCGGGTCACCGACGCCGACCTGCACCGCGGGGTCGTCACGGTCACGCAGGAGAGCTTCCTCTTCTCCGGCACCGTCGCCGACAACATCGCCGTTGGCCGGCCGGGGGCGAGCCGGGCGCAGGTCGAGGCGGCCGCGCGGGAGATCGGCGCGCACGACTTCATCAGCCGGCTCCCCGAGGGCTACGACACCGACGTCCGGGCCCGCGGCGGGCGGCTGTCGGCCGGTCAGCGCCAGCTCGTGTCCTTCGCCCGCGCGTTCCTCGCCGACCCGGCCGTGCTCGTCCTCGACGAGGCGACGTCGTCGCTCGACATCCCCAGCGAGCGGCTGGTGCAGCGGGCGCTGCGCACGATCCTCGCCGACCGGACGGCGATCATCATCGCCCACCGCCTCTCGACCGTCGCGATCGCGGACCGGGTCCTCGTGCTCGAGGCCGGCGAGGTCGTCGAGGACGGCACCCCGCAGGACCTCATCGGCGGCACGGGCCGGTACGCCGCCCTGCACCGCCAGTGGGAGGACTCGCTCGTCTGAGGCGGGCTCGGGCCCGGCACCGTTCCTCGACGATCCTCGAGATCCGATGCCGTCAGGCCCGGATCCGGCGCCGTTCCTCGAAGATCCTCGAGATCCGACGTGCCCCGGGTACGACGACGGGGACCGAGCCGGTGGCGCGGTCCCCGTCGTGGTGGTGGGAGGACGCCGTACGGCGCCCTGCGGCTCAGCCCTGCGACGGACCGCCGTCGCCGTCGGGCCGCGTGTCGTCGACGTCGGCGAGGAAGGCCTCGAGCTCGGCGCCGATCTCGTCGGCGGTCGGCAGCTCCGAGATGCTCGTCGCGAGCAGGCTGGGGCGGCGGTGGCCCTCCATGAAGGCGTCGTACTGCTGCTCGAGGGCGTGGACGACGCCCTGCACCTCCTCGGAGGAGGCGACCTCGGTGGCCAGCTGGGCCCGGTTGAGGCCGGCCATCGCCGCGAGGTCCTCGGTGTTGAGCGCGAGCCCGGTGGCGGCGATGACGGCGCCCAGCCCGGACAGCGCCGCGTCGGGGAACTCGGCCTGGCCGAGGTAGTGCGGCACGTGGACCGAGAAGCCGACCGCGTCGCGCCCGGACTCGCCGAGCCGCAGCTCGAGCAGCGCGGCCAGCGACCCGGGCACCTGCACGGCCCCGAAGACGCTCTCGTAGGTCGAGATGAGCCGGGGGTCGGTCGCGTGCGCGGTCAGCCCGATCGGGCGGGTGTGCGGCACCGCCATCGGGATGCCGTGCACCGACAGCGTCAGCTCGACGCCGAGGACGCGGATGAGACCGGTGACGGCCTCGACGACGCGCTCCCACTGGTAGTCCGGCTCGACGCCGGCGAGCAGCAGGAAGGGGGTGCCCTCGCGGTCGACGAGCCGGTAGAGCAGCAGCGACGGGTCGTCGTACGAGGTGTAGCGGTCGCGGTCGAAGGTCATGACGGGCCGGCGCCCGCGGTAGTCGAGCAGCTGGTCGACGTCGAAGGACGCGACGACGGTGTGCTCGTGGGTGTCGAGCAGGTGCTGGGTCATCAGCTGCTGCGTGCGCCCGGCGTCGACGAAGCCGCCGACGGCGACGAGCAGCACGGACGCCCGCGCGGCGGCGGGGTGGGTGTCGGTCTCGAAGCGGTAGAGCGCGGAGGGGTCCTGCACGGCGAGCCTTCTTCACGTCGGGTGCTGGGCGGGCGACCGGGGCCGGTCGCCGTTCACGCCGCATAACGTCCCGGGTCGCGCCGGGATTCCTGGGGGCGGCGCGGCTCAGTCGACGGGGACGGCGGCGATCGCCCGCTGGATGCGCTTGACCGACACCGGCGCGGCGGTCCCGAGCCGGTTGGCGAAGAGCGACACCCGCAGCTCCTCGATCATCCAGCCGACGGCGACGACGGGCTCGGACGCGCGCTGCGCGGGACGCAGCCGGTCGAGCAGGTCGCCGTACGCCCGCTCGGCGAGGAGGACCTCGTCCATGGCGCGGCCGTCGCGCAGCGGGTCGAGGGGGGCGCGCTCGAGCCGCAGCAGCACGCCCTGGAGGTAGCGCCCGAGGTCGGGCAGCCGGGCGAGGCCGGTCTCGGCGACGAACCCGGGCCGGACGAGCTCGGCGAGCTGGGAGCGGACGTCGGCGACGGTGTCGCGCAGCGCCGGCTGGGTCATCCGCTCGAGGGTGTTGACGGCCTGCAGGTGACGGGCGAGGACCGGCTCGACGAGCCCGACGACCTGCAGGACGCGGGCGGCGGCGTGGGTGCGGACGGCCTTGAGCGCGGCCTCGAAGTCCGCGTCCGTGCGCACCTCGTGGGGCACGTGCTCGGCGGCGAGGGCGTCGACGGCGCACTCGAGGCAGTCCTCGAGGAGCTTCTGGACCGACCCGTGCGGGTTGTGCCCGAGGGCCAGCTTCTGGGTGTTGGTCAGCCTGGCCAGCACCTGCTTCCACGGCGGGCTGGTGCCGAGGACGAGCAGCCGCCGTACGCCGACGCGGTGCTCGGCCTGCGCCTCGGCGCGGGTCGGGAGCACCCGCAGCGCGACCGAGGTGCCCTCGTCGACGAGGGCGGGGTAGCCGTGGACGGTGCGCCCGCCGCCGCCCTGCGTCGTCACCTCGACGGGGATCTCGCCCACGGTCCAGGACGTCAGGCCGGTGCGCTGCAGGTCGGCACCCGCGCGGGCGACCTGGCGGCGCAGCTGCGGCGCGGCCTGCTCGCGCAGCGCGTCGAGGTCCTGCCCGACGGCGATGACCCGGCCGCCGGGGTCCTCGATGCTGAACCGCACGCGCAGGTGGGTCGGCACGCGCTCGACGTCCCAGTCCCCCTCCTGGACCACGACGCCGTGCGTCTCGCGCAGCACCCGGGACAGGACGGTGGTGAGCGGGCCGTCCCCCGCGCCGAGGCCCCGCTCGCGCAGGACCCGGACGGTCGCCGCGGCGTGCTCGGGGGCCGGGACGAGCAGGCGGCGGGTGGCCTTGGGCAGGGTGCGGATCAGCGCGGTGACGAGGTCCTCGCGCAGCCCCGGCACCTGCCAGTCGAAGCCGTCGGCCGTGACCTGGTTGAGCACCTCGACGGGCACGTGGACGGTGACGCCGTCGTCGTCGCGGCCCGGCTCGAAGCGGTAGTCCACGGCGAGGCGCAGGTCGCCCTGCACCCACGTCGTCGGGTAGGCGTCGCGGTCGACCGCCTCGGCGCTGTCGCGCACGAGCAGGTCCTCGGTGAAGTGCAGCAGCCGCGGTTCGCGTCGCGACGCCTTCTTCCACCAGGTGTCGAAGTGCCGGGCCGAGACGACCTCGGCGGGGATCCGCTCGTCGTAGAACGCGCGCACGGTCTCGTCGTCGACGACGATGTCGCGCCGTCGGGTCCGGGCCTCGAGCTCGCGCAGCCGCTCGACGAGCGCGGCGTTGTCGTGGAAGAACCGGTGCCGGGTGGTCCACTCCCCCTCGACGAGGGCCCGCTGGACGAAGAGGTTGCGGGCCTCCTCGCGGTCGACGGCGGCGTAGCCGACGGTGCGGCCGGTGACGATGGGGACGCCGTACAGGGTCACCCGCTCGGTGGCGACGGCGCTGCCGCGGCGGGCCGACCAGGTGGGCTCGGAGTAGGTGCGCTTGACCAGGTGCTTGCCCGCCTCCTCGGCCCACAGGGGGTCGATCCGGGCGCAGCCGCGGGCCCAGGTGCGGTTGGTCTCGACGAGCTCGCCGGCCATGACGAAGGCCGGCTGCTTCCTGAACACGACGCTGCCGGGGGCGATGGAGAAGTGCAGCCCGCGCGCACCGAGGTAGTCGCGGCGGACCTCGTCCCGGGAACCGATCTGCGAGAGCAGCCCGGTGAGCAGGCTGCGGTGCACGGCCTCGAGGTCGGGCTCGGCGTCCTCCTCGGACGTCCCGCGCGCGGTGTCGTAGCCGGCCTGCTTGCACGCCTGGCGAAGCTGCGCGTGCAGGTCCTGCCACTCGCGGACCCGCAGGAAGTGCAGGTACTCCGCCTTGCAGAGCCGGCGGAACGCGCTGGAGGACAACGCCTTCTGCTGCTCGCGCAGGTAGCGCCACAGCATGAGGTAGGCGCCGAAGTCGCTGCCCTCGACGGCGAAGCGCTTGTGCGCGGCGTCCGCGAGCTCGCGCTTCTCCAGCGGCCGCTCGCGCACGTCCTGCAGCGACAGGGCCGAGACGACGACGAGGACCTCGCGCAGGCAGCCGCGCGCATCGGCCTCGATGACCATCCGCGCGAGGCGCGGGTCGACGGGGAGGGCGGCGATGGTGCGTCCGTACGGCGTCAGCCGTCGCCTCCGCGCGGCCGAGCCGCCTTCGCTCGGGCGGCTGCTCGTCTCCTCCGGCTCGACGGCGCGCAGCTCCTCGAGCAGCCGGACGCCGTCGGTGACGGCCCGCGGGTCGGGCGGGTCGAGGAAGGGGTAGGCGGCGACGTCGCCGAGGCCCAGCGAGGTCATCTGGAGGATGACCGACGCGAGGTTGGTCCGCAGGATCTCGGGGTCGGTGAACTCCGGGCGCGAGAGGTAGTCGTCCTCGGAGTAGAGGCGGATGCAGATGCCCTCGGCGACGCGGCCGCAGCGGCCCTTGCGCTGGTCGGCGCTGGCCCGGCTCACCGGCTCGATCGGCAGGCGCTGCACCTTGGTCCGCGCGGACCACCGCGAGATGCGGGCGGTGCCGGTGTCGACGACGTAGCGGATGCCGGGGACGGTCAGCGAGGTCTCGGCGACGTTGGTGGCGAGGACGACGCGGCGGGTGACGCCGGGCGGGCGGCGGCCGAAGACGCGGTGCTGCTCGGCGGCGGACAGCCGGCCGAAGAGCGGGAGGACCTCGGTCTGCGGGAGGTCGAGCCCGGCGAGCGCCTCGGCGGCGTCGCGGATCTCCCGCTCGCCGCTGAGGAAGACGAGGATGTCGCCGTCGCGGCGTTCCGTCCACAGCTCGGTGACGGCGTCGACGATGCCGGTCGTCTGGTCGCGGTCGGCGACGGCGGGGCCGTCACCGGGACCGTCCTCGTCGTCGTCGGCCTGCGCGTCCTCGGCGGCGAGCGGGCGGTAGCGGACCTCGACGGGGAAGGTGCGACCCGACACCTCGACGACCGGCACGGGCGGCTGCCCGGGCTGGGAGAAGTGGTCGGCGAAGCGCTGCGGGTCGATCGTCGCCGACGTGATGACGACCTTGAGGTCGGGGCGGCGCGGCAGCAGGCGCTTGAGGTAGCCGAGGATGAAGTCGATGTTGAGCGAGCGCTCGTGCGCCTCGTCGATGACGATCGTGTCGTAGCGGCGCAGGTCGCGGTCGTGCTGCAGCTCTCCGAGCAGGATGCCGTCGGTCATCACCTTGACGAGCGTGTCGCGGCTGCTGTGGTCGGCGAAGCGGACCTGGTAGCCCACGACGCCGCCGAGCTCGACGTCGAGCTCCTCGGCGAGGCGCTCGGCGACGGCGCGGGCGGCGATCCGCCGCGGCTGGGTGTGCCCGATCGTGCCGGCGACCCCGCGTCCGAGCCCCAGGAGGATCTTCGGCAGCTGGGTGGTCTTGCCCGACCCGGTCTCCCCGGCGACGACGACGACCTGGTGGTCGCGGATGGCCGCGGCGATGTCGTCGCGGCGCCCGGAGACCGGCAGGTCCTCGGGGTAGCGGATCTCGGGGACGAGGCCGCGGCGGTGCTCGAGCCGTCGGGCCCGGCCGGCGGCCCGCTCGGCGGGGTCGACGTCGCCGCGGGGACGCCCCCGCCCGCGGCGACGAGGGCGGCGGGGCCGGTCGTCCGGGCCGCCGCCGCGCGACGGCACCGGCTCGGACGTCTCGGACACGGAGGTCGAGTCTACGGAGCGCCGTACGGGGCTCTCGACGCGGTTTCGGCCGCTGTCAGCAGGGAGGGGACGACTCCTTGCTCCTGATGCGCCCTTCTCGGGCCGGATCCGGGTCAGGACGGGCACATCCGGAGCAAGAAGTCGTCCCTCACGCGGTGGGCCAGGTGCCGCGGGTGTACTGCGGCGGCCAGGGGGCGTCGTCGACGGCGACGCCGAGCTCGTGCGCGGCGCGCAGCGGCCACGCGGGCTCGCGCAGGGCGGCGCGGGCGAGCAGGACGACGTCGGCCTCGCCGTTGGCGAGGACCTTCTCCGCCTGGACCGGCTCGGTGATCAGCCCGACCGCGCCCGTCGCGACACCGGCGCCGGAGCGCACCCCGGCCGCGAGCGGCACCTGGTAGCCGGGGCCGACGGGGATCGACGCCGGCGCGTTGCCACCGGAGGACACGTCGACGAGGTCGACCCCGCGCGGCGCCATCAGCCGGGCCAGCTCGACGGACTGCTCGAGGTCCCAGCCGCCCTCGAGCCAGTCGGTGCCGGAGATCCGCACGAGCAGCGGCATCCCGTCGGGGATCGCGCCGCGGACGGCGTCGACGGTGTCGAGCAGCAGCCGGGTGCGGCCCTCGAAGGAGCCGCCCCACGCGTCGTCTCGGTGGTTGGACAGCGGGGAGAGGAACTCGTGGAACAGGTAGCCGTGGGCGGCGTGCAGCTCCACGGTGTCGAAGCCGGCGTCGACCGAGCGGACCGCGGCGTCGCGGAAGTCGCGCACGACCTCGGCGATGCCCTCGACGTCGAGCTGCTGCGGGGCGTCGTAGCCCGGGTAGGGCTCCTCGCTCGGACCGACCGGCACCCAGCCGCCGTCCGCCGCGGGGACGGTGCCGTGCTGCGGCGCCCAGGGCCGGTAGGTCGAGCCCTTGCGGCCGGCGTGCGCCAGCTGGGTCCCGATGGCGGCGCCCTGGCCGTGGACGACGTCGACGACGCGCTCCCACGCCTGGGCCTGGTCGTCGCTCCAGATGCCGGCGTCCTGCGGCGAGATCCGTCCCTCGGGCGAGACGGCGGCGGCCTCGGTGAGCAGCAGGCCGAAACCGCCGGTGGCGCGGGCACCGAGGTGGACCAGGTGCCAGTCGTTCGGCAGGCCCTCGTCGCTGGAGTACTGGCACATCGGCGCCAGCCAGGCGCGGTTGCGGACGGTCAGCGAGCGCAGGGTGATCGGGTCGAACAGTCCGGGCACGGAGGTGCTCCTCGGGTCGCGGCGGGCGGGCGTCGTACGGGGCCAACCCGCCCCGCCCGCGCGCGATTCCCGTGGTGCAGGGCCCTCAGGACACCTTGGCCGCGGTGAAGCCCTGCTCGAGGTCGGCGAGGATGTCGTCGATGTGCTCGATGCCGACGGCGAGGCGCACGAGCCCCGGCGTGACCCCGGCGGCGAGCCGGTCCTCGTCGCCGCCCTGGCTGTGCGTCGTCGACGCCGGGTGGATGGCCAGCGAGCGCACGTCGCCGATGTTGGCGACGTGGCTGTGCAGGCTCAGCCCCTCGACGAACCGCTTGCCCGCCTCGATCCCGCCCTCGATCTCGAAGGCGAGCACCGCGCCCGCGCCGCGGGGCGCGTACTTCTGCGCGAGCGCGTACGACGGGCTGTCCGGCAGTGACGCCCACACGACCTTCTCGACCTGGGCGTGGCCGGCGAGGAACGTCGCGACCTTGTGGGTGTTCTCGACGTGCCGCTCGACCCGCAGGCTCAGCGTCTCGATGCCCTGGCCGATGAGGAAGGCGTTGAACGGCGAGACGGCGGCGCCGGTGTCGCGCAGGCCCTGCACGCGCGCCTTGAGGATGAAGGACAGGTTGGCGCCGAAGGGGCTGCCGACGCCGAGGTCCCGCGCGTAGACCAGGCCGTGGTAGCTCTCGTCGGGGGTGTTCCAGTTGGCGTAGCGCTGCGGGTCCTGCGCGTAGTCGAACGTGCCGCCGTCGACGATGACGCCGGCGACGGTCGTGCCGTGCCCGCCGAGGTACTTCGTCGCCGAGTGCACGACGACGTCGGCGCCCCACTCCAGCGGCCGGATGAGGTACGGCGTCGCGATGGTGTTGTCGACGACGAGCGGCACCCCGACCTCGTGGGCGACACCCGCGACGCCCTCGATGTCGAGGACCTCGGCCTTGGGGTTGGCGATCGTCTCGCCGTAGAAGAGGGCGGTGTTCTCCCGGGCGGCGGCACGCCACGAGTCCAGGCTGGTCGGGTCCTCGACGAAGGTGACCTCGATGCCGAGCCGCGGCAGCGTGTACTTGAGCAGGTTGTAGGTGCCGCCGTAGAGCGACGGGCTGGCCACGACGTGCCCGCCGGCCTGCGTGATGGTGAGGATGGCGAGGGTCTCCGCGGCCTGGCCCGACGCGGTGAGCAGCGCCCCGACGCCACCCTCGAGCGCGTTGACCTTCTGCTCGATGGCGTCCTGCGTGGGGTTCATGATCCGCGTGTAGATGTTGCCGAACTCGCTGAGCGCGAAGAGGTTCGCGGCGTGCTCGGTGTCGCGGAACTGGTAGCTGGTCGTCTGGTAGATCGGCAGCGCCCGCGCGCCGGTCGTCGGGTCGGGCGCCTGACCGGCGTGGACCTGCTTGGTCTCGAAGGACCAGTTCGGGGTGTCGCTCATGTCGTCTCCTCGGAACTCATGTCGTGCACATGGAACACTCTCGTCGGCGACACGGTCGGCGCACCGTCGACGGTGCGGGAGCCGGAGCCCCGCGCTTGCCGGGACCCGAGGGTCCGCGACCAGGTCCTCACCCGGGGCACCCCACCGCGAGTGGAGGGTTGCCGGTCAGCGAGCCGGGGCTTGTCGCTGACACTCATGACCTGCACCGATGCTAGGACATCGACCGCCCGGGTGGTGAACCCCCCGTCCCGCCTGGCGGACGGACCCCGGCGAGGGTCGGCCGGTTTCGCCGGTTCCGTCCCCCGGGTGGGACCCGGCGTGCTCTGATGTGCCGGATCAGGGCTCCCAGGCTCCTCCCAGCCCGACGTCGACGACAGCTCACGAAGGAGTGACCATGCGGGTACGGCGCACGGTGCGGATGGTGGTGGCCTCGGTCGCCGCCCTGGTGGGGGCGGGTGCCGGGTCCCTCGTGGCCGCGCCGGCGGTCGACGCGGCCACCGTGGTCCGCACGAGCAGGGTGGTGTGGGGGATGAACGGAGACGTCCCGGTCGCCGGCGACTACACCGGTGACGGGCGCCGCGACCTGGCGGTGTGGCGACCCTCGACCGGGACCTGGTACATCCAGGGCCTTCCCACGTTCAGCTGGGGTGTCGCGGGTGACGTGCCCGTCGTGGCCGACTTCACCGGCGACGGTCGGATCGACCCGGCGGTGTGGAGGCCGTCGACCGGCACCTGGTACATCCGCGGCGTGGCCAAGGTCGTCTGGGGCCTCCAGGGCGACGTCCCGGTCGCCCGGGACTGGAACGGGACGCGCGGGGCGGACCTGGCCGTCTGGAGGCCGTCGACCGGCACCTGGTACGTCCGGGGCGTGACGACGACCGCGTGGGGCCTGAACGGCGACGTCCCCGTCCCCCGCGACTGGAACAGCGACGGCCGTTCCGACCTCGCCGTCTGGCGTCCCTCCACCGGCACGTGGTACCTGCGCGGCATCGCGACCGTCGCCTGGGGCCTGAACGGCGACGTGCCCGTCCCGGCCGACTACTCCGGCGACGGCCGTCCCGAGCTCGCGGTCTGGCGCCCGTCGACCGGCACCTGGTACGAGCGCGGGGTCGCGACGGTCACCTGGGGCCTGCCCGGCGACGTGCCGCAGACCGGTGACTTCCTCGGGACCTCGGCCGCCGACCAGGTCGTGTGGCGCCCGTCCACCGGCACCTGGTACCTGCGCTGGCAGGAGGTGACGACGTCCCCGACGCCGCCCGCGCCCACGACCCGGTGCGACCCGTCGTACCCGACGATCTGCCTCCCCCCGCCGCCCCCGGACCTGGACTGCTCGCAGATCCCGTACCGCAACTTCCCTGTGCGCCAACCCGACCCGCACCGCTTCGACGCCGACCACGACGGCATCGGCTGCGAGAGCTGACCGCGGGACCCCTCGTCGCACGGACCCGTCGGGGTCAACCGGATTCACCGGACGCCGCGCTCCCGCTCGGCTAGATTCGGAGGTCGACGCCGCCGCACCGACAGAGCAGGGGTATCCGTGAGCGACAGCCTCGACCGGCGGGCGACCGTGTCCGCTCCGGCGCCCTCGCACGTCGCCGGGAAGGGCGGACGCCGCTTCCGGCACGGACTGGTCATCGGCACCTTCTACCCCCCGCACGTCGGGCACCTGGCGCTGGTGCGCGCCGCGCTGTCGCGCTGCGATCGGGTGACCGTCGAGGTGCTCGGCGGCAGCACCGAGTCCATCCCCGTTCCGCTGCGGGTCCAGTGGCTCGTCGAGGAGGCGCCGACGGCGCGCGTGACCTCGGTCGTCGACGACGCCGAGATCGACTTCGAGTCGGCCGCCGCCTGGGAGCACCACACGGGCGTGATCCGCAGCCTGCTCGACCCCGCCGACGGGCCGGTCGGGGCGGTCTTCACCTCGGACGCGTACGGTGAGGAGCTGGCCCACCGGCTCGACGCGGAGTGGGTGCGCGTCGACCCCGAGCGCTCGTCGCTCACCGTCTCGAGCACCGCCGTGCGGCGCGACGTTCCCGGTCACTGGTGGGCCCTGCCGGCCGCGGCCCGTGCCCACCTGGCCAAGCGGGTCGTCGTCCTCGGCGCCGAGTCCAGCGGGACGACGACGCTGGCCAGCGACCTCGCCGACCGGTACGGCGTCCCCTGGGTCCCGGAGTACGTGCGGGCCTGGGCGGTCGCCCGTCCGGGTGGGCCCGGGGCCCCCTGGCAGGACGTCGAGCTCGATCTCGTCGCGCAGGCCCAGGCCGCCGGGGAGGACGCCGCCGCGCGTCGCACCCCCCGACCGCTCCTGCTCTGCGACACCGACGTCCTCGCCGCCGCGGTCTGGCACCAGCGGCACGTGGGGTCGCGCTCCCCCCGGCTGGAGGCGCTGGCTGCCCAGCGGGTGCCGGACCTGTACCTGCTGACCTCGCCGGACGACGTCCCCCTGCCGCGCGGCGCGGGGGCCGACGGCGAGCGCCGGCGGGCGGCGATGCACGAGGGCTTCCGGCAGGTGCTGGCCGCCCGGCCGGCCCGGTGGGTCGAGGTCGCGGGCGACCGCGAGGAGCGTCTCGCCCGGGCCACGCAGGAGGTCGACGCGCTGCTGGCGCGCGGCTGGGACCTGGCCCCGTCGCTCGAGCAGCAGCAGCACGCGGCCCGTCGGCACGGGGCGACCTGACGCGCTCCGCCGGCTCGGGCAGGATGGGCGGGTGACCCTCCACGCGGACGACTACCAGGCCTCCCGATCGCGCTACCAGCAGACGCCGTACCGACGGTGCGGACGCAGCGGGCTGGACCTGCCCGCCGTGTCGCTCGGGCTCTGGCACAACTTCGGCGACGACGTGCCGCTGGAGCGGCAGCGCGCCGTGCTGCGCCGTGCCTTCGACCTCGGCGTCACCCACTTCGACCTGGCCAACAACTACGGCCCGCCCTACGGATCGGCCGAGCGCAACTTCGGCACGATCTTCGCCCAGGACTTCCGCCGCTACCGCGACGAGCTCGTCATCAGCAGCAAGGCCGGCTACGACATGTGGCCCGGTCCGTACGGTCAGGGCGGCGGCTCGCGCAAGTACCTGCTCGCCTCCCTCGATCAGTCGCTGCAGCGGATGGGCCTCGACTACGTCGACATCTTCTACTCGCACCGCTTCGACGACACGACCCCGCTCGAGGAGACGATGGGCGCCCTCGACACCGCCGTGCGCTCCGGCAAGGCGCTGTACGTCGGCATCTCCTCCTACAGCGGCGACCGCACCCGGGAGGCGGTGGAGATCCTGCGCTCGATGGGCACCCCGCTGCTCATCCACCAGCCGTCGTACTCGATGCTCAACCGCTGGGTCGAGGAGGACCTGCTCGACGTCCTCGGCGTCACCGGCACCGGCTGCATCGCGTTCTCCCCGCTCGCCCAGGGCATGCTCACCGACAAGTACCTCAAGGGCGTGCCGGCCGGGTCGCGCGCCTCGCAGGGCAAGTCGCTCTCGCCCAAGCTGCTCACCGAGCAGTCGATGAAGCACGTCCGCGCGCTCAACCGGATGGCCAAGGCCCGCGGGCAGTCGCTGGCCCAGATGGCCATCGCCTGGGTGCTGCGCGACGCCCGGGTGACGTCGGCGCTCGTCGGCGCGTCGAGCGTCAAGCAGCTCGAGGACTCGGTCGGGGCGGCGCAGAACCTCGGGTTCACCACCGAGGAGCTGGAGAAGATCGACAGGCACGCGGTCGAGGGCGGCATCAACCTGTGGAAGACGTCCTCCTCGTCCTGACCCGCCCCACCCTCGTGACGCAGCCCGGCCCGGTCACGGGCCGGGCTGCTCGCGCGAGAGGTGGACGAGCCAGCTGGGCCGGCCGCGACCGAACCGCCCGCCCTCGGTGCGGATCAGCGCGTAGCGCCGCACCGACTCCCGTCCGTGGAGGATGAATCCCAGGAAGCCGTCGTCGCGGCGGTCCTCCTCCCACCAGCCGGTGTCGGCGACCGACTTGTGCTCGTCCTCGTAGCCCAGGTGGTCGAGCTCGTGGTCGTCGACCTCGATGGCGAGCCGGTTGCGGGACGGGTCGGTCGGCAGGCCCTTCGGCACCGCCCACGAGCGCAGCACCCCGCCCTCCTCGAGGCGCAGGTCGTAGTGCGGCTGGGGCTTGCGGTGGTCGTGCAGGACGAACTGCGGACGACCCTGCTCGTCGGGCACGGCTCAGCCCGGCGGCGTGAACCGGCCGTCGACCGCGGTCCAGCCCGCGTCGACGACGAGCTGGCTGCCGGTGACGAAGCTCGACGCGTCCGAGGCGAGGTAGACGACGGCGCCGGCGATCTCCCCCGGGTGGGCCCACCGCCCCAGCGCGCTCTTCGTCGCGTAGGCGCCCGCCCACTCCTCGTCCGCGCGGATCTGGGTGGTCAGCGGCGTGCCGACGACGCCCGGCGCGATGGTGTTGGCGCGCACCCCCTGGGGTCCGAGCTCGGCCGCGACGGTCCGCAGCAGCTGGAGCAGCCCCGCCTTCGTCGCGGCGTAGACGCCCTGCCCCGGCTCCACCATCACGGCGCGCATCGAGGCGAGCCCGATGATGCTGCCGCGGCCGCGCTGCGCCATCCCGGGACCGAAGGCCCGCACGAGGTCGAAGGCGGCCCGCAGGTTGAGACCGACGACCCGGTCGAACTCCTCGCCGGAGTAGTCGAGGACGCGCTTGCGCACGTTGGTGCCGGCGGTGAACACAAGGGTGTCGACGACGCCGAGCTCGGCCGCGGACTGCCGTACGGCGTCCTCGTCGGTGACGTCGAGCTCGTGGGTCACCAACCCGCCGTCGTACGACGCCCCGTCGGCCTCGGCGACCGTCGCCTCGGCGGCGGCGAGGTCGCGGTCGGCGACGACGACGCGTGCGCCCTGGGCGGCGAGGGCGAGCGCGCTCTCGCGGCCGATGCCGCTGCCGCCGCCGACGACGAGGGCGGTGCGCCCGTCGAGGCGGAAGAGCCGCGCGTAGTCGGGGCGCGGGCCGTCGGCGACGGAGAAGTAGTCGGGGGACGAGGGTTCCTGGGTCGGGTCGGTCATGGGCGGGGGTCCTTCCGGGTGCGGGGGCGGATGACGGCCATCCGCGTGACGGTGAGCTCCTCGATGGCGAAGCGCGGTCCCTCGCGGCCGGCGCCGGAGTCCTTGACACCGCCGTACGGCATGACGTCGGAGCGGAAGCCCGGCACCTCGTTGACGATGACGCCGCCGGCCTCGATCCGGTCGACGGCCTCGAAGGCGGTGTCGAGCGAGGACGTGAAGACGCTGGCCTGCAGGCCGTAGCGCGAGGCGTTGACCACGTCGTACGCCTCGTCGAGGTCGCGGACGGTGCGGACGGCGACGACGGGCCCGAAGACCTCCTCGTCCCAGGCGCGGACGCCGTCGGGGACGTCGGCGACCAGGGTGGGCGCGACGACGCCGTCCCGGACGTCACCGCCGTGCACGACGCGCGCGCCGGCGTCGACCGCCTCCCCCAGCCACTCGGCGACCCGCGCGGTCGCGCCGGCGTCGATGAGGGCGCTGACCCGGGTGGCCGGGTCGCGGGGGTCCCCGACGACGACCTCGCCCATCCTGGCCGAGACCTTGCCCAGGAAGGCGTCACGGACGGCCTCGACGACGACGAGGCGCTGCACGCTGATGCACGCCTGCCCGGAGGCGTAGTAGCCGCCGCGGACGACGGCGTCGGCCGCGGCGTCGAGGTCGGCGTCCGCCGCGACGACGAGCGCGGCGTTCGAGCCGAGCTCGAGCAGGACCTCGGTCGGCGCGGCGTCGCGGGCGATCCGGTGGCCGACGTCGGCCGACCCGGTGAACGAGACCGCCCCGAGCCGCCGGTCGGTGGTGAGGGCCACCCCGACGTCGACGCCGCCGGTGACCAGCTGCACCGCCCCGGCCGGCGCCCCGGCCGCGACGAGCGCCTCACGCAGCAGGTGGACCATCCAGAGCGTGGCGAGCGGCGTCTGCGGGGCGGGCTTGACGACGATCGGGCACCCGGCGGCGAGCGCGGGGGCGACCTTGTGCGAGGCGAGGAGCAGCGGGTAGTTGAAGCCGGCGATCCCGACGACCACCCCGATCGGCTTGCGCACCCAGAAGCCGAGCAGCCCGTCACCCGAGGGCAGCAGGTCCAGCGGCACGGTCTCGCCGTGCAGCCGGGCCACCTCCTCCGCGGCCGTCTCCCAGGTCAGCAGGGTGCGCTCGACCTCGACCCGGCAGTCGACGAGCGGCTTGCCCGTCTCGAGGACGAGCAGCCGCTCGAGCTCCTCGCGTCGGGCGGCGAGCGCCGCGTGAGTGCCGCGCAGGGCGGCCCGGCGCACGTGGGAGGGCAGCCGGCCGACGGTACCGCGCAGGGCGACCGCGTGGTCGACGGCGCGGGTGGCGAGGGCGGCATCGCCGACCGGCGCGGGGGCGACGAGCGAGCCGTCGTACGGGAAGCGGACGTCCTGGGACGGCAGGTCGGCGACCCACCCGTCGCCGACGGGCAGGCCGTCCGGCCAGGGACGGGGGGTGGCGGTCATCGGGCCTCCTGCGCGGGCTCGGGGGTCAGCCGGTCGAGCTCGGCCGCCGCGAGGTCGCGGGTGCCCGCCCCGGCGAGGGCGCGCTCCATCGACGGGACGGCGGCGAGCAGCCGCCGGGTGTAGGGGTGCTGGGGGTCGGACCACACCTGCTCGGTCGGGCCGGTCTCGACGACCTCGCCGTCGCTCATGACGGCGACGCGGTCGCACAGGTGGCGCACGACGGACAGGTCGTGCGAGACGAGGACGAGGGTGACCCGCAGCTCGTCGACGAGGTCGGCGAGCAGCCCGAGGACCTGGGCGCGGACCGAGACGTCGAGGGCGCTCACCGGCTCGTCGGCGAGCAGCAGCCCCGGGCGCGGGGCGAGGGCCCGGGCGATCGAGATGCGCTGGCGCTGGCCGCCGGAGAACTGGTGCGGGAACCGGTCGCCGGCCTCGCGCGGCAGCCCCACCTGCTCGAGCAGCTCGGCGACCCGGGCCTCGCGCGCCGCCCGGTCCCGGGTGGTGGCCAGCAGCGGCTCGGCGACGACGTCGCGCACCCGCATCCGCGGGTCGAGCGAGCCCGTCGGGTCCTGGAAGACCAGCTGCGGCTGCTCGCGCCGACCGGGGGTGGTCGGCCCGTCGGCGCCGGTCAGCTCGACGGTGCCGCTCGTCGGCCGGTCGAGCCCGGCGAGCAGCCGCAGCAGCGTCGACTTGCCGCACCCCGACTCCCCGACGACCCCGAACCGCTCCCCCGGCTCGACCCGCAGGCTCACCCCGCGCAGCGCGCGGACGACCGGCCCCGGCTGCCGCAGCGACCGCCGCGGCCGCCGGTAGTCGCGCACGACGTCCCGCACGCTCACCCCCACCCCCGCAGCGTCCGAGGGGTCGGTGGCTGTCGCTGCCGACCTCTCGGACGTCTCCGTCGCCGACCGCGCAGCGTCCGAGACGGTGGTGGCCGGCGCCGCCGAGGTCTCGGACGCAGGGGCGGGGTGGTGGCAGGCGAAGCCCCCATCGCCCTCCCCCGGCCCGTACGGCGTCCAGCCCGGCCGCTCCTCGCACGTCGCGTCGGCGTGGGCGCACCGGGTGCGGAACACGCAGCCGGGCGGGAAGAGACCGGCGGGCGGCACCGAGCCGGGGATGCTGACCGGGCGACCGCGCTCGTCGGTGACGGACAGGTCGGAGGCCGCGACGAGGCCCTGCGTGTAGCGGTGGCGGGGACGGGTGAAGACCTGCTCGACGGGCCCCGCCTCGACGATCCGGCCGCCGTACATGACGAGGACCCGTTCGCACGCGGTGGCGACGACGGCGAGGTCGTGGGTGATGAGCAGCAGCGCGGCGTCCCGCTCCTGCACCCCCCGCACGACGAGGTCGAGGACGAGCGCCTGCACGGTGACGTCGAGCGCGGTCGTCGGCTCGTCGCAGACGAGCAGCGCCGGGTCGTCGGCCAGCGCGATGGCGAGGACGACGCGCTGGCGCTGACCGCCGGAGAGCTGGTGCGGGTAGGCGCGAGCGGCCTGCCCGGGGTCGGGCAGCCGCACCCGGTCGAGCAGCTCGACGGCCCGGCGGCGCGCCGTCCCCCGGTCGGGCACGGTGCGGTGCACGAGCAGCGCCTCGGCGACCTGGTCGCCCACCCGCATCGTCGGGTCGAGCGCCGTCATGGGTTCCTGGAACACCATCGCCACCTGCCGGCCCCGGACGGCCGCCAGCTGCCGCTCGCTCGCGCCGACGAGGTCGTGGTCGACGCCGGCGAGGCGCACCGAGCCGGTCGCGCGGACGTCCTCCGGCAGCAGCCCCAGCAGCGACAGCCCGGTGAGGGACTTCCCGGAGCCGGACTCGCCGATGAGACCCACGCGTTCGCCGCGCCCGACCGCGAAGGACACGTCGTGGACGAGCCCGAGGTCGTGGACCCCGACGTCGAGGCCGCGCACCGCGAGCACCGGCTCGGGCCCGGTCGTCGGCCCGCTGGTCGCGGCGCTCACCGCCGGTCGTCCAGCCGCGGGTCGAGCAGGTCGCGCAGCCCGTCACCCAGCAGGTTGAACCCGAGCACCGCGAGGGCGATGGCGACCCCGGGGACGATCGAGAGCCGGGGCGCGACGAAGAGCAGCTCCTGCCCCTCCTGGAGCATCCGCCCCCACGAGGGTGTCGGCGGCGGGGTGCCGAGACCGAGGAAGGACAGGGCGGCCTCGGCGAGGACGGCGATCGCGAACGACACCGAGACCTGGACGATGACGAGGCTCGCGACGTTGGGCAGCACGTGCCGAAGGCCGATCGCCCAGGCCGGCCGGCGCGCGACCCGGGCGGCGAGGACGTATTCCTGGGACATGACCTGTAGCGCGCCGCTGCGCACGAGACGGGCGAAGCTCGGCACGGTCGCGATGCCGATGGCGACCATCGCGACGAGGGTCGAGCCGCCGTACACCGCGCTGAGCATGATGGCGAGCAGCAGCGCCGGGAAGGCGAGCACGAGGTCGCTGGTGCGCATGAGCAGCTCGCCCAGCCACCGCGGTCCCATCGCCGCGACGACCCCCACGGGCACGCCGACCACCGCGGAGACCCCGACCGCGACGACCCCGACGAAGAGGGTCGTCCGCGCCCCGACGAGGACCTGCGAGAGCACGTCGCGGCCGAACTTGTCGGTGCCGAGCAGGTGCCGGGACGAGAACCCCTGCAGGCGCTGGGTCGCGTCGACGAGGGTGGGGTCGTACGGCGTCCACACGAAGGACACGATCGCCGCCACCACCGTCAGCGCGACGAGCACGCCCCCGACGACCAGGCTCGGGTCGACCCGCCTCCGCCGCGGCGCGACGGCACCGAGCGCGCTCGCCGGCAGACCGGCCCCGAGGTCGGCGCTCACCGGGACGCCGTCCGCAGCCGGGGGTCGATGACGACGTACAGCAGGTCGACGACGACGTTGACCAGCAGCACGGCGAGGACGAGGACCATGACGACGTCCTGGACGACCTTGAGGTCGCGCTGCCCGACCGCGTCGAGGAGCAGGCTGCCGAGGCCGGGGATGACGAAGACCCGCTCGACGACGACGGCCCCGACGAGCAGGGTCGCCAGCTGCAGCCCGAGCACGGTGACGACCGGGACGGCGGCGTTGCGGGCCCCGTGGCGCCACAGCACCCGACCGGGGCTCAGCCCGGTGGCGCGGGCCGTGCGGACGTGGTCCTGGCGCAGCACGTCGAGGACGGCGCTGCGCACGTAGCGGGTGAGCACGGCCCCCTGGACGAGCCCGAGCGACAGCGCGGGCAGGACGAGCTGGCGCACGAACATCCCCGGGTCCTGCGCGGGCGGGGTCCACCCGTTGGCGGGTAGCCAGCCGAGCCGGACCGCGAAGAGGGTGATGAGCAGGATGCCGGCGAGGAAGGCGGGGACGGCGACCCCCACCTGCGACAGCGCCGAGAGCACGAGCCCGGAGAGGCGCCGGTGGCGCAGAGCGCTCCACGCCCCGAGCGGGAGCGCGACGAGGGCCGCGACCACCATCGAGGTGACGACGAGGATGAGGGTCACCTGGAGCCGGTCCAGGACCTGCGGCCCGATCGGCGCGCGCGAGACGTAGGACTGCCCGAGGTCACCGGTGAGCAGGCCCCGCACCCAGTCGCCGTACTGCACGAGCAGCGGCCGGTCGAGGCCGAACTGGCGACGCAGCTCGGCCACCGCCGGCTCGGAGGCGTTGACCCCCAGGGCGACCCGCGCCGGGTCGCCCGGCAGGACGGCCATGAAGGCGAAGACGACCACCGAGGAGGCGGCCAGGCCGACGAGCAGCACGAGCAGCCGTCGCAGCAGGCGCAGGACCACCCGACGTCACGACCGGCCGAGGGTCGTCAGGTCGAAGGACTCGGTGATGGCGTTCTTCGGCAGCCCCGTGACGTCCTTGTCGGCGACGACGAGGTTGGGCAGGAGGAAGAGGAAGTCCGCGGCCGCGGTCGTCGAGATGGTCGCGGCAGCCTTCTTCAGGTCGGCGACCTGCTCCTGCTCGGTGCCCTGGTCCGCCGCCGCGATGTCGGCCTGCACCTCGGTGTTGTCGTACTGGGTGTAGTAGTCCGGGTTCCCGAAGACGGCGGGCAGGTCGCGCGGCTCGACGTGCGCGACGATCGACATGTCGTAGTCGTGGTCCTTGAAGACCGTCTGCAGCCAGGCGGCGGGGAACTCGAGCTGGTCGAGCTGGACGGTGATGCCGACCTGCTGGAGCTGGCTCTTGACGACCTGGCCGCACGAGACGGCGTACGGCAGGTTGGGGATGCGCAGCCGCAGCGTCGGCGTCGCGTTGCCCGACGCCGCGAGCAGCTGCTTGGCCTTGGCCTGGTCGAACGGGAAGTCGCCGGTGCGGTCCTCGTACCAGGGGTCGGTCGGCGGGACCATGCTCCCGATGAGCGTGCCCTTGCCGGCCCAGCAGGTGTCCATCAGCGCCTTGTGGTCGATGGCGTAGCGGACCGCCTCGCGCACCCGCTGGTCGGTGAGCGGCGCCTTCTTGTTGTTGAAGGACAGCACGACCTCGCCGTTGGTCGTCCCCTCGATGACCTGGTACTTGCTGTTGCCCTCGAACTGCGCGAGCGACTCCGGCGCCTGCACCGTGCCGATGACGTTGATCGTCCCGGACAGCAGGGCGTTGTTGAGCGCCGTCGGGTCCTTGAAGTACTTGAAGGTCACGGTCTGGTAGGTCGGCTTGGTGCCCCAGTACGACGGGTTGGCCTTGAGGACGATGGAGTCGCCGCGGTTCCACTGCGCGAACGCGTAGGGGCCGGTGCCGACCGGCTGCGTCGCGATCGTCGAGAGGGCCTTGGGGTCGAGCATCGCGCCGATGCGCGTGGTCATCCGGAACAGCCAGTCGTTGCTCGGCTTGCTCAGCGTCACCTGCAGCTGGTGGTCGGACACCGCCTTCGCCTCGGAGACGACGTCCATGGCCGCCTTGAGCGAGACCGTCCAGGTCGACTTGACGGCGGTGATCGAGGCGACGGCGTCGGCGGCGGTGAAGGGGTCGCCGTTGGTGTACGTCGCGTCCGGCTGCAGGTCGAACGTGTAGGTCCTCCTGTCGTCGCTGACCTTCCAGTCCTTGGCCAGCGAGCCGACGATCTTGCCGTCCTGGTCCTGCTTGACCAGCGTCTCGTAGACGTTGGTCAGCAGCACCTGCGGGATCGCGGCACCGTCGGTCGTCGTGAAGTCGAGGCTGGCCGGCTCGGCGACGAGACCGATGGTGATGGCGGCCGACGAGCCCGCCCCACCGCCCGACCCGCCGCTGGCGCCGCCGCTCGCGGTCGACCCCGCGGAGCAGGCCGAGAGGAGCACGGCCAGGGTCGCGGTCCCGGCGAGGAGCGCGCGGGCGGTGGTCGAGCGGGATCGGCTCACGGGGGCTCCTGGCGTCCTCACGTCACTGGTCTGACCAGTGCACGACCGGCGGGGTGCTGGCTAATCTGTCGAGGGTCCCGTCGCTTGTCAAGGACCTCCGTCCAGGGAAGAGCCCCCGTGAGCAGTGACCAGTCCGTCCTCGAGACCGCCCGCCTCACGGCGCGCGAGCTCACCGCCCGGTACGCCGCCGGCACCCTCTCCCCACCCGACGTCCTCGCCGCGGTCGAGGCCGTGGTCGACGCCCGCGAGCCCGAGCTCAACGCCTTCTGGGTACGGTCCTCGGACACCGCCGCGCGCGAGGCCGAGGCCAGCGCGCGGCGCTGGGCGCAGGGGCGGGCACTGGGCCCGCTCGACGGCGTCCCCGTCACCCTCAAGGAGAACCTGGCCCGGGCCGGGGTGCCGATGCCGGCCGGCCACGCCGGCGCCGATCCCGTGGTGCCGCAGCGCAGCTCGCCGGTCGCTGACCGGGTGACCGAGGCCGGCGGCGTCGTGCTCGGGTCCACCGTCATGCCCGACTGGGGCATGCTCTCCTCCGGCGTCTCGAGCCGGCACGGGATCACCCGCAGCCCGTGGGACCCGTCGTGGACGACCGGGGGGTCGTCCTCCGGTGCGGGCGCGGCGGCGGCCGCCGGGTACGCCCCGCTCAACGTCGGCACCGACATCGGCGGGTCCATCCGCCTCCCCGGGACCTGGTTGGGTCTCGCGACCCTCAAGCCGAGCGCCGGCCGGGTGCCGCTCGACGCGCCGTACCTCGGCCGGGTCGCGGGCCCGCTCTGCCGCACCGTCGACGACTGCGCGCTGCTCATGTCGGTCCTCGCCCGCCCCGACGCCCGCGACTGGACCGCCCTGCCGACCACCCCGATCGACTGGGACGACCGCACCCTCGACGTGTCGGCGCTGCGCGTCGGCGTGCTGTTCGACGCCGGGTGCGGCATGGACGTCGACCCCGAGGTCGCCTCCGCGGTCGGGCTGGTCGCCGACACCTTCGCCGCCGCGGGCGCCCGCATCGAGCCGATGTCTGCGTGGATGGAGCCGCGGCTGCTCGCCGACCTCGACCTGTTCTGGCGGGTGCGTTCGCTCGTCGACCACGAGGCGCTCACCCCCGAGGGCCGCGAGCGCATCCTGCCCTTCGTCAGCCGGTGGGTGAGCAACGCGGCGGGCGCCTCCGGCACCGACGTCCTGCGGGCCTACGGCTCGATCATGGAGATCCAGCGGCGCACCGTCGCCGCCACCGAGGCGTACGACGTCGTCCTGTCCCCGGTCGCGCCCGTGGCCGCCTTCCCCGCCGAGTGGCCGATGCCGTTCGGCGACGAGGACCGCGGCATGGCGCACATCGGCTTCACGGCGCCGTACAACCTCTCCGGGCAGCCGGCGGCGACCGTCAACTGCGGCTTCACCGCCGACGGTCGGCCGGTCGGCGTGCAGCTGGGCGGGCGCCGGTTCGACGACATTGGCGTCCTCGCCGTCGCCCGCTGGTACGAGGCCGCGCGCCCCGCCGCGGCGGTCCCGGCCTTCCCCGTCACGCTGGGTGACCGGGCGGCCTGAGGTGAGCGAGGTGGGGACGCCCCCGGCCTTCTCCCCGGTGCGGTCCGTGCGTCTCTACGAGCGGATCGTCGAGCAGATCGAGCAGGCCATCGACGAGGGCCGGCTGCGGCCGGGCGAACGGCTGCCGAGCGAACGCGAGCTGGTGACCCAGCTGGGGGCGAGCCGGGCCACCGTGCGCGAGGCACTGCGCGTCCTGCAGTCCGCCGGCGTCCTCGAGTCCCGTCCCGGCGACCCGCTCGGCCCGCGCGTGGTCACCCCCGGCCCGGCGCACCTGCGCAAGCAGCTGAGCCGGCTCGCCGGCGCGGGGGCGATGTCGCTCGCCGAGGTGCTGGCCGCGCGGATGGTCCTCGACGGCGCGGCCTGCCGGCTCGCCGCCCGGCTGCGGACCGCCGAGCAGCTGGCGGCCATCGAGGACGCGGTGGCGGACATGGAGCGCCGGGTCGAGCAGGGGCACGCCGCGTTCTCCGAGGCCGACGTCCGCTTCCACGACGCGGTCGCGGCGGCCAGCGGCAACCTCCTCGTCCAGGTCGGGACGGCCGCCGTCCGCGAGGTCGTCCTGCGCCTGGTCCGCGAGCGGATCGACGAGGCCGGCGGCCACAGCCCCACCCGGGCGCGCGCCCTCATGCGCCGGTCGCTGGCCCACCACCGCGAGGTGCTCGACGCGATCCGGGCCGGTGACGGGGAGCGCGCGGCCCGGGACGCGACCCGGAGCCTCTACGCGTACTACGGCGGCCACCTCGACGCCGCCGGGCGCCGCAGCGTCCGTGCGCTGCTCGACGAGCCGGCTCCGCGGGCCCTGCGCACCTGAGCCTCGGGCGGTCCCCCGCCGCGCCACCGCTCGTGGTGTCATGGGCGCATGGAGCACGAGGAGAACACGAGCCCGTCCACCCCCGACGAGGACTACGCCCCCAGCCCGGTCGGCTGGGTGCGCGACCAGGTCGCCGAGATCGAGGCGCGCGGCGACACCACCGGCACGACGGTGGCCGACCGACCGGTCGTCGTCCTCACCATGCGCGGAGCGAAGACCGGCAAGCTGCGCAAGGTGCCGCTCATGCGGGTCGAGCACGACGGCGCGTACGCCGCCGTGGCCAGCAAGGGCGGCGCCCCCACCCACCCGACCTGGTACGCCAACCTCGTGGCGAACCCCGACCTCGACCTGCAGGACGGCCGCGAGACGCGGCCCTACCGCGCCCGGCAGCTCTCCGGCGACGAGCGCGCGCAGTGGTGGGAGCGGGCGGTCGAGGCCTACCCGCCCTACGCCGAGTACCAGACGAAGACCGACCGCGAGATCCCGGTCTTCGTCCTCGAGCCGCGCTGACCCCGGTGCCCGAGCAGCCGCCCGCCGGCCGGGCGGGGCGCGTCGTCGTCGTCGGCAGCCTCAACACCGACCTCACGGTGACGACCGCCCGGCACCCGCACCCCGGGGAGACCCTCCTCGCCGACGCCGTACGACGCTCCGGTGGCGGCAAGGGCGCGAACCAGGCGGTCGCGGCCGCCCGCGCGGGCGGCGCGGCCACGGCGATGGTCGGGGCCGTCGGCACCGACGCCGAGGGCGACGCGCTGGCCGCGGCGCTCGAGCGGGACGGGGTGGACACCACGGCGCTCGCGCGCCTCGACGGCGAGCCGTCCGGCCTGGCCGTCATCACCGTGGACGCCGGCGGCGAGAACACGATCCTCGTCGTCGCCGGCGCCAACGCCGCGCTCACCGTCGACGACGCGGCGTGCGCGGTCGTGGCCACCGCGGACGTCGTGCTCGCCCAGCTCGAGGTGCCGCAGGACGTCGTGGCGGGGGCCGCCGCCGCGCGGCGGCCCGGTGCGCTCCTCGTCCTCAACGCGGCGCCGTCGGCTCCCCTGGTCCCGGCCCTCGCCGAGCAGGTCGACCTGCTCATCGTCAACGAGCACGAGGCCGCCGACCTCGCCGGTGGGGCGGACCGGTCGCTGGACGACCTCGTCGGGACGCTGCTGGAGACCGTCCCCGCGGTGCTCGTCACCCTCGGGGCCGCCGGGTCACGGCTCCAGCGCCGGTGCGGCGAGCCGCTCGTCGTCCCCGCCCCGGTCGTGCGCGCCGTCGACGCGGTCGGGGCCGGCGACACCTACTGCGGGGTGCTGTGCGCGGCCCTCGCGGCCGGGCTCGACGACGCCACGGCGATGCGGCGGGCCTCCGCCGCGGCCGCGCTCGCCGTCCAGCGCCCGGGCGCGCAGGACGCCGTCCCCACGACCGCCGAGGTGGAGGCCGCGCTCGCCGACGCCGACCGGTGAGCCTCACCCGCCCTCGCTCGTGCCGGTCGGCGCGAGCAGCAGGTACGCCTGCGCGATCAGGATGACCGTGACCGCCACCCACGAGCCGAGCGGCAGCCGGACGCCGTACCGGACGTGGTCGAGGACGAGCAGCCCGACCTGGAGAACGACGACCCACCCCAGGGTCACCACGGCGAGCTCGGCGTACTGCAGCGACGACGCGTAGACCCAGAACAGCACGAGGAACGCCGCGACCCCACCGGCCAGGGGGACCGCGTCACCCGACCGCGACCACTCCTTGGCCGCGACGGCTCCCACCAGGTCCAGCCCGGCCAGCAGCAGCATGGCGATCGCGCCGACGCACCACGTCGGCCAGGACTCCGGGGCCCGCAGCAGGGGCAGGCTCATGACGACCTCCTTCGGTCCCCCCGACTGCCGGCGGAGCGTCCGGCGCGCTCCCCACCAGCAAGGAGGCGCACCCCGCCCCCCGGATACCGCTGGTTACAGTGGGGTCGTGAGTCGCCCAGCGCACGACCGACCGGAGCTCACGGACGGGGCCGTCGTGCTGCGCCCTCGTGCGCAGGGCGACGACGGTGACCACGCGACGGCGTACGACGTCCTGGCCGGCGGCAGCGTCGTCGGGCGGGCCTCGGTCGCCGTCGGCGACGACGGGTCGGGCGTCCTCAGCTGGCGGGTCGACCCCGCGCACGGACGCCGCGGCATCGGCTCGCGGGCCCTGCGGCTGCTCGTCGACTGGTCCCTCACCGAGACCGGGCAGGGCGGCCTCGGGCTGGGACGGGTGAGCGCGCGCGTGGCCGGCGACAACGGGCCGGCGCTGCGCACCGCGACCCGGGCCGGGCTGCGCCGCGAGGGCGTCGCGCGCCTGGGGCCGGACGCCGACGGCGACAGCCGGGAGGAGGTCCTCCTGGGCCGGGTGAGCGACGACCCGCCGTTGTCGGACCCCAGCAGCTTCCGCACCCTGCTCAACTCGTTCCTGCCCCGCAAGCGCGCCATCGCGCAGATGCTCGTGCGCGACGAGCAGGGCCGGGTCCTCATGTGCCAGCTGACCTACAAGCGCGACTGGGACCTGCCCGGTGGGGTCGTCGAGGTCGGCGAGTCACCGCGCGACGCGGTCACCCGCGAGCTCGAGGAGGAGCTCGGCCTCACCGTGCCCGCCGGCCGGTTGCTGCTCACCGACTGGCTGCCGCCGTGGAGCGGCTGGGACGACGCGCTCTGCCTCGTCTTCGACGGCGGTACCATGCCCGCCGACACGGTGACGCGGATCGTCAAGCAGGAGAGGGAGATCCGCGACGCGCAGTTCCTCACCCCCGCGCTGGTCCGGGCCCGCGCGACCGACTTCACCGCCCGCCGGGTCGAGGCCGCCCTCGAGGGCGACCGCGGCTACACCGAGTCCGGCCGCTGACCGGCTCTCCCCCGACGGCCGGTCAGGCGTCGGACTGGCGGGCCACCGTCGCGGCGGCCCGCCGGACGGGGGCGCCGGTGGCGAGCGTCTGCTGGTCGGGCAGGACGTCGTCGAGGAACGCGAACCGGCGCCGGACGGCGGTCGCGTAGGCGGTCGTCGCCGGGTCGGAGCGCGCGGCGTGCCACCAGTCCGCCAGGTCGCCCCACCCGGGGGCGGCGAGCGAGCCGCCGAACTGCTGGACCGCGAGCGACGAGCACAGGGTCGCGAAGGCCAGCCGGTCCCCCAGCGGCCAGCCGCGCAGCGTGCCGAGGACGAGCGCGGCGGCGAACACGTCGCCCGCCCCGGTGGCGTCCAGGGCCGGCACCCGCAGGGCGGGGACCGACGCCTCCTCCCCCGTCGTGCCGTCGATCGCGATGGCCCCCTCCGGGCCCAGCGTGACGACCGCGAGGGGGACGCGGTCGGCGAGGGAGTAGAGCGCGTCGTGCGCGGTGTCGGCCCGGGTGTAGGCCATCGCCTCGGGGGCGTTGGGCAGGAAGGCGTGGCAGTGCTCGAGCCGGTCGAGGACCGCGGGTGACCACGACCCGCTCGCGTCCCAGCCGATGTCGCCAAAGACGAGGGCCCCCGAGGCGGCCGCCTGCTCCACCCACGACGGGCCCTCGCCGTCGAACGCCTCGGCGAGGTCGACGAGGACGCTGCGGGTCGTCGGCGGCTCACCGATGAGCTGGTTCGACGTCAGCGGGGACGGGTGGCCGTGGGTGAGCATCCCCCGGTCGTGGTCGAGCGCCATCGACACGGTGACCGGCGAGTGCCAGCCGTCGAAGCGCCGGGAGCGGCTGAGGTCGACCCCCTCCTGCTGCTCGAGCGTGCGCCAGCAGAAGTCGGCGTAGTCGTCGTCGCCGAAGGCGGCGGCCAGCGAGGTGCGCAGGCCCAGCCGGCTCGTCGCCGTCGCGAGGTTGGCGATGCCCCCGGGGCACGAGCCCATCCCCTCGGCCCACACCTCGGTGCCGCCGGTCGGCAACGCGGGCAACCCGGTGAAGATGATGTCGAGGAAGACGGTTCCGGCGAGCAGGACGTCGAACTCCGGCTCTCCCGGACCGCGTTGGGCGGCGAGGGGGTCGTAGCCGCCGGCCATGATGGTCTCCTTCCCTGTGGTGCCGACGCTACTCGTTGATGCCGGTGCGCTCCACGCCCTCGACGATCCAGCGCTGCAGCACGACGAACATGACGACGAGCGGCAGGATCGCGACAGCGGCGGCGACGAAGAGCTCGTGCAGGTTGCTCGTCTGCTGGGTGAGGAAGGTCGACACGGCGATCTGCACCGTCCACGAGCTCTGGTCCTGGCCGATGACCAGCGGCCACAGGAAGGCGTTCCAGCTGCCGATGAAGGTGATCGTGGCGATGGCGGACACGAAGCCCCACGAGTTCGGCGCGACGATCCGCCAGAACGTCCCCCACCAGCCGAGCCCGTCGATCCGGGCCGCCTCCTCGATCTCCTTGGGGAAGCCGAGGAAGTACTGCCGGAAGAGGAACGTCGCGAAGGCCTGGAACAGCCCGGGGATGATGAGGCCGCGCAGGGTCGAGATCCACCCCAGCGTCGAGACGAGGACGAAGCTCGGCACGAAGGTCACCGACGCGGGGATGAGCAGCGTCGCGACCACCGTCCACAGCACCTTGTCGGCGTGCCGGTACGGGATCCTGGCCAGGCCGTAGCCGGCCATCCCCGACAGCAGGAGGACGAGGGCGGTCTGGGTGACGGCGATGACGGCGGAGTTGGCCAGCGACCGGGCGATGGGCACGGCCGGGTCGGTGAAGAGCTCGCGGACGTTGCCCCACTGCGGGACCGGGGGCAGCCAGCTCCAGTCCGGCGCGGTGATGTCGGCCTCGCGCATGAGGCCGTTGCGCACGAGCAGGTAGAACGGGACGAGGAAGAGCACCGCGCCGAGCCCGAGGGCGACGTACCGCAGGGCGCTGCCGGCCTTCTGCGGGGTGCTGCGCGCGATGGCCATCAGTCCCGCCCCCCGAGCCGCAGGACGCGGCCCTGCAGCACCGCGACGAGCCCGATGATGAGGGTGAGGATGACCGCGCCGGCGCTGCCGTGCCCGAAGTCCTGTCCCTGCCCGAGAGCGACGTAGTAGAGGTAGACCAGCGGCGGGCGCCCGTACGGCGGGTACTGGCCGCTCGTCGCGAGCAGGTTGTAGAACTCGTCGAAGGCCTGGAACGCGTTGACCAACAGCAGGAGCAGGACGGCCGCCGACGTCGCGCGCAGCTGCGGGACGGTGATGTAGCGGGTCACCTGGAAGCCCTGCGCGCCGTCGACCGCCGCGGCCTCGTACAGCGTCGGGGAGATCCGCTGCAGCCCGGCGAGGAAGAGGATCATGTAGAAGCCGACCTGCAGCCACAGCCGCACGGTGACGATGACCAGCCAGTACCAGGGCGGCTGGACGACGGAGAGCCAGGCCACCGGCTCGATCCCGAGCCAGCCGAGGATCGTGTTGGCCAGGCCGAAGCGGACGCCGGAGAAGATCGACATCTTCCAGATCAGCGCGGCGACGACGTACGAGCAGGCGGTCGGCAGGAAGAAGACCGAGCGGAAGAAGGTCTGCAGGAAGCGCGCCCGGTGCACGAGCAGGGCGAGCCCCAGCGAGGCGACGAAGGTCGTCGGGACGATGAAGACGGCGAAGGCGAGGAACGTCGTCAGGCTCGAGCGGAACGCCGGGTCGGACAGCATGTCGCCGTAGTTGCGCAGCCCCACGAACGTCGTCGGGGTGACGGTGTTGTACGAGTCGAAGAACGACAGGTACAGGCTCCACGCGATGGGCACGTAGACGAAGACGAGCAGCCCCAGGGCGAACGGGCCGACGAACACCCAGAACCACAGGTTGCGGTCCTGGTCGCCGCGCAGCCGCCGCCCCAGGCTCGGCCGCGGCCGTACGGCGACGCCGGCGCCGGCGGCAGCGGCCTCAGCCACCGACGCGCTTGAGCTCGGCGTCGGCCACCGTCTTCATCGTCGCGATCTCCGCCGTGGGGTCGGCGCCGCTGCGCACGATCCGGTTGAGCCCGTCGGAGAACGCGGTCTGGCACTTCGGGGTCCACAGCAGCGGGGTCTGGGCGTGGCCGTTCTCGTTGACGAGGGTCACCGCGTCGGCGGCCGGGCCGGACGAGAGCTTGGACGCCTTCTGCGCCACCGACTTCCGGGCCGGGATGTGGAAGCCGTAGGACTGCGCGAAGTCCAGCTGCTTGTCGGTCTGGTCGACCCAGAGCCACTTGACGAACGCCTTGCTCGCCTCGACGTCCTTGGCCTTGGCGCTGACGCACGAGCCGTAGGCGCCGACCGGGACCGAGCCCTTGTCGCCGCTCGCGAGACCCGGCCACGCCATGACGCCGTAGTCGCCGGGGAAGGCCTTCTCGATCGCCGGCAGGGTCCACAGGCCGGTCCACTGCATCGCGACCAGGCCCTGGGTGAAGGCCGACGGGTCCGACCAGTCGGCCGGGGCGCCGAGCAGCAGCGAGCCGCTGGTGAAGAGGGTGCGCAGCTTGGCGAAGCCCTCGGCCGCCTTCGGGTCGTCGAAGCCGAACGCGGTCTGGTCGCTGTTGAGGTAGTCCAGCCCGGCCGACCACAGCATGGGCCCGCCGAGCACGCCGACGCCTCCGTCGTTACCGGCGAAGAGGCCCTTGACCTTGTCGGTGGTCAGCTTCTTCGCCGCGGCCAGCAGCTCGTCGACCGTCGTCGGCGGCTGCACCCCGGCCTTCTCGAGCAGGCTCTTGCGGTAGACCATGAGCTGCATGTCGGTGACCTGCGGGACGGCGTACAGCTTGCCCTGGTAGGTCATCCGCTCGATGAGCGACGGCGTGAAGTCGGACTGCGCGTCGCCGAGGATCCCGGTGAGGTCGACGACCTGCTTGCCCTGGATCATGTCGATGCTCGGGCCGTTGCCGTTCTCGAAGACGTCGGGGCCGGTCGCGGTGAGCAGCGCCGAGGCGACCGTGTTGTCGTAGCCGGAGGGGAACCACTTCACGGTGACCGACCCGTCGGGGTAGGCCTTCGCGTAGCCCTCGACCGCCTGCTGGGTCCCGGACTCGCCGTACGCGTGGTACCACTGCGCGATCGCCGGCTTGCCGTTCGAGCCGGTCGCCCCGCTGCCGGAGTCACCCCGGCCCGTGTTGCCGCCGCAGGCGGCGAGCGCTCCCGCGCCGAGCGCGCCGGCGAGGCCGAG
This sequence comes from Lapillicoccus jejuensis, assembly GCF_006715055.1. Classification (NCBI taxonomy): domain Bacteria; kingdom Bacillati; phylum Actinomycetota; class Actinomycetes; order Micrococcales; family Intrasporangiaceae; genus Lapillicoccus; species Lapillicoccus jejuensis. The sequence goes on from NZ_VFMN01000001.1 coordinate 4,551,181, forward strand.
GAAGCCGCGACGGCCGATCGTCGTCGAGGTGGGGCGGGGGGTGGGGCGGCTGGACGACGTCATCGACGTCTCCCTTCTGCGTCGGGCAGGGCGCGGTGTGGGTGGGAAACCTGCGCCGGGCCGATCGGCCCGGTGACGGATCCACGCTAGCCCGCGCGCCACCGGGAGGCGGGAGGGCGCGCGGCCGGCGCCCGCTCACCGGGTCAGGGGCGACCGGTGCGGCGCAGCCACCACAGCCCGACGACGGGCAGGACGAGCGGGAGGTAGCCGTAGCCCGAGCCGAAGTGCGACCACACCGTCTTGTCCGGGAAGTCGGCCGGCTGGAGGTAGGACAGCAGCCCGACCACGAGGACGCCGACGAGCTCGACGGTGATCGAGGCCCGGGCGACCCGCAGGGAGAGCCGGTCGCCGCGGAAGAGGGCGACGGTGGCCACGAGGTAGACGACCGCGGCGAGCGCGGAGAGCAGGTACGCCACCGGTGCCCGGTCGAACTCCGCGATGATCTGGTACGTCGCCCGGCCGGTCGCCGCGAGCGCGAAGAGCGCGTAGAGCGCGACGAGGACGACGCCGAAGCCGCGGCGTCCGGAGCCGTGGTCGGTCGGCTCGCGGTCGTCGGGGACGGGGGTCGGCGCGGCGGCGGGCTGCTCAGGCATGGGCGGTCCACATCTGGGTGAGACGGGCGAGGAAGACGCCGACGACGACGGCGGACGCGAGGACGACGCCCATCGACCAGCGGGTCTTCTCCTTGAGGGCGAGGAAGACGACGAAGGGCGGGACGAGCGGGAGGGTGCCGAGGTAGGCGTAGAAGACCGGCGCCTCGAAGTCGCGGTCGGTGCGCAGGCCCAGGACGATCCCGACGACGAGCTGGGCGAGCAGCAGCAGCTCGAGCACGCCGACGGAGAGCAGCAGCCGGTCGTCGACGACGGTGTCCCGGACCAGGTGGACCGCCGCGACGACGCCGTACAGCACGGTCGCGACGAGCACGACGACGGTCAGCCAGGAGAGCACGCTCCGAGCCTAACGAGCGGTGACGGTGGACCCGGCGGTGGACCCGGCGGCGCTTCCGGGGCCCGTCGGGGCCGCCGGGCCACCGTCAGGCGGTGGCCGGGTCGGTGAGCCGGCGGGCCAGCCCGGACGCGCGCCGCGCCGGCCGCTCGACGGCGGCGCGGACCGCGTCGGCCGTGCCGACCACGGTGACCGACTCCTGGGCGCGGGTGACGGCCGTGTAGAGCAGCTCGCGGGTGAGCAGCGGCGAGTCCGGTGGCGGGAGCACGACGGTCACCCGGCGGAACTGGCTGCCCTGGCTGCGGTGCACCGTCATCGCGTGCGCGGTCTCGACGTCGGCGAGCCGGCTGACGGGGAGCGCCCGGCCGTCGGGCGACCCGTCGGCGAGCCGGGCGACGAGCCCGCCCCCGGGCTGCCGGACGACCACGCCGGTGTCGCCGTTGAACAGCCCCAGCCCGTAGTCGTTGGCGGTGACGAGCAGGGGTCGGCCGGCGTACCACTCCCCGCCCCAGGCGCCGCCCGCCGTCGCGGTCTCCTCGCGCAGCCGTCGCTCGATCCGCCGGTTCCAGTGGGCGACGCCGTACTCCCCCGCCCGGTGCGCCAGCAGCAGCCGGTGCTGCTCGAGCGCGGCCAGCGCGGCGCCGGGCTCGGCCCCCCGGGCGGCGTCGAGCAGCCGGCGGGCGACGGCCACGAGGTCGTCGTCGGCGCTCCCGGGGGTAACCAGCCGCACCGCCCCCCGGCCGTCGTGCAGGGCGGCCAGCGCGGCGTCGGCGTCGCCGGTGCGGACGGCCTCCGCGAGCGCGCCGATGGTGTCGTCGTAGCGGTGGGTGCGGGTGAGGCGGGCGACCGCCCCCGTGCCGCCGACGCGGGTGTCGCCGGCTCCCTCGAGACCGTCGACGAGGTCGTGCAGGACCGCCCCGGCGTCGACCGACGCCAGCTGGTCGGCGTCACCGACGAGGACGAGCCGGGTCTGCGGCCGCAGCGCCTCGAGCAGCCGGGCCATGAGGGTGAGCGAGACCATCGACGTCTCGTCGACGACGACGACGTCGTGGGGCAGCGGGTCGTGCCGGTCGTGCCGGAACCGCGTCTGCGACCCGGGTCGCCACCCCAGCAGCCGGTGCAGCGTGGTCGCCCGCAGGTCCGAGAGCTGCTCGCGGTGGGCGGCCGGCACGTCGGAGCGGGCCACCGCTGCCTGCACCGCCTCGGTCATCCGGGCGGCGGCCTTGCCCGTGGGCGCGGCGAGGGCCACCCGCAGCGGGCCGGGGGCGACGTCGAGCAGGGTCCCGAGCAGCCGGGCCACGGTCGTCGTCTTGCCGGTGCCCGGTCCGCCGGTGACGACGGTCGTCCACGACGTCGCGGCGCGGGCGGCCGCGGCCCGCTGCTCGGTGAAGTCGGGCGCCCCGTCCGCCCCGCCCCCGGCGGAGGGGAACCAGTCCTCGAGGGCGGCCTCCAGCCGAGCGGTCTCGACGACGGGTGGGGCCTGGTCGCCGCGGGCACGCAGGTCCTGCTCGACCTGCTGCTCCTCGCGCAGGTAGCGGTCGAGGTAGACCAGGCCGTGGTCGACGTGCACCGCCCCGGCCGCGGCGAGCCGGCTCGCGGCGACGGCCCGCGTCCACGCCGCCCCGTCGCGGACCGCGGACGCAGCGACGCCCAGGTCGACGCCGTCCAGGTCCACCCCGGCGAGGTCGAGGCACACCGACCCCTGCCGCACGGCCCGCACGACGAGCGCGGTCGCGAGCAGCACCGCGGGCTCGTCCTCCCCCGTGAGGCGTCCCAGTCGCTGGGCGACGTGGACATCGGCCGCCTCGAGCGCCCCGCTCTCGTTGGCCGCGCGCAGCACTCCCTCGGCGCGCCGGGCGACCCGGCGGTCGAGCGGGTCACGCCGCTCCGTCCCGGGTCGGCCGGTCATCGGGCCACCCCCGGCGCCGGGCGGCCGTCGAGCAGGTCGGAGAGCTCCTCGACGAGCGCGACGGGGGGCCGCCACGAGAAGACGCCGCACGGGTCGTCGCCGACGAGCGGGGTGTCCGGCCCGCACATGCCGCGCACGTAGAGGTAGAGCACGCCGCCCAGGTGCTCGTGGGGGTCGTAGCCGGGCAGCCGCCAGCGCAGGAAGCGGTGCAGGACGACGGCGTACAGCAGCGCCTGCAGCGGGTAGCTGGAGTGGCCCATCGCCGCCGCGAGCCGCGCGGGCGCGTAGTCGGCGGCGGTGAGGGCCGGCTCCTCGGCGCCCACCTCGTCGAGGTCGCCCAGCCAGTTGGTCTTGTAGTCGGCGACGAGGTACCGTCCGCCGACGCGCAGCACGAGGTCGAGCGAGCCGGTGAGGTACCCGCGCAGGTCGAGCTCGTAGGCGGGGTCGTCGACGACGTCGGCGTACGGCGCCAGCGGGTCGCCGGGGGGCAGGTGGCGGCGCAGGAGGCCGGCGAGGTCGCGCAGCGTGACCCGCTGCGCGCGGACCGCGGCGCGGCGGTCGTCGCCGCCGGAGAGCGGCAGCTCGAAGTCGAGCTCGCGCAGCCGGTCGGTGAGCGGCAGCCGCCGCAGCGTCGTCGGGGCGAGCGGACCCAACGGCGTGTCGGCGACCGCGACGAGGGCGTCGACGAGCACCGACGGGTCGAGGTCGACGGGCCAGCGCACCAGCTGCTCGCGCACGTGGTGCGCGAGCTCGGCCCGCCAGTCACCGCCCCGGTCGGGCGCGTCGGGGTCGGCGTGCTCGAGGACGGCGTGGACGAGCGAGCCGAACGTCGCCCCCACCGGCAGCGCGGCCATGGGCGAGGGGACTCCGGCCGCTGCGGCGAGCGCCGGGTCGGGCGGACCCGCCGGGGTGAGCACCTCGGGCTCGTCGTCGCGCAACGGGGTCTCCGGCTCGCTCGTCGGCGCGAGCGCGTCGCTCCCGTCCGGCCCGACCTCCGGCGCCGCGGTGCCCGGCACCGTCGTGCGGCGGGCCCACGCGGCGCCGAGCAGCTCGGCGGCCCCGGCCGCCTGCTCGGCGGCCGAGCTGAGCCCGGTGTACGACGTGCGGGTCCACCCGTGGTCGACGTCGCGGGAGAAGGACCGCACGGCCAGGGCGGCGGACGTCGCCCTCCGGGGCGGGGCCGCGGGCGGGGCCGTCTCGCAGCGCTCGACGACCGGGCCGCCGAGACCCTCCCACTCGCGGGCCCGGGCGATGGCGGTGCGGTCGTCGGGGAGCGGCGCCTGGTCGGGGACGTGGGCCTCCCCCGGTCCGCGGCCGAAGAGGAGGCGGTGCAGCGGCGAGGGGCCGGTGTTGCGGGCGCTGGGGAACCACCAGGCGACGACCTGCGACTGGGCGCGGGTGAGGGCGACGTACAGCACCCGCAGCTCCTCGGCCAGCTCCTCCCGGCGCATGCGGGCGAGGACGTCGGGTGAGGGGTCGCCGCCGACGTCGAGGCAGCGGCGGCCGGCGTCGTCGTGGTAGCGCAGGGTGCGCGGCGTCGGCGGCATCCAGGAGTCGCTCTGACCCGGCAGGTAGACGACCGGGAACTGCAGCCCCTTGCTGACGTGGACGGTCATGACCTGGACGGCCGAGGCGTCGGAGTCGAGGCGGCGCGCCCGCTCCGCGGCGACGGCGACGTGCTCGTCGGACATCTGCTCGCGCAGCCAGGAGACGAGCGCCGGCAGGCCCAGGGCCTCGCGGCGGGCCACGGTGTGCAGCGCCTCGCCGGCGTGCCGCAGGTCGGTCATCAGCCGCTCGCCCCCGGGGCGGGACAGCACCCGGGCCGCCATGGCCCCGTCGGCGGACGCGGCCTCGAGGACGGCGGCCACGCCGCGGGCGCGCAGCAGCAGCGCCCAGTCGCGCACCTGCTCGGCCACCCGGTCGGTGAGCGCCTCCCCCTCCGCGTCGAGTCGCTCGACGTCGGCCCCGACGAACGGGGTGAGCGCGGCGGCGCGCACCCGGTCCGAGCGGTGCGGCTGCTCCATGGCCTGGAGCAGGGCGAGCCAGTCGCCGGCCGCGGCCGCGGGCCGACCGGCCGAGTCCGGGCGGAACACCGAGCCGGCGCCGGTGTAGACGCAGCGCACCCCGGCGGCCTCGAGGGACTCCTGCACGAGCCGGCACTGGGTGGCGGTGCGGCAGAGGACCGCGACGTCGCTCGCGACCAGCTCGCGGCCGTCGAACCGCGGCCGGGCGGCCAGCAGCGCGGCGACGTCGGCGGCGAGGTCGTCGGCGACCCGCGCCCGCAGGTCGGCGACCGAGGCGGTGCGGCCGGGGTCGACGCCCATCGAGTAGCGGTCGAGGACCCGCAGCCGGAACGGCGCCGGGTGCGGCGCCCCGACCAGACGGGCGTGCTCGTGCTCGGCCTCGACGTCGCGCACGACGATGCCGGCGTCGCCGAGGGCCGCGCCGCGCAGGACCGTCTGCACCGCGGCGAGCAGCGGGGCGTCGCTGCGCTGGTTGGTGCCGAGCGTCGCGTGGGTGCCGGCGGTCGCGGCGGCCTCGAGGTAGGTGACGACGTCGCCGCCGCGGAACGCGTAGATCGCCTGCTTGGGGTCGCCGATGAGGACCACGGTCGCCTCGCCGGAGAAGGCGCGGTCGAGCACCTGCCACTGGACCGGGTCGGTGTCCTGGAACTCGTCGACGAGGACCACGTGCCAGCGCTCGCGCATCCGCTGCCGGGCGGGCGCGTCCGGCTCGACGAGCGCGTCGGCGAGCTGGCTCAGCAGGTCGTCGTAGCCGAGGACGCCGAGGCGGCGCTTGCGTCGGTCGAGCTCGTCGCGGACGCGGCGCGCGAAGGCCACGCGAGCGCCTGCCGGCGTGCCCGGGTCGGCGTCGGCCGGCTCGAGCCGGGCCTGGGGGTCGCTCACGACGTCACGGGCGAGCGCGAGCGCCTCGGCGCGGCCGAGCGGCACGAGGGGTCGGTGCTCGGCGGGGCCGCTGTGGGCGGCGAGGACGAGGTCGTCGACCACCTCGACGAGCAGGTCGTCGAGGTCCTCGACGAGGCGGGCGTGCGCGTCGGTGTCCCCCGCGACGCCCAGACCGTCGAGGACCTGGTGGCAGAACTGGTGGGTGGTGGCGATCGTCGCCGAGTCGACGTCGGCGAGCGCCGTGCGCAGCCGCAGGAGGCGCTGCTCCTGCTCCTGCGCGTCGTCGACGAGCAGCACCGGCAGCAGCGGGGCCACCGCGCGCGGCACGGCCGTCGCGTCGAGGTCACCGCGCTGGTGGACGGCGACGACGCGGGCCGCCTCGACGAGCCGCTCGCGCACCCGCTCGCGCAGCTCATGGCTCGCCGCCCGGCCGAAGGTGACGACGAGCATCTGCCCGAGGGTGCAGCGACCCTCGACGACGTAGCGGGTGACGAGCGAGGCGATGGTCCAGGTCTTGCCCGTGCCGGCGCTCGCCTCGAGCAGCGTCGTGCCGCCCTGCGGCAGCGGGTCGGTGATGTCGAAGGCGCGCGGGGACGGCGTCGCCGTCGGGTGGACGCTCACAGCGGCACCGCCTTCTCCTGCTGCAGCAGGGGCGCCCACAGCCGGACCGCCAGCCGGCCCAGCCGGCAGGGCTCGTCGTTCCACGTCTCGGCGCCCCCCGGGTCGTCGGTGCCCGCGCGGCCCGCGTCCCCGGCTCCGAGGTTCTTCAGCTCGGCGAAGGGGCGCTTGGCCCCGAAGGCCAGCACGTGGGCGGCCTCGTCCTGCTCGCCCGGGACGGGGGCGTCGGCCTGGGTCTCCCACTCCCGGCGGGCCAACAGCTCGGCCGGACGGCGCAGGACCGCCGCCTCGGCCCACGCCGCGGCGGTCTTGACGGGCAGCGGCAGCGGCTCGCGCAGGGCGCGGTCGTGCAGGTCGACCAGCTCGGCGAGCACGCCGAGCGGGTCGTCGGGGACGTCGAGGCGGCGCGCGGTGGGCTGCTGCTCCCGGCCGCCGCGCCAGCCGACGGTGGCGGCGATCCAGGGCCGCCCGGAGTGCATGGCCGCGACCGCGAGCAGGTCGACCCAGGAGGCGAGCCGGTGCTTGGCCGCCAGGGAGGAGTAGTGGATCCGCACGAGCCGGTCGCCGCGGACGCCGGTCACGACCCCCGTGAGGCGGCGCCCGACGGGGAGCTCGAGGTCCACGTCGATGCTGCGGGCCGGCGCCGTGCGCAGCCCGTCGGTGCGCTGCACGAGGAGCCCGGCCCGCCGGGTCACCGTCGTCAGCAGGGCGTCGGAGAGGTCGCCGGGCGGCAGGACCCCGCGGTGGCACTCGGCGTCGACGACGTCCTGCGGGGCGACGCCGTCGAGCAGCGAGGACAGCATGCGGTCGCCGATCGCCCACTGCTGCAACGAGTCCAGCTCGAGCGGGACCGCGTCCGAGGGCGCCGGCTCGTCACGCGGGACGGCGACGTCGAGGCGGCGGCGCAGGAACGCGCGGGCCGGTGCGATGAGCGCGTCGTGCAGCGCGGCGAGCGAGACCTCGGTCGGCGGACGGGCCGGGAGCGGGCGGGTGAGCAGCGGCGCGGGCCGTCGACGGGTCGAGCGCTCGGCGTCGGGCGCGCCGACGAGCCGAGCCTCGAGCGCGGCCCCGGCCTGCGCCCCGGCCAGCGCCGCCCGGTCGAAGGTGAACGGCCGGTCGTCACCGGGGAACAGGACGCCGGGCGTGACGGTGCGGGCGTCGTACGGCTGCAACGGGTGACGCACGACCACCTGCGCGCGCACCGACGAACCGTCGGGGCGCGTGGCCGTCCCGTCGACGGCGTCGAGCAGCTCGCCCAGCGGGACGGCCGGCGGGCGGTCCTGCCCGCTCACCTCGTTGGCGCCGGTGTAGGTGACGACGAGCGTCTCGGTCGCGGCGAGCACGGCGTCGAGCAGGAGCTGACGGTCCTCGCTGCGCGCGTCCCGCTCCCCCGTCAGGGGGTGGCGGCCGAGGACGTCGTCGCCGTCGACGGTCGAGGTGCGGGGGAAGAGGCCGTCGTCGAGCCCCACGAGGGCGACGACCCGGTGCGGCACCGACCGCATCGGGACCATGGTGCAGACGGTGAGCGCGCCGGTGCGGAAGCTGGCCCGGGTGGGACGGCCGGCCGTGCGGTCCTCGAGCAGGGCACGCAGGTCGGGCAGCGTCAGCCGCGGCCCCCGGGCGCCGTCGACGCCACCCGTCCCGGCGTCGAGGACCTGGACGAGCTCGCGCTCGAGCTGGGCCACCTGCCAGGCGTCCTGGGGAGAGGTCGAGCCGAGGGCGTGGACCGCGTCGCGCAGGACCGCCACCCACCCCGCGAGGTCGTCGGCGGACCGCAGCCCGACGACGGCGGCCTCGACCCGGTCGACGAGCTCGGCGACCCGCCCGGCGAGGTCGACCTGAGCGCTGGCGACGTCGTCGAGCGGCAGGACCCCGCCGAGGAGGGTGCCGGACTCGGCGACGGCGACTCCGGCGAGGAGCCGGTCGAGCCCGGCGCTCCACGTGTTGTCCGCGACCGCGGCGAGCCCGAACGCGTCGCGCAGCGGCGCCGACAGACCCCACCGGACGCCGGCCTCCTCCGCCCAGGTGGCGATGGTGTCGAGGTCGTCGTCGCCGAGCGCGAACCGGTGCCGCACGGGGTCGCTCGCGGCCAGCGCGAGCACCTCGCTCAGCGTCGCGCGACCGGAGGCGAGCGCGAGCAGGTCGGCGGCGAGGGCGAGGAACGGGTTGGTGGCGGCCAGTCCCCGGTCGGCGAGCCGCAACCGCAGCCGGTGCGCGGGGTGTCCGCCCTCGCCGGGGCCGACGACCCCGCCGAGGCCGAAGGCGGCGTGGAAGAGGGGCGCGTAGACGTCGATGTCGGGGCAGAGGACGACGATGTCGCGCGGCTCGAGCGTCGGGTCGTCCTCGAGCAGGCCGACGAGCACGTCGCGCAGCACCTCGACCTGGCGCGCGGATCCGTGGGCGGCGTGGACCTGCACCGACCGGTCGGAGGCGGCGACGACGCGGGCGGCGCGCTCGGCGCCGGTCGGCTCGTGGTCGTGGCGCAGGTCGTGCTGCAGCAGACCGAGCAGGGTGGCGGGCGCCGGGGTGGGCGGCAGGACGTCCGGGACGACCTCGTCGCGCCCGCCGAGCGCGCCCAGCCCGCCGAGGGTGCGCCGCAGCTCGCGGGTGTCGCGCCCGAGCGAGGACAGCAGCGGGTGTCCGACCGCCCGCGCCGACGCGTCGGCGTCGCGGCGCACGACGCCCTCGGCGGCCAGCGGCGCGAGGGACTCCCACAGGACCGTGGAGGGGGTGGGCAGCCACAGGTGCACCTCGCGGACGGCGGCGACCGCCCGGACCAGCTCGACCTCGGTGACCGGGAGACGGGTGTGGCCGAAGAGCGACAGACGCGTCGGCAGCGCGAGCGGGCGGCCGGCGGCGATCGCCTCGAGGGTGCGGGCGTGCCGCACGTGGGGGGCGGGCGCGTCGACCCGCGCGGTGACGGCCCGCCACAGCGGCGCCTGCCACCCCAGATCGGGCTCCAACGGCTCCCCGGTGCCGTCCTCGTCACGGCCCTCGCCCCAGGCGCGCAGGAGCGCCGGTCGCTGGACCGCGTAGGCGGCGAACAGGCCGGCGAGCCGCCGGGCCACCGACCAGCGACGCCCGCGCCGTAGCTCGCGCTCGGCCCCGGTGCGGTCCTCGCCGAGGTGGTGGGCGAGGGTGGCGCCCCAGGGCTCGCCCAGCGCCGCGTCGACCGCGTCCAGCACCGGCCAGACCAGCCGCTCCGGCACCCAGGGGTCGGACCGCTCGGTGCCGGTGAGCGTGGCGACGAGCGAGCGCGGGCTGACCAGGTCGACCCCCGCGCAGACCCCGTCACCACCGCCGGGCCCGGCCCCCAGCCGGTGCGAGAGCCGTTGGGTCAGCCAGCGCTCCACTCCCTTGGCGGGGACGACGACGAGCTCGGAGGCGAAGGGGTCCGGCTGGGTGCGCCCCAGCAGGCCGGCCAGGCCGTCGGCGAGCCGGTCGGTCCGGTCGGCGACGTGCAGGTGCAGCACCGCTCCCCCTCCCGCTCGCGCCGGTCCCCACGACCCGCTGTGGCGGACAACCTACCGACGGGCACCGACAGCACCCCACGCCCCTGCGCGTCCCTCGGTCCCGCCTCAGTCCAGGCAGAGCTCGTTGCCCTCGGGTCGAGCAGGACGAGGTGGCCCGCACCGAACCCGACCGGCTCGTGCCGCGCCACCCGCCGGGCGCCGAGCCCCACGAGCCGGTCGGCCTCGGCCTCGAGGGCGGCCATCCGCTCCTCGCCGGTGAGGCCCGGGGCGGCCCGGACGTCGAGGTGCACGCGGTTCTTCGCGGTCTTCGCCTCGGGCACGCGCTGGAAGAACAACCGCGGCCCGCTCCCGGTCGGGTCGACCAGGGCGAAGGCGGAGTCGTGCTCGGCCTCGGGGACGCCGTTCTCGCGCAGGAACGCGACCCAGGCGTCGGCGGTGGCCTCGACCGCGTCCGGGTCCGGCGCGGCGCCGGAGCCGGGGACGGGGTCGGCCGCGTAGCCGAGGGCCGCGGCCCAGAACAGCCCGAGCGCCCGCGGGGAGCCGGCGTCGAAGGTCACCTGCACGGTCCGCACGTCCGGCGTCGTCATCACCCCACCGTGGCACGACGACCCAGCCACACGGAAGACCCTCCAAAAAACCTTCCCGAGAACCGTCGTCGTGCGATGCCATAATGACATCGCAGGAACCTACTGCCCCGTGAACGACGGACGCTCCTTGGCCAGGAACGCCCGCACCCCCTCACGGAAGTCGGCGCTGCCGTAGGCGCCGGCGAGCCGCTCGTCGTCGACGACGACGTCGTACCCGCTCCGCCCGGCGCGCAGCTGCTCCTTGGTGACGGCCAGCGTGCGGGGGGCCGCGCGCCGAACGCCCTCGACCAGCGACCACACCTCCGCGTCGAGGTGCTGCGGCTCCACGACCGAGACGAGGGCACCGACCGCGAGCGCCCGCGGCGCGTCGACGAGCCGCGACGCGAGGAGCATCTCGCGGGTTACCGGGTCGCCGAACACCTCGGCGCAGCGCAGCACGATGGGCGCCGACAGCGCGTTGCCGAGCGTCCGGGCGATGGGGTAGCCGAAGCGCGACGCCGGGGTCGCGACGCGCAGGTCGCAGCTCGTCGCGACGGCGAGCCCCCCGCCCACGCACACCCCGTCGACCGCGGCGACGGTCAGCTGCGGGAGGTCGGCGAGCGCGTCGAGGACCCGGCGGATCCGGGCCTCGTACGCCACCCCGTCGGCCCCCGTCGTGAAGCCGCGGAAGGAGGCGATGTCGTTGCCGGCGGCGAAGGCCCGCCCCCCGGAGCCGCGTACCACGACGGCCCGCACGGCGGGGTCGACCGCGACCCGCGCGCAGAGCTCGAGCAGGCCGTCGTACATCGCGTCGGTGAACGCGTTGAGCTTCTCCGGGCGGTGGAACGCCACCTCGACCAGCCCCGGGGCCTCGCGCACGAGCAGCTCGCCCCCCGCCTCGGCCCGGGGCTCGCCCCAGCCGGGGCGGGCGTCGTTGTCGCGGGTCATGGCGGCGAGCCTAGGTGACGGGGGACAGCACCTTCGCGAACGGACACAACGGACAAAATTACCTGCCGTCGACCTCTGTCGCCCGGGCCGGTGGGGGCCCTACCCTCGCCGTACGGCGTGGGGCGCGCCGTGGTCCACCTCTCCGCGAAGGCACCTTCCTCTTCCCCCATCACCCGAAGGTTCCCCCCATGCCCACCCTGCGTGTCAACGGGGTCGCGTCGAGCGTCCCCGTCCCCACCTCCATGCCCCTGCTCTGGGCCCTGCGCGACGCGCTGGGCCTGACGGGCACCAAGTACGGCTGCGGCGTCGAGGCCTGCGGTGCGTGCACCGTCCTGCTCGACGGCGAGCCGGAGCGCTCGTGCAGCGTCCAGGTCCACGACGCCGTCGGCAAGGCCGTGACGACCATCGAGGGGCTCTCCCCCGACGGCAGCCACCCGGTCCAGCAGGCCTGGGTCGCCGGCCAGGTCCCCCAGTGCGGCTACTGCCAGTCCGGCATGATCCTTGCGGCCGTCGCGCTGCTGCGGCGCACCCCGCAGCCGACCGACGCCCAGATCGACGCCGCGATGCGCAACATCTGCGTCTGCGGCACCTACCAGCGCATCCGAGCCGCGATCCACCAGGTCGCCGCCGCCACCGCTGCCACCGCCGCGGCCGGCTCGGCCGGCTCGGCCGGCACGGCCGGAGCGCGCTCGTGAGCACGCTCCCGGACCTCGACCGGCGCACCTTCCTCACGGCGGTGGCCGTCGGTGGCGGGCTCGCCGTGGGCGTCCTCGGCGACGCGCTGCCCGCCCGCGCCGGGGTCCCGGCCACGTCCTCGGCGCTCGGCGCCTGGGTGCGGATCGGTGCGGACGAGTCGGTGACGATCCTCGTCGGCGCGGCGGAGATGGGACAGGGCGTCTTCACCAGCCTGGCCCAGCTCGTCGCCGAGGAGCTCGAGGTGGACTGGGCGCGGGTGCGCTCCGAGGCCGCGCCCGCCGCGGCCGTCTACGCCAACCCGCTCACGCACGCCCAGCTGACCGGCGGCAGCACGAGCGTGCGCGGCTACTTCGACGCCCTGCGCACCGCCGGGGCCGCCGCCCGCGAGATGCTCGTCGCCGCGGCCGCGGCCCGCTTCGGGGTGGCCCCCGGCGCGTGCGTCGCCGCCCGCGGCGTCGTCACCTGCCCCTCGACCGGCGCCAGCGCGAGGTACGGCGCCCTGGCTGCGGACGCCGCGCGCCGACCCGTCCCCACCGCCCCGGCCCTCAAGCCGCCCGCCCGGTGGACGACCATCGGTCGGTCGGTGCCGCGCGTCGACCTGCCGGCCAAGGTCCGGGGCGCCGCCGTCTACGGCATCGACGTGCGCGTGCCCGGCATGCTGCACGCCGTCGTCCGCCACAGCCCGATGGTCGGCGGCACGGTCGCGTCCGTGGGTCCGCGCCCGGCCGGTGCGCTCGGCGTCGTCGACTGCGGCGACGCCGTGGTGGTCGCCGCGGCGACGACGTGGGAGGCCATGCAGGCCGCCCGCGGCCTGAAGGTCACGTGGACGGCGCCGCCCACGACGTCGGCGACGACGTCGGCGACGATCTCCGCGCAGGCCCGCTCGCTCATGACGGCGGGGCCGGCCGTCGTCGCCGAGAGCGCCGGGTCCGCGACGGCGGCGATCGCGGCGTCGACCCGCACGGTCGACGCGACGTACGAGCTGCCGTACCTGCCGCACGCACCGATGGAGCCGCCGGCGTGCACGGCGTCGGTGACGGCGGCGGGCTGCGAGCTGTGGGCGCCGACCCAGGCGCCCGGCCTCGCGGCGGCGACCGCGGCGGGGATCTGCGGGCTGACCCCGGACAAGGTCACCGTCCACCCGACCATGCTCGGCGGCGGGCTGGGCCGGAAGTTCGAGAACGACTTCGTCGCCCACGCCGTCAAGGCCTCCAAGGCCCTCAAGGCCCCGGTCAAGGTCACCTGGCCGCGCGAGGAGGACCTGGGGCACGACCAGTACCGGCCGATGGCGCTCATCCGCGTCCGCGCGGGCGTCACCGCCGGCCGGCTGACCGGCTGGAGCCACCGCATCGTCACCCCGTCGATCCTCTTCCAGCGCGGCTGGGTGCCCGACGGGGCCGTGGACAGCCAGTCCGTCGACGGCGCCGTCGACCTGCCCTACGCCCTGCCCGACCGGCTCGTCGAGCAGGTGCGGCACCCGGCGGCGGTCCCCGTGGGGTTCTGGCGCTCGGTCGGCAACAGCCTCAACTGCTTCGCGGTGGAGTCGGCGCTCGACGAGGTCGCCCTCGCCGCCGGGGTCGACCCGCTCGCGCTGCGGCTGCGGCTCGTCGACGACCCGCGCGCGGCGGCCGTGCTCACGGCGGTGACGAGCGCGGCGGGCTGGTCGAGGCCGCCCGCCGGACGCGGCCTCGGGCTGGCGCTCACCCGCTCCTTCGGCTCGTACGTCGCCCTCGTCGCCCAGGTCGCCCAGCCCGCCCCCGGCACGGTGCGCGTCGAGCGGGTGTGGTGCGCGGCCGACTGCGGCCGGCTGGTCAACCCCGACACGGTGGACGCGCAGCTGACCGGAGGGATCCTGCACGGCCTGAGCGCGACGCTGTTCGGGCGCACGACGTTCGAGCGCGGCGTGGCCAGCCCGCGCAACTTCGACGAGCTGCGGGTGGTGCGGATGGCGGACGCCCCGGTCGTGTCGGTCCAGCTGCTCCCGAGCACCGCGGCGCCCGGCGGCGTCGGCGAGCCGGGGGTGCCCGCGGTGGCGCCGGCCGTGGCCAACGCGTGGGCGCGCCTGACCGGGGTGCGCCGGCGCAGCCTGCCGCTGGGCTGAGGCCCGCCGGGTGGACCCGGGTGGGCCACCCGTCCTCAGGACGGGTGGCCCACCCCGGTCACGGGTGTCGGGGGGGTCCGGACCCGGACCGGTGGCCCGTCGACGGTCACCGCGCGGCAGCCCAGCGCGCGGTCCTGCCCCGCCCCCGTGTTGACGACGGTCGCGCAGACGGTGTGGGCCCCCGCGGTGGCCGGCAGGGTGACGACGTACCCGTGGTAGGCGCTGCGGCCGGGGAAGGCCGCGGCGACGTCGGGCCGGGCCGCGTTCGCGGCGACGGTCGTCACCGCACCGTCGAGCGAGACCCGGACCGCGACGGTGGCGTCGGTCTCGCCGTCGAAGGCCCACCCGACGGCGCGCAGGCTGAGCCGGTCGCCGGTGACGCTGTCGAGGCGCCCGTCCGGGGAGGCGGCGGCGAGCACCGCCGGTCCCGTGGTGGCCCGCCACGTCGGGACGTCCATGACCCCGGTCGCCGCGAGGCCCCGGGCGCCCTGGTAGGCCTGCAGCCGGGCGGTGGTCGAGGTCGTCCACGTCGTGCCGGACAGGCCGAGCATCTCGTTGACGGCGGCGACCGGGGCGCCGACCGACCCCGGGCGCAGGATGGCGCCGGAGGCGGCGACGAGGCGGCGGGTCAGGTCCGAGGCCCCGGCGGGGACGGGCACCGCGCCCACCGCGGGGCACGGGCTCGTGCGCGGGCCGGCGTACGGCGGCGCCCAGGTCAGGTCGGGCGTGCGGCAGGGCCCGTAGTCGCGCGCGGCGACGGCGTGGGTCCAGTACGACGTGCGGCCCATCGCGCCCTCCCACGAGAGCGAGATGTGGATGTGGTCGCGGTGGCAGGCCGTGTCCCAGCCGCTCTCGGGGTGCGAGGCGCACGAGCTGTAGGGCCGCCACCCGTCGCTCGGCCGGTAGGCGCCCCAGATGTGGTCGTCCCAGATGAGGTACATGACGCCGAGCCGGCGCGCGTTGGCGTAGGGCTGGCCGTTGGTCGTGGCGAGGAGCCACCCGAGGAAGGCGTCGGCGCGCGCCCGGCCGTCGGTCGTGCGGACCGACGTCATCCAGTCGACGGCGCGGCCGTCGTAGTGCTCGCTGATCGAGCCGTCGGTGCCGCAGCCGCGTACGGTCCCGGCGCTCGTGCCGGCGTACGTGCTCGTCAGCAGCGAGGCCAGCCGCGACGTGCCCGGCTTGAGCGCGCCGTCGCACGAGTCGTCCGCGACGTACGACGCCAGCGGCTCGATGCCGCTCATCGCCGGCGGGTTGGGCGGGGCGACGGTGGCGAGGCCCGCCGGGACGGCCGCGGCGACGGCGGCCGGGGTGGCGGTGGGGGCGACGGTGGGGGCCGGGGCCGGGGCCGGGGCGAGCAGGGAGCCACCGAGGGCGGTCACGGCCGTGAGCGCGGCGCAGGACACGAGGTGACGCAGGACGGCGGGGACGCCGCCACGCAGGGTGAGGGGCATGGGGGACCTTCGGGGAGGGGAGCGCGCCGACGGCCCGCGGTCCGGGAAGGAGGGACCGGGTCGTCGAGGGGTGGGGTCGCCCCGCCAGTGTGACCGAAATGTCGGTTTCCGTCCAGGGTGCGGCGGGGACCTGCACCACCGGTGACCGGGACGCCGGGCGGGCCGGGATGATGGCGCGGTGACCGACGCGCGCGACCTCGGCTTCGACCCCACCGACCCGGCGTTCGTCGCCGACCCGTACCCCGCGCTGGCCCGGCTGCGGGAGACCGGCCGGGCCGTCCCCGACGCGGCGTCGGGGCTGGTGCTGCTCCCCCGGTTCGCCGACGTCCACGCGGCGCTGCGCCACCGCGGGCTGGGCCGCGTGTACGCGCACCGCTTCACCGACGAGGAGATGGGTCGGGCGGCGCAGGGGACGTCGTACCCCCGCTGGCGCGAGTCGGAGCGCTGGTCGCTGCTCGACCTCGAGCCGCCGGACCACACCCGGATCCGGCGCCTGGTCTCCAGCGTCTTCACCGCGCGGGCGGTCGCGGCGCTGCGGCCGCTCGTCGAGGAGCTGGCCACCGCCCACCTGGACCGGGTCGTGGCGCAGGGGTCGTTCGACCTCGTCGGCGACTACGCGCAACCCTTCTCGATCGAGGTCATCTGCCGCTGGCTCGGGGTGCCGGTCGGGCACGGACCGCGGCTGCTCGACTGGTCCCACGCCATCGTCAAGATGTACGAGCTGCACAGCACCGCGGCGCAGCGCGACGCGGCGGAGGCGAGCGCGGACGCGTTCATCCGCCTCGTGCAGGAGCACATCGCCGACCGTCGCCGCCACCCCGGCGACGACGTCGTCAGCCAGCTCGTGGCCGTCGTCGACGGGGGCGACCAGCTCACCGACGCCGAGATCGTCAGCACGGTCATCGTCCTGCTCAACGCCGGCCACGAGGCGACGGTCAACACGCTCGGCAACGGCGTGCGGGCCGCGCTCGACCGGCCGGCGGAGTGGGAACGCGTGACCGGCGGCGAGGTGCCGGCCGCGACGGTGGTCGAGGAGCTCGTCCGGTACGACGCCCCGCTGCAGCTCTTCGAGCGCTGGGTCCTCGACGACGGCCTCGAGCTGGCCGGGCGCACCTGGCGGCGTGGTGAGCGGGTGGGGATGCTCTTCGGCGCCGCCAACCGCGACCCCAAGCACTTCCCCGACCCGGACCGCTTCGACGCCGGTCGCGGCGACGCCAGCCACATCGGCTTCGGCGGCGGGACCCACTTCTGCATCGGGGCGCCGCTGGCCCGGCTCGAGCTGGCCGCCTCGGTCGCGGGGCTGGCGGCGCTGGGCGACCGCCTGCGACCGGCGGGCACGGCGTCGTACCAGCCGACCTTCGTCATCCGCGGGCTGACCGGTCTACCCGTGACCGTGGGGTGACCGCGACCCCTGCAAATCGGATTCGGTCCACTCGGCTCGGGTCAGGACAGGAGTCGAGTGGAACGGATCCGATTCGGGTGGGCGACGGCGTCAGCCGATGGCGTCCTCGACCGGCACGTCGCCGCCGTTGAAGTCGATGGTGACCCGGCTGACGGACGGCGTGGCGAGGACGTGCGCGGCCACGGCGGCGACGTCGTCGCGGCTGACCGACGAGGCCTCGCCGGTCGTGTCGATGCGGCCGGTGCCCGGGTCGTCGGTGAGGCTGCTGGGGCCGAGCACGACCCAGTCGAGGTCGGACCCGCGCACCGCGTCGTCGGCGGCCTTCTTGGCCTCGGCGTAGGGGAAGAACGAGCTGTCCGGGGGCACGCCGTGGTCGGGCTTGCGGTAGTGGTACGAGACCATGACGTAGCGGTCGACCCCGGCCGCCTCGGCCGCGTCGACCGAGCGGACGGCGGCGTCGCGGTCGACCGCGTAGGTCCGCTCGGGGCTGCCACCGCCGGCGCCGGCGGACCACACGACCGCGTCGACGTCGGCCAGGGCGGACGTCATCTCGTCGAGGCTCATCGACTCGACGTCGGCCACCCGGGCGCGCGCGCCGGTCGCCTCGACGTCGCCGGCGTGGTCGGGGTTGCGGACCCAGGAGGTCACCTCGTCGCCGCGCTGCGCGAGCAGCCGGGCGAGCCTCAGGGCGACCTTGCCGTGTCCTCCGATGATCGTCACGCGTGCCATGGCCATCTCATACCCAGGGACGGCCCCCGCCTCCCACCTCCCGCCCGCCACCGGCCGTAGGGTGCCCGGGATGTTCGGGGTCGACGGTGGGGATCCGCCGGAGCGGGGCGACGCCCGCCCCCGCGACCGCGACGGGTGCCGACGGGTGGACGAGGAGAGCCGATGGACGCGGGACGCAGCAGGGCCGGACGACGCCTCGGCGTGACCGCGTCGGCGCTCGGCCTCGCCCTCGTGGGCGCGTGCACCGGCTCCGCGGCCACCCCGAGCCCGGCCTCCCCGACCACGACCTCCCCCGCCGCCGTCTCGGGCTCGACGACCTCCTCGGCCCCGACCTCCTCGGCTCCGACCACCGCCACCCCGACCGCCGCGGCGTCGATCACCGTGACGCTCCCGGGGGCCGGACCGCGTCGGTGGTCGCTCGCCCAGCTGCTCGCCCTGCCCCGCACGACGGTGACCGCCGCGGACGGCAGCACCGTCACGGCGCCCACGCTGGCGACGCTGACGCGGTACGCCGGCCCGGCCCGCACCGGGTCGCCCGACTCGCGCCTGCTCGTCGTGTACCGCGTCTCCGGCACCGGGACGGGCGCGGCGATGACCTTCACCCGGGCGGAGACCGAGGCGTCGGTCGGGGACCACCCGGCCCTGATCACCCTCACCGCCGCCGGACGGCTCGACGTCGTCGTGCCGCAGGACCGGACGACGGGCCGCTCGGTGCTGGGGGTGGACGCGGTCGACGTCCGGGTGGTCGAGGTGCCGGCCGCCCCGTCGCCCGTCCCGGCGCCCGGGTCGGTCGAGGTCGATGCCGGGTCGAGCCACCGCACGGTCGACGTCGCCTCCCTCCCCCGCCGCGACTACGCCCTCACCCGCCCCGGGTCGGCCACCACGCGCCAGCAGGGAGCCCGGCTCGCCGACGTGCTGACCGCGGCCGGGCTGTCGCTCGACGACGCGACGCTGGTCACCGTCGTCGGCAGCACGGGCCAGGTCGCGGTCCTCACCGGTGGTGAGGTGCGGGAGGCGCAGAAGGAGGTCGGGCTCAGTCTCGCCCAGGACGGGCGGTCCCTGCCCCGCCCGCAGCTCGTCGTCGGCGGTGACGTGGGCCCCGCGCGGACCGTGACGTCGGTGACGCGGGTCGTCGTCGGGAGCTGACGACGCCGGGTCAGGCGGCCGCGCGCAGGTGCTTCTCGAGGTTGCGCCCGAAGCGGTCGCCGGTCTGCGCCATCGCCGCGCCCATGACCCGCTCGACCGCGGGGGCCGCGAGCCGGGAGACGGGCAGCTGCACGGTGAGCGTGATGGAGATGTCGAGGCGGGTGCCCGTGCCCTCGTCGGCCAGCGCGTACCACCCCTGCGCGCCACCCCGCTCGGTCACCCCGGCGGGCGGGGTGTGCTCGAACTCGATCCGGGTCTTCGGGGTGAAGCGCATGGTCTCGGTGAACGACGGGTCCACCGTGATCCCGGCGAGCTTGAGCGAGGCCAGCCGCCACCGCCAGGTGTCGCCGTCGGTCTCGATGCCCTGCAGGAACGGCGTCAGCCGCGGCAGGACGTCCGGGTCGGTCAGTGCCGCCCAGATGTCGGCGCGCCGGGCCGCGACCACCGCCGTCGACTCGGTCGTCGACGAGAAGCTGGCCATGCGGTCCTCCCAGGGACGGGGACGAAGAGGGACGTACGGCGCGCCGGGCGCGCCCGGCGTCGACATACCCCCACCGGCGCCCTCGCACCCCCGGGCGCGCGGCCTCCCGGTGGGGCCTCAGGTGGTGGAGAGCTTGTCCGCGTTGGCCTGCAGCTTGGCGTCGTACGACTGGAGCGTCGCCTTGTCCCACTTCTGGTAGCCGTCCGGCAGCTCGATGGAGATCGCGCCGACCTCGACGGAGTTGGTGAGGGCGGCCTGCCAGTCCTGGATCTTGGCGTTCGAGGCGGTCTGGATGTAGAGCGGCTGGTGCAGCCCCTGCAGCATCGTGTAGAGGGCGTCGTACGCCTTGCCGCGGGTGTTGCCCTTCATGGAGTTGTTGCCGAGCACGCACCGCGGGCCGAGCTCGCTCACGCAGTACTTGGCGATCTGCTCGGGCACCTGGACGCTGGCCTGCGCCGAGGCCTCCGACTTGTCGTTGGAGCCCTGCTTGGTCAGCGACTGGTACGGGTTGAAGGCCATGGCCATGTTGGTCGTGCGCCAGTCCTTCGCGAACATGCTGACGGTGTTCTTCAGGCAGGCCTGGTCGGTGGCGTCGCTGTAGCCCTTCCCCGAGGCGGAGGCCACGTTGGCCTTCTCGCTGAACTGCCGCTGGAACGGCTCGGCGAAGTTGGTGATGCACATGCCGGGGACGAGCTCGCGCAGCTGCGGGTCGCCGTCGTACTTGGCCGCCAGCTTGGCGTCGAACTGCTGGAACAGCTGCTGGAACCTCGACCCCCAGAAGACGGGGACGGGGTAGCTGGTCGGGCCGGCGTCGTTGGCCGTCCCCTGCCACGTCACGCTGCCGGCCGACTGGAGCACCCAGGCGGGGCTGTTGTAGCCCGCGTAGACGCGCATCCGGACGGCGAGGTCGTGAGCCTTGGCGAACGCGAGCTGCTGGTCGATCTTGCTCGTGTCGAAGCTGTCGGGTCCGGTTGGCTGGACGTCCTTCCACAGCACCTGGATGACGAAGCCCTGGACGAGCGGCTTGCCGTCGTAGGTCAGCTCAGAGGCGTCCGGCGGGCCCTTGCGGTCCATGACGCCGACCACCCACGGCTTGCCCGAGCCCGGGGCGGCCGTCGCCGAGGAGGAGGGCGAGGAGGAGGACGAGGAGGTCCTGGTGGGCGGCGTGGACGAGCCGGAGCAGGCCGCGAGCCCGAGGACCGCGAGCGCGGTCAGGACGGCGAGGACGGCCGCCCGACGCGGGCGTGGGGAGAGGATCGGCATGACACCACCAGATCCTGCCCGTGATCGGGCCTGCCGTCATCTCGCTGTGCGTGGCCTGTGTCCCGACGGTCACGGGCCCCTGCCCCGTGGCCCCCGGGCGGCGCGGTGCCGCACGAGCTCGCGCACGGTCGCCCCGCGAGCGCCGACGACCTCCCCGCCCGGGGCCTCCTCGGACGCGGCGCCGACCTCCCACGGGGCCTCGCCCTCGTCGGCATCCTGCGGGGCGCCCGCGTCGCCCCCACCGTCCCCGTCGCCGGACCACCGGCGCGTGCCGGGGTCGAGGGTCTCGCGGTGGAAGCGGCCGTCCTCGGCGCGCAGCAGGAACAGCTCCTCGGTGTCGTCGCGGTGCGCGGCGAGCACGCCGTCGACCCGGTGGTCGAAGGTGAAGGCGTCGAAGGCCGGCCCCCTGCCCCGGGCGAGCGCCCGCGGGCCGAGGAAGTGGTCGACGAGGAAGCGCAGCGCGAGCAGCGCGTCGTTGGAGAACGGCGCCGGCCGCCACACCAGGTGGCACCCCTCGTCGCAGGGCGCCCAGTCGCGCACGCCCGCGGGGATCCCCGTCCGGCGGCCCTCGTCGGCCGGTCGCGCCCACGGGTCCTGGCCGGCGCGACCGGCGAGGTCCGCCCGCGGGTTCATCGGGACGTCGAAGGGGTCGCCGTGCGGGCCACCGCCCCACTCGGCGAACGCCCGCAGCCAGTCCAGCTCGGCCTCGGCCAGCGGCGGGTCCAGCCGCAGCTGACCGAGGTACGTCGTGTGGTGCTCCATCGCTGCTCCTTCGTGGCGGTCGGGCGGGGCGGGTCGGGCGAGGCGGTCGGGCGTGGACCGGTCCGCGGGCCGGCGACCTGCCCGCCCGACGATGCTGGCACGTGCGCCCACCCCTCCCCGGGCCTCGTCCACAGGCCCTCGCCCGGCGCCGATCAGCCTGTGGAGGAACCGGATCGGCGTCGCCGCGCCGCTGCCACGCTGCTGGGATGAGCACCTCGACCCCGCTGTCCCCGAGCCCCGCCACCGATCGCCCCACCGGCCCGCCCCCGGACCTCATGCTCGCCCGGTGGGAGCTGGCCAACCCGGCGCGCACCCTCGCCGAGGTGGTCCGGCGGACCGCGCCGCGGCCCGGTGACGTCGTCCTGGCGCTGCTGCGCTGCCGGTCCGGCGGGGCGCGGGACCTGCTCGACGCCGCCGTCGTCGTCCGGCGCGGCGAGCACGTGGGGCCGTGGCAGGCCGCCGAGCGGCTGGCCGAGCACACCGCCCGCACGGCGGGCACCCTGCCCCTTGTCGCCGGCCACGAACCGGTGCGCCACGTCTTCGTCACGGTCGTGTGCCGGGAGGGGCGGGTCGTCCCGGGTCCGGCCGAGACGGTGTGGAAGCTGGCGTGGCTGCGCGCCGCCGACGTCGGCGCCGCGATGGGCGGGGACATCTACGTCCTCACCCCGCACGGGTGGACGGGCTGCCTCGACACCCGGGCCGGGCACCGCCCGGCGCTCCCCCCGCCGCGGCTGAGCGCCGTGCGGTGACCCCTGGTGCGCCGCCGACCCGTGTCGCAGAACGAGACACCCAGTCCTTCCGTCGCGATCCGGCCGGGGTTACCGTCGTGGCCAGGCTGGAAGGAGGGGCGATGGCGCCCACGGAGGACTCGCTGCTCCCGCGACGCGCACGCTCGCCGTACGTCGCCCCGGCGGAGCCGGTCGCCGCCCTCTCCCCCCGGCTGCTGGCCTCGTGGCGGCGCAGCGAGGACTACGGGGTCGACCTCGAGGAGGTCGAGCCGGTCTGGTCCGGCACGTCCGGCGCGGGCCGCCGGCGATTCGCTCTTCTTCGAGTGCGGCGCCGAGGTGCTCACCGGTCTGCACCGCACCCTCGCCAACGAGCCGATCAGCCTCATGCTCACCGACGCCGACGGTCTGGTCCTCAACCGCCTCAGCGGCGACACCTCGCTGCTGCGGGCCCTGGACCGGGTCCACCTCGCCCCCGGCTTCGCCTTCTCCGAGCGCGAGGCCGGCACCAACGGGTTGGGGATGGCCCTGGCCGACCGCACGCCCAGCCTGGTCCGCGCGGAGGAGCACTACTCGGCCAGCCTGTGCACCTACACCTGCGCCGCCGTCCCCGTCCTCGACCCGCTGTCGGGGATGCTCGAGGGGTCGGTCAACATCACGACGTGGGCGCGTTCCTCGAGCGACCTGCTGCTCGCCCTGGCCCAGTCGGCGGCGGGCACGACCTCGGCGCTGATGCTCGCCCGCTCGCAGGGACGGCGCTCGCGCCCGCAGCCGCGCGGTGGCGTGTTCCGGGTGCAGAACGCGCGGCTCGAGCCGGCCGCCGGCACCATCCGCGAGATGTCGGCCGCGTGGAAGCGAGGCCCTCGCCGCGGCCACCCGCGCCGTCGAGGACGGCAAGGTCGTCGCCGCCGTCGGCGAGCCCGGCTCGGGCCGGGCCACCCTCCTCGCGCAGGCCCTTCCGGCGCGCCCGGCCCCGAGACCGCATCCTCAGCGCCGCCGTCCCCGCGCCGGAGGACGTCGAGCGCTGGCTGTCCCTGTGGACGCCCGAGCTGGGCAAGGAGCACACCGCCGTCATCGTCGAGGGCGCCGACTCGCTCCCGGCGTGGGGGGCGCAGACGCTGCACGACCGCGCCGTGGCCGCCCGCACCACGATGCCGGACACCCCCGCCGCGCAGCGGGTGCTGCCCTGGGCGGCGACCGCCGAGCGGCTGGACGAGGTGCCGCTCGTCCTGCGGGCGCTCGTCGACACCGTCGTCGAGGTGCCGTCGCTGCGCGACCGACCCGCCGACGTCCTGCCCCTGGCCCGGTACGCCGCGCACAACACGCGCGCCCGCGAGGTCGGGTTCACCCCAGCGGCGGAGCGCGCGCTCACCACCTACGGCTGGCCGGGGAACGTCGACGAGCTGTTCGCCGTCGTCCACGACGCCGCGATGCGCTCCGACACGGTCGACGTGCGCCACCTGCCCGGCCGGGTCCTCGGCGGCGCGAGCGCACCCACCGTCGGACGGATCGAGCAGTTCGAGCGCGAGGAGATCGCCCGCCTGCTCGCCCAGCCGGGCAAGACGATGAAGGACGTCGCCGCCGAGCTCGGGATGAGCCGGGCGACGCTCTACCGCAAGATCTCGCAGTACGGGTTGAGCTCGACCCGCTGACCGCCCGGGACGGCGTCGAGCCCCCGCCCCGGTGGGGACGAGGGCTCGACGGGCAGGACGCCGTACGGCGGCGGGTCAGGCGACCCGCTGCTGCGGCGAGTTCTCCACCGTCTTGCCCGGGTCGCGCTCGACGAGGTCGCCGAGGGCGTCGTCGATCCGCTGCATCAGCTCCGGCTCGAGGGTGACGCCGGCGGCCTTGACGTTCTCCCCGACCTGCTCGGGGCGCGAGGCCCCGACGAGGGCGGCGGAGACGTTCGGGTTCTGCAGGACCCACGCCACGGCGAGCTGGGCCATGCTCAGGCCGGCGTCGTCGGCGACCGGCTTGAGCTTCTGGACGCGGGTGAGGGTCTCGTCGTTCATGAACCGCTGGATCATGTCGGCGCCGCCCTTCTCGTCGGCGGCGCGCGACCCGGCCGGCGGCTGCTCGCCCGGGCGGTACTTGCCGGTGAGCACGCCCTGCGCGATGGGGCTCCAGACGATCTGGCCGATGCCGAGCTCCTCGCAGGTCGGGACCACCTCGGGCTCGATGACCCGCCACAGCATCGAGTACTGCGGCTGGCTCGAGATGAGCTGGATGCCGAGGTCCTTCGCGAGCGCGTGGCCGGCGCGGATCTGCTCGGCGGTCCACTCGCTGACGCCGATGTAGAGCGCCTTGCCCTGGCGGACGACGTCGGCGAAGGCCTGCATCGTCTCCTCGAGCGGCGTCTCGGTGTCGTACCGGTGGGCCTGGTAGAGGTCGACGTAGTCGGTCTGCAGGCGCTGCAGCGACCCGTTGATCGACTCCATGATGTGCTTGCGGGACAGGCCGGTGTCGTTCTTGCCCTGGGGGCCGGTGGGCCAGTAGACCTTGGTGAAGATCTCCAGGCT
The DNA here is from genome assembly GCF_006715055.1 of Lapillicoccus jejuensis. Taxonomy (NCBI): domain Bacteria; kingdom Bacillati; phylum Actinomycetota; class Actinomycetes; order Micrococcales; family Intrasporangiaceae; genus Lapillicoccus; species Lapillicoccus jejuensis. Next base: position 4,575,881 of record NZ_VFMN01000001.1, read on the forward strand.
CTCGCGCCGCTCGCCCTTGAGGGCCTCGCCGAGGACGGTCTCCGCCGCGGTGTTGGCGTAGACGTCGGCGGTGTCGAACGTGCTGATCCCCTCGTCGAGCGCGGCGCGCACGCACTGCGTGGCGACGTCGTTCTCGACCTGGGACCCGTGGGTCAGCCAGTTGCCGTAGGTGATCTCCGAGATCTTCAGACCGCTGTTGCCGAGGTAACGAAACTCCATACCTGCGAACCTACGACCCGTCCGCCACCGCGTCTCACCTGGTCGACCGGACGGCCCACCGCAGCGAGGTAGATAGGCACCTGGAGCAGGTACCCTGGTGCCATGGCCATCAACATCAAGCGCGAGCGGGTGCAGGAGCTGGCTCGGGAGGCGGCCGAGCGCACCGGCCGGTCGCAGACCGACGCGATCGAGACCGCGCTGGAGCGCTACCTCGCGGAGCTAGCGGCGGACGGCGACGACCGCGAGCTCCGGATCGACGAGCTGCTGGCCCGGGTGGACGCCGAGATGACCCCGCAGACGCGCGCCGCTCTGCTGTCGGACGACCTGTACGACGCCGACGGCCTCCCCCGGTGATCCTCGACTCGTCCGCCATCGTGGCCGTCCTGACCGGGGAGCCGCAACGGGCCGACATCCGACGAGTCGCTCGGACCGCCTCGCGACTCGGCATCTCCGCCGGGACCCTGCTCGAGGTCGGTGTCGTCGTCGACCGGCGGGGGCAGCCCCTGTTGTCCCGGCGCCTCGACGCGCTTCTCGAGGAGTGGCAGGTCGAGGTGCACCCGGTCACCGAGTCGCAGGCCCGGATCGGTCGAGCCGCCTACCGCGACTTCGGCAAGGGGTCCGGACACCCCGCCGGCCTCAACCTGGGTGACTGCTTCTCCTACGCGCTGGCTCGCGAGACCCGCCGCCCCCTGCTCTTCGTCGGCGGCGACTTCGTCCACACCGATGTGGTGGACGCACTCGCCTGACCTGCACCTGCTCCCGGTCCGACCGGCGAGCCGCCGCCCCGTTTGTTCACCTTGGCTCACTACGGTCACGCGCGTCCCACCCCGACAGACCCGACCGACCCCGAGCCAGGAGGGAACGGTGACCGACCGGCGCCTCGCCGCGTCCGACCGCGCGCCCGCCCCGCGCACCCTCGTCGACGTCATCACCGCGACGGCGGCCGCGCACACCGACGCCCCCGCCGTCGACGACACGACCACCGTGCTCACGTACGACGACCTGCTGGGGGCCGCGCGCGACCTCGCCACCGGGCTGCACGCGGCCGGGGTCCGGCGCGGCGACACCGTCGGCGTCCGCGCGACGTCCGGCCACGCCGACCTCTACGTCGCCGTCCTGGGGATCCTCCTCGCCGGGGCGGCCTACGTCGCCGTCGACGCCGACGACCCGCAGGAGCGGGCCGACCTCGTCTTCGGCGAGGCCCGGGTCGCCGCCGTCGTCGGGGCCCGGCGCAGCATCACCGTGGCGCCGGGGGGCCCGGCTGCGACCGACCGCCCGGGCGAGCCGCTGCCCGCGGTCACCCCCGACGACGACGCCTGGGTCATCTTCACCTCCGGCTCGACCGGCGTCCCCAAGGGCGTGGCCGTTACGCACCGCTCCGCGGCGGCCTTCGTCGACGCCGAGGCGCGGATCTTCCTGCAGGACAGCCCGATCGGCCCGGGCGACCGCGTCCTCGCCGGCCTGTCCGTCGCCTTCGACGCCTCGTGCGAGGAGATGTGGCTGGCCTGGGGCCACGGCGGCTGCCTCGTCCCCGCACCCCGCTCGCTCGTGCGCACCGGCCAGGACCTCGGACCGTGGCTCGTCGCCCAGGACATCACCGTCGTCTCGACCGTGCCGACGCTCGCGGCGCTGTGGCCGGCGGAGGCCTTCGAGCCGGTGCGGCTGCTGATCTTCGGCGGCGAGGCCTGCCCGCCCGAGCTCGCCGCCCGCCTCACCGTCCCCGGCCGCGAGGTGTGGAACACCTACGGCCCCACCGAGGCCACCGTCGTCGCCTGCGCCGCGCCGATGGACGGCACCGGCCCGATCCGGATCGGCCTGCCCCTCGACGGCTGGGACCTCGCCGTCGTCGGCGCCGACGGCCGGCCCGTCCCCGAGGGGGAGACCGGCGAGCTGATCATCGGCGGGGTCGGCCTGGCCCGCTACCTCGACCCGGCCAAGGACGCCGAGAAGTACGCGCCGATGCCGACCCTCGGCTGGGAGCGCGCCTACCGCTCCGGCGACCTCGTCGTCCACGACCCCGAGGGCCTGCTCTTCGTCGGCCGCGCCGACGAGCAGGTCAAGCTCGGTGGGCGCCGGATCGAGCTGGGCGAGGTCGACGCCGCCCTCCAGGCCCTGCCCGACGTCACGGCCGCGGCCGCCGCGGTGAAGACCACCCCGGTCGGCAGCCAGGTCCTCGTCGGCTACCTCGTGCCGGCCGACCCCGACGCGCCGTACGACCGCGACCGCGCGCTGGCCCGGCTGCGCGAGGAGCTGCCCGCCGCGCTCGTCCCCGTCCTCGCCGTCGTCGACGACCTGCCCACCCGCACCTCGGGCAAGGTCGACCGGGACGCGCTGCCGTGGCCGCTGGTCGGCGCGACCGGCGACGACGTCCCCGCCCTGCCGGGCACGGCCGGCTGGGTCGCGGGCCACTGGTCGGCCGTGCTCGGCCTGCCCGTCACCGACGAGCGCGCCGACTTCTTCGCCCTCGGCGGCGGCAGCCTGTCCTCCGCCCGGCTCGTCTCGCTGCTGCGCGAGCGCTACCCCACCGTCACGGTCGCCGACGTCCACGCGCACCCCCGCCTCGGGGCGCTGGCCGAGCTGCTCGACTCGTTCGCGCCGGCCGAGCCGCAGGCGGCGGTCGACCGCGAGGTCCGCCGCCTCCCCGCCGGGGTGCAGCTCCTGCAGACCCTCGTCTCGCTCGTCCTGCTCACCGTCCGCGGGCTGCAGTGGCTCGTCGGCCTCGCCGTCGCCACCGAGGTCCTGCGCGGCTCCGGTACGGCGTCCTGGCCGCCGCCGGCCTCGTGGTGGGCGATCGGCGTCGGCCTGCTGCTTCGTCACCCGGTTGGGGATGGGTCTGACCGCCCTGGCCTGCCGGGTCCTGCTGTGGCGCCGGCCCCGGCTCCTACCCGCGCGGCGGCTCGGTCAGGTCCGGCTGTGGGCGGCCGAGCGCTTCGCCGACGCCATGGGGCCGTGACGATGGCCGGCGCGCCGTGGATCGT